>JBCCTX010000094.1:0-22573 GCA_039197765.1 Bacteroidota bacterium
AGCTTGTTGCAAAGTCATCTTTTCAGCCTTTACTTTTTCAAAATAAGTAGGCAAAGTCCCATTAGATTCTAAATGTAGGACTTCCTTTTGTGAGTCATGCAGGATATTCCAAATCTCTTTACCGTTTTCCCAACAAGAAGCGTATTCCCTTTAATGGCAATCAATAAGGATCTGTAGCCCATGAAATGGAATTGAGGTGGATAAGGTGGATGCAAACAAGTTGATTGAGGCTAGATGATCAGCTAGTCCATCCCAACTCGTTTATAATAGATTTAATTCTCAACTTATTTTGACGAAACTAAAAATCCTAAAATATCTATATTCTACATAGTGTGGTGCAGCCCTTGCTTCTGATTTATCACTTCCTGTTTCTCACTTCTCTCTTCTACTTGATAAACCCCTTAAATCGTAATACCTTCCGTCGCTCTTCCGTGTTGAGAAAAACCGTTATGCTTTTGTTCTGTGTTCCGGACTTACCCGTAGAGTTAAAAATTACCTCAACAAAGCCTTCTTCTCCTGGAGGTACTAACGCTTTGGTCCAATTCGGGGCTGTGCAGCCACAGGAAGGTTTTATGTTGCTTATACGTAAAGGCTGTGTACCCAAATTTTTGAAGGTAAAGGTATGAGATACCGTATCTCCTTGTTGGATTTCTCCAAAATCAAAGGACTCAGCAGACCACTCCAATACTGTAGGTGCTAGCGTATCTCCTTTCATATGAGCAGGTAGATTAACAGTAGGACTAGCAGGCTCAAAGGAAGAAGAGGAAAATGTAGAAGGAGATTCTGAAGCAGGTTTTTCGGTTTTTACGGGAAGCACCTCCTGGCCTATGGTAACCTGGGTCCCAAGAAGTCCGATAAGTACTGTAGTAAGGAGGATCATCTTTTTCATTGTGTGGCTTGTGTAGATTGAACTGTCTTAAGAAAATTTAATACTAAACAAAAACTCTGCCGAATTCTATAGAGAAAAAATTCTCTTTCTGTATTTTTATCCTATGCAAACTCATATATCTATACGAAAAATAATTCATGTAGATATGGATGCTTTCTATGCTTCCGTAGAGCAACGGGATAATCCAGAATTAAAGGGCAAACCCGTAGCTGTTGGGGGCTCTCGGGAAAGAGGGGTAGTAGCTGCAGCAAGTTATGAAGCACGTGCTTATGGCGTTCGCTCCGCTATGCCTTCTCTAACAGCTAGTAGACTGTGCCCGCGCTTGATCTTTGTGCGTCCTAATTTTGATAAATATCGGGATATTTCCCTCCAAATCCGGGAAATATTCCTTTCCTATACAGACCTGGTGGAACCGCTTTCTCTGGACGAAGCCTTCCTAGATGTAACAGAAAATAAGCAGGGTATTCCTTCAGCGACTAAGATTGCCAAAAAAATCCGAGAAGAAATCTTTCAAAAAACCCACCTTACTGCATCTGCAGGTATATCCATCAATAAGTTTTTGGCAAAAGTGGCAACGGATATCCACAAACCGGATGGGATTACCCTAATTCCCCCAGACCAAGTCGAGAGCTTCCTAGAAAAACTCCCCATCGCTAAATTCCATGGTATAGGGAAAAAAACTGCAGAAAAAATGAAGCGAATGGGAATCCATACGGGCAAGGACCTAAAAGCTCGTTCAGAAGTTGAATTGGCCAGGAGATTTGGAAAAATGGGGCGGTATTTTTACAAAATTGTGCGTGCGATAGATGAACGACCTGTGAAGCCCAATAGAATCCGTAAATCGATTGGTGCAGAAAATACGTTCTCAACGGATTTAGAACAGCCTGAGGAAATGCTGGAAAAGCTACTACCCATTATCCAAAAGGTATGTGAACGGGCTCAAAAGGCAGGAAGTAAGGGAAAGACATTGACCCTCAAAATAAAATACCACGATTTTGTCCTCACCACTCGAAGTAGAACCCTAACCCAATGGATAGACAGAGAAGAGGAAATCATTCCAGTTATTCAAGAACTCCTGTATCAACCTACTCCCCCTTTGAAACCCGTTCGATTACTGGGAGTTAGCTTATCCTCTCTCCTTCGTCCGAGCCTGTTGGAACATCCTGAATCAGGGACTCAGCTTACTTTACATTTCTAGTTCAATGTGCAAATAATAAACAAGCGCCATCCTCTTTCGAGAATGACGCCAAATATTTTCTTGGAAAAAAGTGCTAAGCAGAAACTTCTTTCACACTTGCGTCGGGAGCATTCTTCATTACGGATGCAATCCCTGCATCTCGAGTTTTTTCAGATTCGTACATTTGGCTTTTTCCAATAACCTGACCATTTGTAGCTTTCAGATTGAAGAAAAATTTACCATTTGCTGATTCTTTTTTCTCGAAACGGCTAGCTTCTGAAGAGTTCTTTTTTACAGATTCAACCCCATTTTCGCAAGTAGTCTTTTGCTTATACCCCTGACTACTGAGGATAATCTGGCCGTTAGTAGCTTTTAATCGGAAATAATATTCTCCGCTTTTTTCGCTTTGATAAATTTCGAACATAGCAGTTAATAAATTTAAAAAAATTGTGGTATGGTGTCTAAAAGTAGGAAAAAATGGCAATAAGTCAAGTTAATCCACAAAAATCCACTCCTCGGGATCTAGAAACTGATCGGGAGCCTTATAAATAAGAAAATGTAAAAGGGACTCATTTGTCCGAGGCTCTGTCCGAACCGTGCCTATGACTTGCTTTGCCCCGATCATGTCTCCCGGATTTACGCTGTAGCTCTCCAGATTAGCGTACACCGACCGGTATGCCCCATGCTCGATGATTACCACATAGCCATTCATTTGAATATTGGTTACCCCAGTAACTTTCCCTTGAAAAATGGATCGTATATACTGTCCTTTTGACGTTCGAATGTAGACTCCGTCATTCTCAATTCGATTGCCAAAAGCATCTCGGGTAGTTCCATATTCTCCCACTACCACACCTTTATTGGTAGGTACTGGCCAGTAATGAAATCCTTTTTCCCGCTCAAAGGCCTTCTCTATATCTTTAAATTCATTGAATTCTGGTACCTCCCCATATTTGGTATCAATTTCGGCTATCAGTTCTCTCAATCTTTCCCGGTCTGAACTGATTCTTTTCACATACGTTTTTTCTTTTTTCCGCAGAATTCTAATCAGGCGTTCTTGTTCGAGTTGGGTTCGCTCTAAGGATTTTATTTCTAATTCTTTTTGAAGCTGTAGTTTCTTTTTTTCTTCTAGGCTTTTCAACTTTTCATTCTTCTGCTGGGCTAGACTCTCCTGCTGTTCTTGTATAGTTTGGATCTGCTGGGCTTTGTACTTACTGAATTCGACGAAGTATAAACTCCGATAATAAGCCTCAGATAGATTAGTAGAGCTTAACAAGGAAAGCCAGAAATTATCTGCATGAAAATTTTTATAGGAATACTTAACTGTTTCGGCATATTGGTCCCGAACGCTGATCAGGTTATTTTCCAATCCAAAGATTTGGCGAGAAAGGTCCTGCACTTGGCGGTCTTGCTCCTTGATGTCATTACTCAGGGTTCTAAGCAGTTGTGTTCTAAGTACTAGCTGCTTGTCAACCAAGTTTAAATCCATTAAAGATCGATCCTGCTTTTCCCGAGTGGTCGAGAGCAGTTTCTCCGTAAAGGCGATTTTATCCATCAACTGGGATTTGGTAAGTGCCTGGGTATATGCATCTTCCAAGCTCCCTACTGCAATTATCCCCAAAACTATGCATGTTCGTATAAGCAAGGTAATAATCCGAGAAAACGGATGATGAAAGTTATACCAATCCATACACTAACCGGATACCAAGGAATAGCCCTTGGGTATATTAAATTTGACAGACATTCTCTCAGGATTCACCCGGACCCTCGCATGTGTAAAATCCAAGTTCACTTGCTGTGGTTGGGTAACCCGAATAACGCCTTGTTGGGGAAGTAACCCCTTTCCGAGTTTCTGGAAATCTCCATAAGAAATCTCGGTCTCTTGAGACAACGTAGGATTATAGGCATGTATTTTCTTTAGTTTCAACCAATCCTTGTCTATCGTATAGGTGAAAGCCGTTCCATTTTCATTTCCTTCCAGCTCAAATTGATCGGATTCTCCCTCTAAGCTGGGCGAACTAATTTGTCTGGGTATAAGGTTCAAATTCCCCAGCACCAAATCTTGTAACAGGGGAAAATCCAGGGTAAGTCCGGTAAATTTATTTGCGGGATCAAATCCAGAACGTACGTATCGTTCGTTAATATTGTCTAAGGCAAATACAGAGTCCTTCGTGATCAAAACACGTACAGCCTCAATCCCAAGTTTGGAAACTCGAATCCATATTAGACTATCCTTATACATGTTGAGCCGATAGCTTATGCGCATCCCCATCCCTTCTTCAGGAATATCTACTTTTGCTTTTCCACTAATGCTAAGGGTATTAAATTCTGGACTTCGCTCCTGCACCAATTGTATCGTACGGTCCAGTTTTTTAGGAACTTTATCTGAGTTTCCAACCCCCTTAATAGTTTTGCAGCCTACTCCTAGAAGGATCATTCCCATCGCTATTGTAAGAAGCGGAAGGATTCTGTTATACTCTCTCATTGTGCCAGCTTTTCCTGAATATTGAGCGATTTTGCCCCATTTTTTATTGCCAATTCCCATTGTGCTCGTGCCTCTTTCTCTCTTCCCAATTTACTCAAAATATCTCCTGAAAGCTCATAGCCCCAGGCAGTGGGGTAAAGTGCTTGTGCTGCTGAAATTTTCTCCAGGGCTGTAGTATATTCACCCTTGGAAAAATCCATATATGCCCACTCGCGTTTGCTTTTTGCTAAGAGGTCCTGGGGAACATTGGGGAGGCGTTCTATCTTTTGCAAAGCGTACAACGCTTGGTCCCACTTCTGTGTCCTAACACTTCCCAATGCATAAAAAGTAAGAAAAGAACTACTGTTGGGAAAATACAGCATTGCCTCCTCAGCTTCCACATACACCTGTTCGTATTTCTCCGAGCGTTCTGCACTCTCTAATAAACGCTCCCAAATCACTACTTTGGCGGGATCATCAGCCACAATTGACTTGTATTCTACAAAGGCTGAATCATATTGTTGATTCGAAAAATACATATCCCCTTTGATTTGAGTCATCCCTTCTTCTCCTGCATGAGACTGAACCATTGCCTCGATCAGTTGGGCAGTCTGTGTAGGCTTTAAGGATGTAGCCTTGCCTGGCTTCATTCGCTCAATCAATGCAAGTTTTGTCGCTATTGGAATTTCATTCGTTGAGAATATGGGTAAGATAGCAGCTGAGAATTTTGTGCTATCTATCTCATCCAATTGCGTCAAGTAGTAAGTGGCAAGCAACCAGCGTCCTTGGGTATCAGTAGGGTTTTGATTGAGTAGCTCCTCAACCGCCTGAAGGGCTTCCTGTTTTTTACCCTCGCTCAGATAGGAATCAAATCGCTCCCGTACACTTCCAGTACTAGCGGAAGGTTCTGTCTCTTTTCTGCCTTTCGCTTTGCCCTTTACTAAGGAACCTGATTCATCTTTACCCAAGGCTTGAAAAATTTCGTTGCGAACCTCATCCAATAGGATACCTGTATCAAAATTTCCCTCAATGTATGCTAAACGCCCCTGAGCGTCTTGCCATCTCCCTGCTTCTTTAAGTAAGGAAAGGCTCAGCAACTGTTGTTTCAAATCCTCAGGATATTTTTCTACAATTTTTTCTTGAACAGCAATCGCCTCCTCAATGGCCCCTGTTTCCTGATAGATGTTTCTAAGGGCTACCTGATATAATTGTGTATTGGGGTCAAATTGTCGAGCTTTTTTGGTCGACACAACTGCCTGAGAGAAATTTCTTCTCTTTTGGTAAATTTTACCTAAGTAAAAGTGAGAGGGTGCATTTTCGGGGTCTTTCTCTAAAATCTCCAGGAATATAGTCTCTGCCTTCTCATAGGCTTCGCGCATGTACTCCGTACACGCTTCTATGAAACGAGAGCGCAATTGCTGCTCTTCGGTTAATAATTGAGGAGGCTGCTGAGCTTGTGCCAGACTGAGTAAAGGAAACAGGATAAGCCATGCACCTAACTTTCCCAATTTTATTCGATGGCAAGAAATTCCTTTCAAATGTTCACCAATCATTTCGAAAATTCCTTTTTTTAAGTAACAAAATTTAACGTTTTCCCGTGTGGCCAAACCCCCCTTTTCCTCTTTCCGATGCTCCAAGTTCATCTACTGGTACCCAATCGACCTGTTCATGGCGGGCGATAACCATTTGGGCGATGCGCTCCCCTGACTCAATTACGAATTCTTTCTCTCCAAGGTTAATGAGTAACACCTTCAACTCCCCGCGGTAATCGGCATCTATTGTTCCCGGACTATTGAGCACCGTGATTCCATGCTTATATGCCAACCCGCTTCTCGGGCGAATCTGAGCTTCATATCCCACAGGAAGTTCTATATAGAGACCGGTGGGAACGAGCTTACGTGAACCCGCTTCTAACACAATGGGAGCCTCTAAGTAGGCCCGGAGGTCTACTCCAGCAGAAGCACCTGTAGCATACGCAGGAAGTGGGTGTGGAGAATTATTTACAATTTTAACTTCTAAAGTTATGGATTCCATAAGATAAACAACGCATAAGATGCTTAAAAGTGTAAAGGTATCACAATTGTTTCCGCTTGCAAACTCCCCAATGCTCATGTAATTTGCTCATTGATTTTTGTTCCTCAATCCATGGCAGAACTACACAAAATTATAGAGTCAATCATATTTGTTGCGGAAGAGCCTATTAGTGTGGATTCGATCCGTTCCATTCTTGAGCGAAGCACTTCTGAAAAGGAGGACTCCGAAGATAAGGGAACAGAAGATAAAGAAGATCCTTATACCAAACACGCTATCCAGGAAGCACTCTCCCTACTTGAGGAGAGATATCGATCTCCCGATTATGCATTTGAATTGCGAAACATTGCCGAAGGGTACCAATTTTTAACAAAGAAAGAGTATTTTCCCTACGTAAAACAGAGTAGTTTGGAAAAGAACCAACGAAGACTTTCCAGATCTGCTTTAGAAACCCTCTCTATAATCGCTTATCGGCAACCTGTTACCAAATCTGAAATAGAATTTATTCGGGGAGTCAATTCCGATTATGCTACGCAGAAACTATTGGATAAAAAGCTCATTTCCATTGTGGGAAGGTCTGACGGACCTGGAAAACCCTTACTTTATGGAACCAGCAATTTTTTCATGGAATACTTTGGGATCGCTGGCATACAGGACTTGCCCAAGCTAAAGGAGTTTGAGGAATTGGAAGAAACTCACCTTGAGCGTTTTAAGCAATTTCAAGAAGAAAAAGAGGAGGCGACAAGCGTTTCGAATAACGAATACAACAATGGCGAAACAGAAACCCAGACCGAAAAACCCTCGAAAAACGAGTCCTCATAGAAGGCCTCGAAAGAATTTTCCCATCAAAGCAGGCTTTCGGGCAGGTGATTCTCCCCCCCTCAAATCTGACGGCGAGCTCGATTCTCAAGAACCCATGCGGCTCAACCGCTTTATCGCGCACAGTGGAATTTGTGGTAGAAGAGAAGCAGATACCCTCATTGAAAGGGGAGAAATCGCGGTGAATGGAAAAGTTGTGAAAGAGTTGGGAACAAAGGTTATTCCAGGGATAGATAAAGTTATATACAAGGGAAAAGAAATATATCCAGAAAAGAAAGTTTATGTACTATACAACAAGCCTAAAAATGAAATAACCACCCTGAAAGATCCAAAGGGACGCCCAACGGTTATGGATGTGATGAAACGCGCAACGGATGAGCGAATATTTCCTGTGGGACGCCTAGATCGAAATACAACGGGCTTATTATTGTTCACAAATGATGGCGATTTAGCCAAAAAACTTACACACCCTTCACACAAGGTTCGAAAAGTTTATAAAGTGAAGCTCAACAAGCCTGTAGACCCCGAACATTTAGACTTACTCCAAGCAGGAATTGAGCTAGAAGATGGCCTTGCAAAGGTGGATAAAATAAGCTATGTAGATGGAACCGAAAATAGGCAAATTGGGCTGGAAATACACATTGGCAAGAATAGAGTGGTAAGACGAATGTTCGAAAATTTGGGATATCAGGTATTGTCGCTTGATCGGACTATGCTGGGGCACCTGACCAAGAAAAATCTGCCCAGAGGCAAATGGCGCTTTCTCAAAGAGAAAGAAATTGCCTTTCTCAAAATGACATAATTCGTTAAGTTTTTTTTGAGTTTTGCAGAATATCCATATTTTTGATCCGATTATTCTTAATTTCTAACCCTTAAGTCATTAAAATTTAAAGGCTTTCAGACATGGCTGAAACAAAACAATCACCTAAGAAGTACTCGGGCGAGGCTCAAATTAAGCCGGCTAGCCCTTTCAAAGCTATCTTTCCATTTTTGGCAATTGTAGTTTGCGCGATCGTCGCGCACCTCGTCTTTTATCAATTCTTTGGAAGTTGTCAAAACTTTCAAGAAGGAGAAAAGGCTGCCATAGAATACCAGGAATGGGTAGACGCTGGGGGGGTGGGTGAAGAGCCACCCAAGTGTACAGACAATGAGCCTGCCAGCACCTGGGGGCTTATTTACAAAGGAGGATTTGTAATCCCGATTGGTATGACCCTCCTTTTGGTTCTTTTCGTATTTACTATCGAAAGAGCGTTCACTATCTTTTCTGCTACAGGAAGAGGAAACACCGATGTATTTGTTAAGCGCGTCAGAAGCCTGCTTGCCAAAGGAGACATCGACGCTGCGGCTCTTGCATGCGACAAGCAAAAAGGTTCTGTTGGAAACGTTATCAAAGCAGGCCTTCGCAAGTTCAAGGAAATGGTTGAAAATCCCAACATGGAGAAAGAGCAAAAGAAAGTCGCTATTCAGGCCGAGATCGAAGAAGCTACAATGCTTGAACTTCCTATGTTGGAGAGAAATCTTCCCATTATCGCTACTACAGCTTCTCTTGGTACCCTCGTTGGACTGATTGGAACGGTATTAGGTATGATTCGCGCCTTCTCTGCACTGGGTGAAGGTGGTGCACCAAACGCCGCAGAACTTTCTGTTGGTATCTCCGAGGCCTTGATCAATACAGCCTTGGGTATTACCACTTCTGCCCTTTCTATTTTGGTATACAACTTCTTCACTACAAAGATCGACGGTATGACCTACGCCATGGATGAGGCTGGGTATAGTATCGTTCAAACCTTTGACGTAAGAAATTAATTTTTAGTAAATTTATAGGACTGATGTGGAATCAGTCCTAGGATTTACTCTTTTAACAAAAGATACCAGAATATGGCAGCGCACAAACCAAAACGCGGGGCACCCGCAATTGACATGACGGCTATGGTAGATGTGGCGTTTTTGCTGCTTACTTTCTTCATCCTTACAACAACCCGATTCCGAGAAGAGTCCGTTGTTGAGATCGATACCCCTTCCTCCATTTCAACTACACAATTGCCTGAAGTTGCAATTATGAATGTCGAAGTAGATAGAGATGGGAAAGTCTTTGTCGGTTTCACTGATCCCGATCTTAGGGAAGAGGCATTGAAGATTGCAGCAGGTCCGGACGAGAAAGATCTTAAACTCACCCGGGAAAACATAAGCGACTTCTCTACCATGCAGAATTTTGGCATTCCTTTCACCATCTTTCAACAATGGTTGGAACTTCATGGCGAAGATAGAGTTGGATTTGAGCACCCAGGTATGAGTGCCATAATTACAGATTCTACTCGCATGACAGGTAACGACCTGAAAGATTGGGTACGCTATGGGCGTATGGCAAATATCCGTAGGAACCAGGAGCTTCCAGCAGACCTTAAAAAGCGCTTGCGCTTTGCAATTAAAGGAGATGCAGAAGCACCTTACAAGAAAATTTCTCAGGTAATATCTACTCTGCAAGATTGGAAAATCAACCAATTTAGTTTGATTACAGCATTGGAAGATCGACCTGCAGGATACGAATCCGAAGAGGAGGGAGAAAAAATTGGATTTTAAGTAATTTTATTCTTTAACCAAAAAAATAAGCGACATGGCTGATGTAGATACTGGGGGAGGCGGCGGTAATAAAAAGAAAGGTGGCTCGAAAACCAAGAAGAAGTCTACTAAGATTGATATGACCGCAATGGTGGATGTAGCATTCCTCCTCCTCACATTTTTCGTACTTACAGCTACCATGACCAATTCTGCGGTTATGGAGCTTACTATGCCTCCTAAGGTCGATACCCCTGAAGAGGAAGAACAATTGCGTCAAAAAATTGCTGAAGATAAAATCATGACCATCATACTCGATGAAAGCGATGCAATTGATTATTATATTGGTATTCGAGACGCAACTACGGGTGAAGCGAACTTTGGAATGACAGGTGACAAAAGTATCAGGAAAATTATTGAAGATCACCTCAAAGGAGATGGTCGTCTGCCCAGATGTGCAAAAGGTGCCAAAGATGTATCTAACTGCTGGGATCCCATTTTTGTGGTTAAGCCCAAAGATGTTTCCAAATACAAAAACGTAGTAGATCTCCTAGATGAGTTTGCTATTACTGAAGCACCCAAGTACGCTATTGACAAATTTACTGAAGTAGACAGCCTAATTCTTATCGGAGAGTACAACTACGATGAAGAAAAAGAGGCTGAAGAATAAAAAATGAAATTTCTTTGTGGAATTCACTTGAAATTAAACTCTTAAAAGAAAATATCTTTCGTTATGGCTCAAGTTATTAAGGCAGATCTCGACGAAATGGTATTTGAGGATCGTGAGCGACGATATGGAGGGTACTTTTTGAGAAAGCGTTATCCCAAAATTTTGCTTTACTCTACCCTTATAGGTTTGCTTGTAACCGCAATGATACCAGCTTCTAGCTATGTCTCAAAGATGTTGGGACTAAGTGCTGACGTCGAAGAAAACAGCGGGCCGCGGAATGTAGTCATCAACATGGAGGACCTTCCGCCGCCACCCCCAATCGATGAGGAGAAACCACCACCACCTCCTCCTCCAAAGCCCCCACCGCCACAGATTAAGACCGTGGCTTTCAAAATTCCGGAGCCCGCTCCAGAAGAAGAAATTGACCCTGAAGAGGATCAAACGATCAACGAACAGGAAGAATTAAAAGATGCTCCTGTTATCTCCCTTGAAGACCAAGAAGGGGATGATGATGTTGGGTTTATCGAGGGCGATATCGACGGGGAAGGAGATATCCCCGAAGTGGTAATCGAGAAGGAGCCGGATGTAAATGCATTCATCGTGGTTGAGGAAGAGCCCAAGCCTGTAAATATGAATGAGGTAAAGCAGGCTATTGGTTATCCTCAGGTAGCAAGAGATGCAGGAATTGAAGGAAATGTAGTAGTCCGCGTTCTCGTGGATAAAAACGGAGGATATAAGCGACACGTAATCCTGAATGGGGTTCACCCTGTATTGGAAAAAGCGGTTGCTGCTCAGCTTCCTAAGCTTCGTTTTACTCCTGCAATTCAGGGAGGAAAGCCCATCCAATTCTGGGTAAACATTCCTTTCGCGTTCAAATTGATTCAGTAAGACTTATACAGTCTTTACACATAATAAGAGGTTGTCTAGCAATAGACAGCCTTTTTTTTATAGGACGCTGAGGGACGCTGACTTTGGCGGATTGGAGCAAGGGACTACATAACGCAGATAAAGCCTAGACTATGGACTAATAAGCCGTGGACAGTCGACTACCAATACTCCAATTTTTTTCTCACTTTTTGTGGAATATGGTCTTTGTCTGACTCTTCCTAGAAAACGCAACCTTCTATGAATCAGACCATTAAAGCAGATATGACCGAGATCCTCTTTGTCAACCGTGAGCGAAGATATGGAGCCTATGTGCTGCGTAAACGCTACCCAAAAGTATTGTTTTTTGCCACCCTAATTGGGGTCTTGCTCAGTTCCATTTTACCTTTAGCCCCCCTTCTTGCTAGGATGTTAGGCTATGAAACCGAGGTAATAGTAGAAGTAGAGGAGCCCAATGACCCCACTGCATTTGATCCCATACACTTATCCACACAAAAGAAAAGTCCTCCACCTCCACCTGCTCCCAAACTTCCTGCCCCTAAGGTAAAAACCCTAGCATTTGCTATACCAGAACCCACTCCAGATGAGGAAGTAGAGGAAAAAAATACCATTCACGAGCAAGAGGCCCTAAAGGAGGTCCCAGTAATTGGACTTAATGATGTGGATGGAGAAAATGAACTTTCCTTCTTCGAGGAGTTGACGGAAGGAGGCCTAGAAATTCCAATAGTCGTACAGGAAACGGGTATTCCGGGACCTAATGACTTTATTGTACCTGATGAGCATCCTAGGGTGCTTAATATGCAGGAAGTCTCCCAAGCAATAGGCTACCCTACCCCAGCCCAGTCTCTTGGTTTAGAAGGTCAGGTAGTAGTCCGAGTCTTAATTAATGAAACAGGAGTCTATCAACGACACATCATACTCAATGGCGTCCACCCTATCCTAGAAAAAGCTGTGGAGATTCACCTCGATAAGCTACGCTTTACCCCAGCCATACAGGGCAATAAGCCCATCAAGTTCTGGGTAAATATCCCTTTTAAGTTTCAGCTAGTGAAATAGTCCTTTTCAAATGAGAGTGTATTCTTTATCAGCATATTACTTCAGCATGTAAATCTCAATCGTTTTACCATGGCCTATATACAATCCTCCGATCGTCCAAAGCGATCCAAGTCCCCTAAATCCCATATAAAGCGCAAATCAACAGCTATTGATATGACCGCTATGGTTGATGTAGCTTTCCTTTTACTTACTTTCTTTGTGTTGACTTCTACTCTTGGATCCAGTTCTGTCATGGAACTGGTCATGCCCCCTAAAACAGGAGATCTTGATCCCCATCTGCCTGTTTTAGAACATAAGGTGATGACCCTCATTTTAACAGAGGACGATCAAGTGGATTATTACCTTGGAATCAGCAACCCAATTGTGGGTGTGGCTAGTTTTGATTCTCATCAGGAGAATAGCCTAAGAAAATTGGTCCAAGGGCATTTGGAAGGAGATGGGGTACTTCTCCCCTGCCCTTCTGGGGCTAAACAACGCTTACATTGCTGGGATCCTATGTTTGTTATCAAACCCATGGAAGCTTCTAGCTACAAGAATTTGGTAGATGTACTAGATGAGTTTGCTATTTGTGGAGCGAGAAAATATGCGATTGATCAGTATTCGGTCCAGGATAGTTTGGTTATGGCTAGAAATTGAATGAATGGTTGTTGACCGAAATCTTTCCTCTTGAGGGTAGGGTAAGGATGTAGACATGCTTGCCATTCCCATCGTCTCTATATACCTTACTCCTTCTTTCAGGTACATTATCAGATCATTTAGATATGGCCCAATCTCCCCTTGGCAACAACCTCCAATACTTCGCAAAAGGAACTCAGCGAAAGTCCCGAAAAATCCTAGGAATGAAACCTGCTGAAATCCCCTATATGAAATTTCGAGAGATCGATCTTTTCAAAGAAGTGTTACAAAATCTTCAACCCAAGCGGGTGCTAGAATACGGTTGTGGATACAGTACGCTGATCTTTCCTAATCTTTTACCAGCAAATGGGGAGTGGATTTCCCTCGAACATAACCTCGAATGGCTCACCGAAATAAAGCCCAGAGTGACAGAAGGTAAAAAAAATGTAACGGTGCATGAAATCAAGGCTAATGCAGATATATGGAAAGGCTTTGGACAATATCCCGATTTCAAGGACTATGTAGACTTTCCCAAAAGCCTGGAGAAGTTTGACCTAGTACTGGTGGATGGTATGGCTCGAGAAGCCTGTATTGATCTTGCCCCCGAATTGTTGAATGAAAATGGAATCCTGGTAGTCCACGATGCCAATAACAAAAATTACCATTCCCACATCAAGCAATTCCCCAATTGGTTCATGATTCAGGATCACCGCAAAACGGCAGGAGGCTTTGGCTTTGCCTCCATCCACTATCCATTGGATCAGCTAGTCGACTGGGACAAACACGAAAAAGTATGGCGAATGGATGCAGGGGTGAGCAATTTTATGAAATTTAAGTTTTTGATTGGAAAAAAGACTAAGCCTTTTTCTATGGAGGGTTCGGCTTAAACTCATCAAGAAAGTCTTTAGGCTACCCAAACTATCTGACATCGCACACCCCCATAGACGTCAAGCTAAGGGATCCTCGATCAAAATTGTATGCTTTGGACTCCCCTCAAATCCCTCTCTATAGAGACCCCATTTTTTAATTTTATAAATCCCTAGCTGCCTTTTCATCTAAAAACCAGGAAACTTCTCCCGATCGTGGCCGAATCAATTGAGCAGGGAACTTAGAGGGGTTTCGTTCTCCTTCCAACACTTCCTTTACAGCTCCTGCTTTCTTCCCGCCATAAGCCACAAAAAGGGTTTTTTGCGATCGGTTCAAAAAGGGTGCCGTAAGCGTAATTCGGGAATGTCTCACGCCATCTTTCTCAACATAATACACCCAGCGATCGGCTTGTTCTAATGCTTCCGTTTCAGGAAATAATGAAGCTGTATGCCCATCATCTCCCAGGCCTAGCAAAAGAATATCCATCCCTTCATTTTCAGAGAAAAAGGCCCGTAATTCCTTCTCGTAGTGCTGTGCAGCATCATTTGGTTCACGTGCCCCTTGAATGATGTTGATGTTTGCCGCGGGGATCGGAACCTCATTGAGGAAGGTATCGAATACCATAGCAACATTGCTATCGGGATGCATGATGGATACCGCTCGCTCATCCCCCCAAAAAATGAAAACCTTTTCCCAGTCCAGATCCTCTTCGTAGGTTTCCACCAAATATTCATAGATCGGTAGGAAGGTACTTCCCCCTGCTACGCAAAGACAGCACCGGCCTCGCTCTTCAATGGTTTCTTGTATCCATTGGGCAATTTTCTCAGCGGCTTTTAATACAAGGCGATCAACGTTAGGAAATACTTCTTTATTCATACAGTTAACTTATGGGACTATGCCAGGACCTTCCTGATTTGTATAGAAGTTCTTGGGCAGCCCTTGGACCCCAAGACCCTGGTGTATATAGTAACTGTTCATCCAAGGGTTTATTTTGCCAATGGGTCAAAATTGGCATCATTAATTGCCAGGCAAGTTCTACTTGGTCGGCACGCATGTATAAAGCTGCATTCCCAGCCATGGCATCTAGCAGCAAGGTCTCATAGGCCTCTGGTGTTGGACTATCATAGGTTTCGTCATATTCAAAACGCATGTCCACTGGCTTGAGCTCCATTTTAAGGCCAGGTTTTTTGGCATAAAATAGTAGGCGAATTTCTGGATCGGGCTGTATTTGGATAAAAATGCGGTTAGGATGAACGGGAACCGTTCCCGTTCCCTGAAATTCAGCTATGGGTACGGACTTGAATTGGATAGATATGTAACTCGTCTTTCTAGGCATGCGCTTTCCGGTCCGCATATAAAAAGGCACCCCATGCCAGCGCCAGTTGTCAATATGCAGAGCCCAAGCTACAAAGGTTTCAGTGGATGAGTCATCTGGTACCCCTTCTTCTTCCCGGTATGAATTGATCCCAGGTGCATATCCATACTGGCCTCTAACTACAAAATTTTCAACTTCTTCTACCGCCAGTGGGCGCACGGCTCGCAGTACTTCTGATTTCTTATCCCGGATTTCTCTGGCTTCAAAATTGATCGGAGCTTCCATCGCAACCATACAGAGAACTTGCAAAAGGTGGTTTTGAACCATGTCCCGTAAAGCACCAGATCCATTATAATATCCTCCACGATCCCCAATACCTATATCTTCTCCTACGGTAATCTCCACGTGGTCTATGTAATTTCGATTCCATAGCGGCTCAAACAAGGAATTAGCAAAGCGAAAGGCCAATAGATTTTGTACCGGTTCTTTTCCTAGGTAGTGATCTATGCGGTAGAGTTGGTCCTCAGAAAAGAAATCCAATAATTTCCGATTTAATTCCTTGGCGCTATCCAGGTCTTTACCAAAGGGTTTTTCAATTACGAGGCGGGACTGCTCAATATTGGCACATACCCGAGATTTACCCAGATGGGAAGCTATCGGTTCCATCAAAAAGGGCGCAACTGACAGGTAAAAAATTCGCTGGACATTTTTCTCTTGCCATTCATCCTCAAACCCACACAGTATCGCGTCCATACGGGTATATAGTTCCTCATCAAAGGCGCCACCAGCCAGATAACTGACCTTGGTTTTAAAGGCTTCCCACTTTTCGGATTCAATTCCAGAGCGGGAATATTTTTCCACTCCTTCCTTTAAAAATTCGCAATATTGTTCTTGGGTAAATTCGGTTCTTCCACTGCCAATCAAGGCAAATTTTTCTGGAAGCCAGCCTTCGAGGTATAAATTGTACAAGGCAGGGATAAGTTTGCGTTTTGCCAGGTCTCCACTCCCCCCAAAAATGACCATGAGGGTAGGACCTATAATTTTTTTATTGAGGTTCATTCCAGTCGGTGTGAAAGGTTCCACTTTGATCTACGCGTTGGTACGTATGCGCACCAAAATAATCTCTTTGAGCTTGTATCATATTTGCCGGTAGTCGTTCGGAGAAGTAGCCATCCAAATATGCCAAACAAGAACTGAAGCCAGGAACAGAAATATGCGAAAAAATCCCAAGTCGCAGGGTACTCACCAAGGACATTCGGCTCGCTAAGAGGCTATCTCGAAAAACATCCGAGAAAATGAGGTTGGCAATAGAAGGGCTTTGGGTAAATACCTTGTGGAAATCATTCAACAAATCTGCTCTAATGATACATCCTCCCCGCCAAATGCGTGCTATGCGGGCCGGTTCGAGTTCGAAATCCCATTCTTCCGAAGCAAACTTCAACAATTCAAACCCCTGTGCATAGGTAAGTACAAAGCCTGTGTATAAAGCTGCTTCTAACTTCACGAGTAAATCGGCTTTTTGCGAGCTAGGAAAGGCAATAGGGGTAGCGGTTTTCCATTTACCTGCCATCTGTCTTAAGGGCTTCCGAGCAGAAAGATACCGGAACATGACCGCTGTATCAATTGTGGGCACAGGAACTCCAAGATCTAGTGCGGATTGGGAGGTCCATTTTCCAGTTCCCTTCTGTTTGGCTGTATCTAGGATATTGTCTATCAGAAACTCACCGGTTTGTTGAGGGTCTTTTTTTCTCAGAATGTCTCTGGTAATTTCTACCAGATAAGATTGTAGCCTTCCTTCATTCCAGTTTGCAAAGACATCGGCCATCTCCAAGTTATCCATTTTGAGGCCCCGATGCATGACATCATAACATTCTGAAATGAGGTGCATCAACCCATATTCAATACCATTGTGGACCATTTTTACGTAGTGGCCCGCTCCTTTTTTCCCCAAATAATCAACGCAGGGTTCCTGTTCTTCCCCAACCTTAGCAGCTATTGCCTCCAAGAACGGCTGAATAAATTGGTAGGAATCTCTTGCCCCGCCTGGCATAATACTCGGGCCGAAGCGTGCACCTTCTTCCCCACCGGATACCCCCACTCCTAAAAAGTAGATATTGTCTTTGGCAAGATCCTCTTCTCTCCTGAGGGAGTCTTCAAAATAGGAGTTTCCACCATCTAGGATAAGATCCCCAGGAGAAAGCAAGGGCCTCAGCTGCGCAATTACGGCATCTACTATTTTTCCTGCAGGAACCATGATCCATATTTTTCGCGGGAGGCTCAACTGTTGCACAAAGGCTTCCGTATCTGTCGTGAAGAATAGGTCCTTATCCCCTACATTTGCGTTGAGTTCTTCAACTTTTTCGGCATCTGTATCTAGGCCAGCCACAGAAAAACCATGATCAGCCAAGTTTTGGAGGAGGCTATATCCCATAACCCCCATTCCAATCATCCCGATGTCTGCTAACTGATTATTCATACGAGGTATTTTTTTTCCAATGCCAGCACCTTATTAAGCCTTCGTTGGTGGCGCTCTTCCTGGCTATATTCAGCCCTAAGAAAGGCTTCGATAATTTCTATAGCCAAGGCCTCCCCGACTACACGAGACCCAAGACACAGCATATTCATATCATCGTGTTCCACTCCCTGATGGGCGGAATAGGTATCCGCAATTAACCCTGCTCTAACTCCTGGAACCTTATTAGATACGATTGAAGCCCCTACTCCACTTCCACATACAGCGATCCCTCGGCTTACCTCTCCTGAAGAAATAGCTTCTGCTAAGGGTGCAATGCAATCCGGATAATCATCAGTAGCTACATAGGCGTGTGCCCCAAAGTCATAAATGGCAAAGCCATGACTCACCAAATGATTCTTGCAGATTTCTTTCAATTCGAATCCTGCATGATCTGCTGCTATACCAATCTTCATAATGCTCTGTTTTGATAGGCTTAGGTAACTTCTATCGATATAAAGAAATTGCGTATTGGAATTCCGTCAGCTATACGTTAGCCGCGTAAATCTATGAAAAGAATTCCTATTTTGAGGCAGAATTTCACACTCGATCATTTGACATGAAAAATTCTGATGAACCTGTAAGAATTGCCATCTTCGCTTCGGGAAAAGGCAGCAATGCCCAAAATATTTGTTCCCATTTTAAGTCGGGAAAACTAGCCAAAGTCAGTCTTATCCTTACTCAAAATCCGCACTCCGGCGTTTTTGATTTTGCTCCTAGCTTTCGGGTTCCAGTCTTACTGTTGTCCAGCTTACAATACCCATCTGGAGAATATCTGGTGGGAATTATGGAAAGGTATAGAATCGATCTGATCATTTTGGCGGGTTACCTCAAAAAAATTCCAGAAAAATTGGTCGTAAAATATCCCAACCGAATATTGAATATTCACCCTTCGTTACTCCCAGCATTTGGTGGAAAGGGAATGTATGGAAGTAGGGTACATCAGGCCGTTTTAAATGCAGGCGAGAAAGAGTCTGGGATTACCATTCACTATGTCAATGAAGTGTATGATAAGGGAGAAATTGTCTTTCAGCGCGCGCTAACCATTGATCCGGAATGGGACGTTTCTGACTTGCAGCATGCTATTCACCAGTTGGAACACTCCTTTTTCCCCCAAGTGATAGAGAATATTTGCAAAAATATCCAATCTCAGGAGAATTTCTCGTAATTTAGATTTTTATTCATAAATGCAGGAAATGGTTAAGATTCAAAGGGCGCTTATTTCAGTTTATCACAAAGAAGGTCTAGAGCCCCTTGTCAATTCCCTCCACACTCTAGGGGTTGAAATTTATTCAACTGGAGGAACCGCAACATTTATTCAAAGCTTGGGAATTCCCGTAATTGAGGTAGCCTCGAAGACGGGATATCCGTCCATACTAGGAGGAAGGGTAAAAACCCTACACCCGGTAATTCATGGAGGAATACTCGCAAGAAGGGAAGAGCAGGCTGACCAAGAGGAATTAGCTGCTTATGATATTCCTCCAATTGACTTGGTAATTGTAGATCTATACCCGTTTGAAGAAACCCTACGCCAGACAGATGATTCTAAACAGATCATTGAAAAAATTGATATAGGTGGTATTGCATTGATACGAGCTGCTGCAAAGAACTTCCAGCATGTTTGGGTGGTGTCCTCTCAAAGCCAATATGGAGAGGTAGAACGCATGCTAACAACCCAAACCGGGAGTAGCTCTTTGGAGCAGCGTAAAGACTTTGCAGCACATGCCTACAAAGTTTCTTCAAGCTATGATCAGCATATTCATCAATACTTGAGTGGTCAGAAAATCCAGCAGCGAGTATTGCGCTATGGAGAAAATCCTCACCAGAAAGGTACCTTTGAAGGGAATTTATCTGAATTATTCACTCAAATTCAAGGTAAAGCCCTTTCCTTCAATAACCTTGTAGATATAGATGCAGCTGTTGCCTTGGTTCAAGAGTTTGAAGAGCCTTGTTTTGCTGTTATCAAACATACGAATCCATGTGGATGTGCTATAGATTCTGACCTTTCAACCGCATGGGAAAAGGCCTTAGCGGGTGATCCCATTTCAGCTTTTGGCGGAATACTCGCCTGCAATGGAAAAATTGATGAGTCTTTGGCACGAAAAATTGGAGAACTCTTCTTTGAGGTGTTAATTGCCAGAGAATTTACTGAAGAAGCTTTAGCCTTCTTCCAACAAAAGAAGAACAGGATATTGCTCCGGCAAGAAAAGCCATATACCCCAAACGACACGTACAAATTTGTTCTGAATGGAACGCTGCGACAAGAAGTCGATCAGCTTCAATTTTCGCAGGATGCCATCACAGTTCAGACGAGCCGACAACCAACGCAAAGCGAACTTAGAGATGCATGGTTTGGAGATACGGTATGTAAGCATTTGAAGTCAAATGCTATTGCAATTGTTAAAGACTGCCAAATTATTGGCACGGGAATGGGGCAAACCTCACGAATAGACGCATTAAAGCAGGCCGTTCAAAAGGCAAAATTTCTCGGTTTTTCCTTAAAGGGATCGGTCTTGGCTTCAGATGCTTTTTTTCCGTTTGCAGATTGCGTAACATTAGCGAAAGAAAATGGAATTGAAGTAGTTGTGGAGCCAGGAGGATCAAAAAGAGACCAAGAATCTATCAATTATTGTGAAAATCAGGATATGTGCTTAATTTTCACGGGAACCCGACATTTTAAACATTAATGGGGCTATTTGATTTTTTAACCACTAACATTGCCATAGATCTGGGTACGGCAAATACCCTTATCATGTACAACGATGAAATCGTTGTAGATCAGCCTTCTATTGTAGCCGTTGATCGGATGACAGGGAAGGTGATTGCTGTAGGTAATGAGGCCCAACAGATGCATGAAAAGACGCATGAGAAGTATAAGACTATACGTCCACTGAGAGATGGGGTGATTGCTGATTTTACTGTTGCAGAACATATGATTCGGGGATTAATCAAGATGATCCCCAATCGCCGAAAATGGCTTTCTACGAGCTACCGGATGGTTATCTGTATACCTAGTGGGATCACTGAGGTGGAGAAGCGCGCAGTCAAAGACTCTGCTGAACAGGCAGGAGCCAAGGAAGTCAACCTCATTGCAGAGCCCATGGCAGCAGCCATAGGAATTGGATTAAATATTAAGGAGCCTACTGGCCATATGGTTGTGGACATTGGCGGTGGTACTACCGAAATCGCTGTTATCGCCTTATCGGGAATCGTAACAGACCAGAGCATTCGCATCGCGGGGGATGAGTTTAACGACGATATCTTAGACTACATGCGCAAACAGCACAATATGCTGATTGGTGAACGAAGTGCTGAGCGGCTTAAAATCGACGTAGGGGCAGCTCTCCCAGACTTGGATGAACCCCCAGCTCCAATTGAAGTGAGGGGAAAGGACCTTATGTCGGGAATTCCTAAAATAATCGAAATCTCTCATACCGAAATTGCCCATGCTATCAATAAATCTATCAATAAAATAGAAGACGCAATCCTAAAGGCACTGGAAAGTACTCCTCCGGAATTATCTGCAGATATTTATGATCGGGGAATTCACCTAACCGGAGGGGGAGCAGCTTTACGTGGCCTAGACATTCGACTCGCAGAAAAAACCAAGCTTCCTATCCACGTTGCAGAAGATCCCTTAAGGGCTGTTGTAAGAGGAACAGGAATTTGTCTGGAAAATATCGGCGAATACAAGTACTTAATGAGTTGATACACCTGGATTCGCCCTGACCGATACGAGGAAATCCCAAAAACATGTTACGGCTCATATCCTTTTTATATGCTAGCAGGAACATCCTCCTGTTCCTCTTTTTGGAAGGGATAGCCCTTTTTATCGTTTTACGTTTCAATTCTCCCCAAAGGCACGCATTGGGAGATAGTCTGTTGGAATTTTCTCTGAACCTCTCGAAAAGAAAGGCCCGAGTTACTGATTACTTTTCGTTGCGATCCACCAATGATCAACTCAGGCAAAGCAATGAATCCTTACTCGAAGAAAATATCCGACTAAAAAGACAGTTGAAAGAAAGGGAGAAATACCTCCAGGCAGATAGTAGCTTATGGATAGAAACCTTTCAAGCTGACACAGCCTTTGCATTGATTAGATGTGAGATTATTCAGAATAGTACAGACCGGTCATTTAATTATTTTACCCTTGATCGAGGTTGGAAAGAAGGTATAGAAGTTGACATGGGAGTAATTACTGAGAAAGGTGTTGTAGGAAAAATAATAGAAACAACAGAAAATTACAGTATGGGCATCAGCCTGTTACATCAAAGCCTAAAATTGAGTATAAAGTCATTGAATAAAGAGAATATCGGGGTATACCAATGGCCTGGAAAAAGCCCTAGAAAGGGCTTTGCTAAAATTATTCCGAGTGATCGTACCATTCAAAAAAATGACACATTGGTAACTACAGGCTTTAATCATATTTTTCCTGAAAATTTTCCCGTTGGCTTAGTTGATTCTGTGGGTGCCCAGACTCCAGAAGGCTTTTATGAAGTATGGATAAACTTAGCTACCGATTTTTATCGGTTGAAAGACGTATTTGTTGTAAATAACCTCAATAAGCCTATTCTGGATGAGTTAGCGAAAAGTGTGCAAGAAAATAATGAATAGGAGAATAGATGCGGAATCCACTAAGACATATTTTTTTATTTCTCTTCTTTGGAGCGCTTCAGATCCTCTTTTTCAATCAAGTAAGTCTCTTTGACTTAGCAAC
>JBCCTX010000095.1:0-22571 GCA_039197765.1 Bacteroidota bacterium
CAACATTTTCCCGTGTAAATTAAAATTGACTATGTACAAAAACCCCGTAGCTTCAGAAACTTGCATAGTAGCCGGAAATAATCCTAGCTCTGTTTCTCCAACTAGCTTGTTATCAGAGGTCTGAAATTTGTACAATTTCCCGTAAGGCATGCCATGCGCCATAGAAAGATACCAGTATTTGCCATCTGGGCTCACCGTAATTCCATGAGGACCTTCAATTTCAGTGGGCATATACCCCACAGGAATTCGCTGCACAGTTTCTGCCTGCTGCGCTTCTGCATCAAACTTTACGACGGCTACCTCATCTTCTGACTCTGCCGTCACATAAATGAAATATTCCTGCGCGAAAACTGACTGAAGGGAGATCAGGCAGATACTCAAAATATATTTTCGAATGCTCATAAAATTTCTGTTTTAATGGCCTAAACTTTCATCCCGAAACGCTCTACCTTTGAACCCAGAAAGGCTTATTGGGTAGGTTTCTCAGGACTCTTCATCTTTACGGCCCAAATTCCCGAATTCCAATCTGAAAAGAAGATATGGCCCTTATGAGGTTGAGGCCCCCACGTCATAGGTGCATTGGGCACTCTGCCTTTGGGATCAGTAGGTTTGAACCAAGCTATTTCTCGTCCTTGCTTAAAGATATCTCCCATCAAATCTCCTGAAATATCTACAATACGTAGCCCTCCATTGTAATTGGCCACATACAATGTTTCACCTTCAATCCAAAAGTTGTGAGAGCCTGCATCGGGAACTTCGTAGTGCGCCACTTCTTTGGGATTATCCAAATCTGAAAAGTCGATAACATGCAGATACCCAGCGGGATAAGTTGGATTGTCATTGATGTTAATTCCCCTTGGAAAGGCCTCATCTCCTCCAATTACGTAAAACTTATCTGTCGATGGACTTTTAAAGGGGAAGGCCGCATGATTCCATCCACTTGGATAGGCATAGCTACTGATCTTCACCGGATTAGAAGGAGACCCTCCTCTCATTCCATTACCTACATCTACCATCTGTACCCCATTGCTCCAATTGGAGGAATAGGCAATGCCATCTTCAATCCAAACGTCGTGAATAGAATGACCCGGTGTATCCAATTCAAACGTACCTACCTTTTCAGGCTTTTTAGGATCTTCGATATTAATGATATCGTATCGCTCTCCATTACTCAATGCATACACATGATCCTGATAGATAAATAGATTGTGAACTCCACCTGTAAGCCCCTCATCAAACACAGCATGCTGTGTTACATTTGTAGGGTCAGTTACATCCAGTATGACGATACCATTTTTCCGATTAGAAGCTCCCTCCCTACTGATGATACAAACTGTTCCGTCTTCGGAAACCTTTACATCATTTACGGTCCTAGCATCTACTTTAAAGGTATCAATTATCTGTATGGAAGCAGGATCTGTTACATCCCAAAAGTAGGCTTCGCCATCTGCCCCCCAAGTACCTGTAACAGCATAGTCTCGGCCATCTACGCCTTCCCAGACCCATAGGTCAGAGGTATGTACATTGGTAACAGAGCCTCTTCCGATAAATTCAATGGGCTTTTGGATATCTCTTTTGGTAATCTTCACAGCTTTAGTAGCAGAAAGGTTCCCGCAGGTGGCTGTAACCTGATACATCCCAGGTTCATACGCGACAAAACGGCCATCCTGCTCGATCATTCCCCCTGCTGTGTAGGAAGGGTTGTCCGCCTTTCCTTGGAAGGTAAACAGTACAGGAACGTCTGAAATTTCATTTCCTCCTTTATCTTTGGTCAAGGCATCAAACGCAATTACATCCCCCGTCCTTGCCTGGGTCTGTTCAGATGCTAGGGAAATCTCAACTACAGGATTGGGAAGTACTTCTATCTCTTGTGCCACATCAATTCCTTCAATCTCTGCTTGGATCAAACACTTCCCAGTTGCAAGGGGAAGTAAGTTATTGAATGCATCCGTTTGGGCGACTGCAATATTCTGAGAGACAACTTGGGGGATGAGATCTTTGCGAATGTTATTCTTTTCATCTATCACTTTTAAAGATAAGGGGATAGAGGTACCGACAAAGATTTTTGAAGGTAAGTCGACAAACTGAATTTCTTTCAATGGCGGAAAGGCAACCGAAACGGTAATATCCTTTCTCACACGATCGGACCGTTGTTGACTGGGAGGTGAGTACATAACAATAACTTGCGCTTCTCCTCCATCCATTGCCGTCAGCATACCCGAACTCCTATCAGCTCCCACAATTTTTCTACCCCTGGAAAAAAAGCGTAGACTTGGGTCTTTCACTTCCTTACCTTCACCATCAATCACTCTAACCGTCAATTGAAGCTCATCTCCTACCTGCATCCTAGGGGATTCAGGCTCTATCTGGATACTGAAGGGACCTTCTTGCCCGAGGGCTACATGGCCTGTTAACATAACACCAAGGCAGAACATTCCTAATACTCTCGATAAAATTTTCATCGTAGCTATGTTTGGGTTTTATAATGGGAGTTTAAGATAGTAAGAATAGTTGAAATGGTCAGTAGTCGGTAGTCGGCAGAAAAATTAAAGGCTAATTTATGTGTGGTTGAACGACCACCTTATTCAAAGCGAATTGCTTCAACGGGAGTGATCCTACTGATAATCCAAGTGGGTAAATACATACAAAGTGTACAGGCAAAAATTACCCCTAGATTAATCCAAAGAAAGCTTACCCATTCCCAGGATACGGGAACCTTATCGAGGTAATAATTCTCTTGGTCCAACTTCAACCAGCCCCAAATATCTTGGGAATAAATCAGGCCTATTCCTAGAACATTTCCAATTAAGACGCCAAAAAGAATGAGGAAGAAGGCTTGAATCACAAACATTCGACGTATTCGGAATCGCGTGAGGCCAAGAGATTGAAGAATTCCGATGGTATAGGTACGTTCAATGATCAAAATTAAAATCACTGTAGTCATATTGGTAATGGCTACAATGAACATCAGTAATAAGATGATGCTCACATTTTGCTGTATAAAGGTTAGCCAACCAAATATCTCAGGAAAGCGCTCCGTAATAGGCTTTGCTTCAAACTGAATGGGGATTTTCCCATCGATTTCTTCCTTGGCTCCCTCGAGTAGACTGAGGCTTTGAAGGTTTACTTCAAAGCCGATTACTTCATCTGCATCCAAGTTCCAAACCTTTTGCAGCATGAGCATGTCACAGAAGGCCCATTTATCGTCAAACTCCTCCATTCCAGAGTCATAAATCCCTACGACTTTCATGGGTCGAATCTTTAACGGGCTAGACTCGCTTTTTCCAAAGAAATACATCCGAAATTTATCCCCTACATTGAGGCTAAGTCGCTTCGATTGTATCCTGGAAATAAGCACTTCTTGGGAGGGTTTGTCAAGTCCTACTATGGGTAACCTTCCGGTATCCAAACAGGTGTTAATAAAGGACCAATCGTAAGCACTGTCAACCCCTTTCAACCAAATGTCTTCCATGACATCGGACTTATACATCCCAATATGGATTACATAAGGTGCAACAGACTTTACGTAATCCAAGGTATCTAGGGAGCGAATACTCGATTCAGATTTGGGTAGGGGGTTTACTTCTGTATCTAAAAGAGATAAATAATTGCCAATTTGTAAATGGGATCCAAAGCCTACCACCTTATTCTGGATTTGAGATTCAAAGCCTCTTTTAACGGAAACCGCTATTTCCATGGTGGCTACAGCTAGTGCAATGCTGACCATGGCCAGCCATACGACCAGTATGGAAACAGATCGCTGGTTGTCAAACACAAGCCGCTTTGCGAAGAAGTATTCAAATCCTAGCTTTCCCAAGATATGGTTAGGTCAATCAAACAATAAAGGAAGTCCTCCTGACTATGTGTGCAAAGTACCGAATTCTATTTAATTATTACCCAAAACATTTTTATGTATTTTCACCGGAAAATTTGCAACCTCTATGAAGCATATTCTCCTGCTAGGTGCAGGTAGATCAACTCGCTCACTTATTGAATACCTTCTTACGCATGCACACGCTCATGGTTGGGAGCTAACTATTGCCGATATTCAGGTAGATTGGATTCATACAGAGTTAGGGACTCCCTCATACCTATATACACAGACCCTATCCATCGAGGAAAATCAGCAGAGAGAATCACTCATTGGCCAGGCCGACCTAGTACTATCTATGCTTCCTGCACGGTTTCACCCTCTTGTAGCGGAAAGCTGCCTCAAATTGGGGAAATCCATGTTTACCGCTTCCTACACCCCTCCTGAGATAAAGGCTATGGATTCAGCCATTCAATCTAAAAACCTACTGTTTCTCATGGAGTGTGGATTAGATCCTGGATTAGATCATATGTCTGCCATGCGGGTAATTCATCAGATAAGGGCTGAAGGTCATGAATTAACTGGCTTCGAGTCCTTTACCGGAGGGCTACTTTCGCCGACGCCATACGACAACCCTTGGGAATATAAATTTACCTGGAATCCGAGGAATGTGGTGCTAGCAGGAAATGGAGGGGCAAAATTTATCCAGAATGGTACCTACAAATACATTCCTTATCACAAGTTATTCAATCGGACTGAAATCATTCATATACCTTCCCATGGGTATTTTGAAGGGTACGCCAACAGAGACTGCCTTAAATACCTGGAGGTTTACCAACTCCAAGGGATACAGACCCTGTATCGAGGTACCTTGAGAAGGGTCGGATACTGCAAAGCCTGGAATACCTTTGTCCAACTCGGCACAACGGATGATAGTTTTGAGATGGAAGGAGTCGCTCATATGACACATAGGGACTTTATCAACTCCTTTATGTATTACAACCCCAGCGATTCCGTCGAATTAAAGCTGGCGCACTATATGCAGCTAGATATGGAAGGAGAGGAAATGTATCGACTCAAGTGGTTGGGTATATTCGATGAGGAACCGATCGGACTGGACCGAGGTACACCTGCTCAAATTCTAGAACACATTCTTAAAAAGAAGTGGACGCTTTTTCCTGAGGATAGAGACCTAATCGTTATGTACCACAAATTCAATTTCTTGGATAAGGGCCATCCCAGAGAAATTCGTAGCCATATGGTTATCCAAGGGGAGGATGAAAATCATACGGGCATGGCAAAAACTGTGGGCTTACCCCTGGGAATTGCAGTGCGCTTGTATCTAGAGGGGAAATTGGATATATCTGGGGTTCGTGTTCCTATTATTCCGGAATTATATGAGCCCATTTTAAGGGAGTTGGAGGCAGAAGGAGTTCGGTTTGTGGAAAGGGAGATGAAGACGGACTGAATTGCCATCATTTGGGTACTTTTAGTCCCTTTAAATTGGCTTATTTATAACGGTTGATTTAAAACATAAAAAGGGCTATCCTGATCAAGATAGCCCTTTTTTAATTATTCAGGTCCTGCATTCAATCCCCTTCTCCCCTCATAAACTCCAATTCAGCGACTGCAGCAGTAGCAGCATCATCTGCTCCCTTATAAGAGAACGTGAGATACAGATCTCCCAATTCTCCAGTATTTTCACTAACAGGGATCTCAGCCGTTTTAATATCATTCATTCCCTCTAAGGCAGGTAGTTCAGCAGCCCCTATCACAGCACCATCTAAACTTCTCCGGATTTCCACGGTAAAGGGTCCATCTGTCGTTACCCAATTGTTCGTACGACTCCCGAGAGTCCCTCCCGTAATTTTAATGGCGCGTATACCTGTCAGATCTATATCCGTGTACTGCAACCAAGCACCATCCTCAATTTCTGTTAGTACGTCCACTCCCTGGATAGTTCGCTTTCGACCTCCCTTGAATTGATCCTTGTTCAAGGCAGCCGACATCTTAGCAGGTTTTAGCCTTAAAGCTTGAGTCTGGGTAATAGGACCTATGGGGCCTCCTCCTTTATCTGTATAGCTCACTTGAAATACATAGGTTCCCATCTCTTCCGCCTTGTGCTGATCTGCGACAAAACTACCCGACATAGGAAGTACCGGATTAGGCGAAGCTTCATCCAAAGAGACCAGGTAAGAAGCAATAGTCTCAGCCTCTTCTTGAGAAAACTGTGGATGAGCTGCCATGGCTACTTCCCCCCAATTACCTCCTCCTCCATTCATGATTTTCCCAGCTATAGTTGTGATAGTTTCGTCATCTGAATCGTAGCGCTCTGCAACCTGCATATAAGTGGGTCCTACAGATTTTTGGTCCATTTTGTGGCAAGCCGCGCAATCGCTGCCTTCCATCAACTGAATGGCACTGATTTGAGCTGCATTTTGTTGGTGGCCTTGGGCAATCAAGGTCTCATCTATTCCGATTGGGAGATAGTTTGCCGTTACATTTACCCCTTCTGTTATCTCTCCATCTTCTTTATCACTCACCGCGATATCATAGGCAATAGGTTCTCTTCCCCAGAAGAAACTTTTATTTCCCTTCCAAAAAATCGAAATCTTTGGGACCTCATTACCCACTTGGATCTCCTGTTTGGTTACAGAGCTAGCTCCAGAAGGATCGGTAACTTCTAATTGTACTTCGTGGATTCCAGGTTCTGCAAAGGTGTAAGAGGGGCTTGCCTCCGTCGAAAAAACTTCTCCATTAAATTTCCAGCTGTAGGCAAAATCGGCATCTCCATCGTAGTCATAGGTTTCCTTGCTGTCAAATACCACGGTAAGCGGAGCGGCTCCCACCACCTTATCGGCACTGATCCGTGCTACAGGCTGACGATTACCTGAAGTGTAATCTATTCGTGAAAGCCTGGCATCTGGGTTTTGGCTAAACCAACCCTTACCGTATTCTAGCACGTAGATTGCTCCGTCATCTCCCATTTCTACGTCTACAGGATTACTAAAGGTCATGAAATCGAGAAAAGGCTCCATTTTGGAAAAATCTCCATTTTCATCGAGGGTTACAGCCTTCATCCAGCTTCTAATCCAGTCATAGGTTATCAATTTGCCATCGTAGTACTTGGGCAACTTATTCTCTCCAGCATAATCATCATAGTAGTAAGTAGGACCCGCCATCGCATTTCTTCCCCCTTCACCTACAGTAGGAAAGTCTGGGGATTTCGCATAAGGATACCAAATGAATGCTGGAACAGCAGGGGGCAATTCTTGAATTCCCGTATTATTTGCAGAAGCGTTTATCGGCTTCATTGCATCATATGGCGCATCAGCCTTTTTGCCCGTTTTGTAATCATAGGGGAAATAGGCATAGTTATTTCCCACAAAGTAAGGCCACCCGTGGAAACCCGCTTTACGCGCCTGGTTGACTTCATCATAGCCTCTAGGCCCTCTGTCTTTTTTATCCTTATTCGCATCTGGCCCTACATCTCCCCAGTACAGCCATCCACGCTTGCTATCAAAACTTAAGCGAAAAGGATTCCTACATCCCATTACATAGATCTCAGGTCTCGTACCTTCTGTCCCTTCTGGAAATAAATTCCCTGCTGGAATGGTGTATCCACCTTCTGTAGTTGGACGAATACGGAGTACTGCCCCACGCAAATCGTTGGCATTTCCGGAAGACCGCTGGGCGTCCCAAGAAGACCTTCCCTCCAACTCATTTCTGGGAGCGTAGCCATCCGAGTTGTGCTTAAGTTCTTTCATGTTAAACGGATTGGTATCATCTCCCACTGAAATGTAGAGATTCCCATCTGGGCCAAATTCCAATCCCCCCCCTGAATGACAACAGGTTTCCCGTTGTGTAGGGATTTCAATAAGCACCTTCTCACTCTTTAGGTCTATGCTATCTTGCTCCAAATAAAAATCAAATCGGGAAACATGTTGCTTCCACTCCTCTCCTTTGGGGGAGTAAAACATGTAAATCCAACGATTTTCTGAAAAATTTGGGTCTTTGGTCAATCCTAGTAGTCCATCCTCAAACTCCGTATGAACCTCCATTTGAGCAATGGTAGTCAACTCAGAGTCATTTGGATCGTACATTTTCACGGCCCCTTTCCTTTCTACAAACATCACCTTCCCATTGGGAAAGATCACCATTTCCATAGGTTCATTGAGGTTGGAAGCATAAACCTGCTGGACAAACCTACCTTCTTCTGGAACGGGAAGCGTATAGGCCTTTCGATAATCCAAGCGATTTTCTCCAATTGCATAGGTAATCCCCGCAAGAAGTTGCTGCTGGAATTCAGGCTCTTTGAAGGATTCTGCCGTGTGTCCCCGACCTGTATAGAAGGCCCTTCCCCCATCGTATTCATGGAACCATACCATCGGATGATCGCTCCCATTCTTTCCACCTTCGTATGAATTCTCGTCTAGGGTAGCCAAGACAGTCAATTGAGGATTAATATTTCTATAGTTGTACCACTCATCTTTCACCCGCCATTCTTGAGGTAAATGGCTCGTTGTTGGATGAGAATCATCTCTAACTTTGATGATGGCTTCCTGCACTTTAGGATGGCTTTCAAAGTAAGCCCCAACCAATTTCCCATACCAAGGCCAATCGTACTCAGTGTCTGCAGCAGCATGAATCCCTACGAAACCTCCTCCTGCCTGAATGTAACGCTCAAAATAGGCTTGTTGTATATGGTTGAGTACATCTTGGGTCGTATTGAGAAAGACGACTGCACTGTAGTGCTTAAGGCTGTCTTCCACAAAAAAAGATGCATCTACAGTCGTATCTACGCGGAATCCATTTGCTTCGCCAAGTTTCAAGAGCGTTGTTTTGCCTTCGTCGATAGAAGCATGGCGGTATCCTTCCGTTTTGGAGAATACCAAAATTCTCTTTTCTGAAAGTTGGGTATCAGGCATACAACCTGACATAATTATTCCTATTACTACTATGGGAAATAGTAGTTTAAAAAAATATGGATGTCTCATTCTTATAATGATTTGATTTTTATGTCCTTAAACCACACTCTATCTCCATGATCTTGCAAGGCGATGTGCCCTTTCTTCCCGCGTCCATACATAGGCCATTTTGTGAATTTGCTGTTTTGATAGAGTTCCTCCCATTCAGGACTCCAAAGTTGATAGTCTACAACTTTTACCCCGTTTAGCCAGTGTTCTACATGCCCTTCATTGACTATCAAACGTACGTCATTCCATTCCCCAGCTGGTTTTACGGTTTCTTCAGAACAAGCGTGTAAGTCATAATTGTCTCCCGCTCTGTGTTTAGGAATTTTTGCATCTGGATGGCAGGTATTATCCAATACTTGCACCTCAGGGCCAGAGTGATAGGTTTTATCCAAAGAGTCGGCTTCTACAACATGGAAAAAGATGCCACTATTCCCACATTCAGAGATTTTCCAGGATAATTCCAGTTCAAAACTTTCATAGGTATTTTGGGTAATAATGTCCCCACCATTTTTACCATTGAGGGTAAGCGTGCCTTCTTCAATTTGCCATTGGTCAGATATTTCATCAGACCGATAGTTGCGCCAATGTTCTAAGGTAGAGCCGTCAAATAAAACTTCCCAGTCACTGGACTCCATAGACACAGTTATCGCTTCCATCTCTTCCTCCTTATGGGAATTAGTCTCCTGGGTATTACAACCCCAAATACCGAGTGTAAATAGTATGATAGCCCCCCATAAATAGCGTAGTTTACTCATTTCCTTTAGTTGGTTAGTATAATCGTAGTATCTGTTTTTAGTAATTTGCAGATCGAATATACTAAGATTTCCCGATTGGAGAAAGGTGAAAAAAAGTTTAAGCAGTACAAGCCTAGAGATTAAGCACAAATGGCAAATCCTAGGTATCTGAGCATAAATAGAGGGATTGAAGGGAACTTAACCCAAGTTAAAAGAAACCACAATATTGTCTCATTTCATTAACGTACAGGTACTTTATCACCTCAATCGTTCAGCAATAAGCATTTTCAGTGATTCAGGTCTCCCTGAAATAGTATGGACTATAACACCAGCGTTATCCACTAAAACAAAGGTCGGACAGCCTAAGACTCCTAATTGGCTAGCAAGTTCTTTACCGTCATAAAGGGTAGGGGTACTTAACTCGTATTTGTCTGTAAACTTCTGGACATCTTCCCTTGGAGAGTCTTGTGATTCTACATTTAATACCTGGAGTACCTCACCAAATATATGTTTCAAGCTATCAATATAGGGCTTCGCATAAATTGAGCCTCCACACCCTACAAAAAGAACTCATATAGGGTGAGCTTCTTTTCAAAAGCAGAATTTGTTAAGGTATCTCCGCTAATAGATGGGAGTTTCCAGTTATACATTTTTTTACCCTTTTTAGCTGGATGAGCCAGCTTCTAACCTCTCGGCATATTCTTTACCTGTTAAAACGAGATATTGTCCTTCTTTTTCAGAAACTTTCCAAGTAGAGTCCTGCACAGATATTCGTAAATCTGTAAAAGATATCTTCGAATTACCATTTTCTCGGATCGATTCCCATTCAATCGGTTACAAATCCTCACTACTCATACCTAAGGCAATCAACCGGATTCGAACGAGCAGAATGAAGGGCTTTGAAACCAATCGTCCCTAAGGCGATGAGCATGGCAAAAAATCCTGATAGAATGAATATCCAGGGTCCCATCTCGATGCGAAAGGCGAATCCTTCGAGCCAATTACTCATAAACCACCAGGTAGGCAGAACCGCAATCAAAAAGGCAATTCCCACGAGAATGGCCACTTCCCGGGTAAACAAGCTCACCAAGTTACCTACGGAAGCTCCCAAGATTTTCCTAACCCCAATTTCTTTGGTGCGACGCTCAGCAGAAATGTGGATCAATCCAAACAGTCCCAGGCAGGCGACAAATACCGCAAGAAAGGCGATGATGCGGACCAATTGATTTACTTGGCTATCTGCCATATATACTTCTGCAAAGTGCTCGTCAAGAAATTCGTAAGTAAGGTCTCGGTCTGTTCCTGTTTCTCGCCAGTGCTTCTCAATTTTAGGAAGAAGAGAACCCAAAGAATTGGGATTGATACGAACGGAAACTTCACTGTATCCCCAATCGGGCCTCACATGTAGCGCCAAGGGATTGATATCGTGATGGTAAGAGTTGTAATTAAAATTCTTTGTTACACCGATAACCTTCCCCCAAGTCTCTTCCCAGGAGAATTTAAAGGGCTTTCCTATAGGATCATCATAGCCAATCTTTTCTGCAAGAACTTGGTTAATGACGTAGCCATGCGCAGAATCACTGGTATACGCTTTGGAAAAGCCCCTACCTTCTTCCATGTCAATTTCGTAAAAGTCTAGGTAGTTATAATCAACATTCAAAGAGGAAATCGCCAGGGATTGAACGGCTGTATCCTCGCGGTAGTTTATCCCCGTTTGGTGTATGTTGCTCCCAAGTCGCTGTCCTGAAGCGGATACCCCTAACACTTCCGGATACTGCAAAAGTTCTTGTTTAAAAGATTCATATTGCTGGTTCACTTCTCTGTTTCCGGGAAGCAATAGGACTTGTTCCCGGTTGAAACCTGGGTCCTGGTTCAGCATAAAATTGAGCTGACGTGCAATAAGGAGCGTTCCAATAATTAAGGCAATAGCCAGGGTAAATTGGACAACCACCAAGATATTTTGCAGAGATATTTTCTGATGTCGGATGAATAGGTTTCCCTTCAAGGCTTTTACCACATCGAAGTTTGCCATCACCCAAGCGGGATAAAATCCAGAAAGAGACCCTATGAGTACCCATATGCCTAGGATAGGGAGGAAAATTCTGGGGGTGAATAAGGTACTCAAGGACATAGCCCTTTGTGCAAATTCATTAAGGAAGGGAAGTACGAGTGCTACAATTCCCAAGGCTATCAAGAATGCAAGGGTAGTAAATAGAAATGTCTCCGCTAAGAAACCTCTTGCCAACATTCCCTTAGAGGCTCCAATAGATTTACGAACCCCCACTTCTAATGCCCTTTTGGCAGATCGAGCGGTTGAGAGATTCATGAAATTAATTCCCGCGATTATGAGAACAAATAGCGCGAGATAGGCAAAGACCTTTACGTATTTCCCATTAAACTTTCGGTAATTTTGGTAATCATGCGTAATATTTGAAGAGCCTAAATGAACATCTGTCAGCTCCTGTAAAAATAGTTGATACCCCTCTGGAGCATCTTCTCCCATATATTTGACCAAATAATCTGGGAACTTCGACTCTAACGCTTCGATGTCTACTCCTGCTTGCAACTCAAGGTAAGTAACCAACCAATTGTTTCCCCAACGGTTCATCCAGGAACTATCTGCTTCTGGGAAGGTAGGGATGGACATCAATCCATCAAACTGAATATGAGAATTATCAGGAACGTCCTTTAAGACCCCTGTTACTTTGAAGGGGATCGTATCCCCTGCATAGAGAGTGAGTTGCTCGCCTAGAACATCTGTTCTACCAAAAAACTGGGACGCCGTTGCTTCTGTAACTACAACACTGTTGGGGGCATTCAATGCTTCTTGGGGATTCCCGTACAGCATAGGAAAGTCGAACATGGAAAAAAATGTAGTGTCAGTCAAGTACATTTTCTCTACAAACAAACGCTTTCCATCAACCTGAAAGGGGAGGTTACTTCGATCAATCAGTCGGACGTATGAGGTGATTTCCGGATAATCTTGAAATAGAGTAGGGCCCATGGGATACATGGACAAAGCAACATTTTGGGGGATAATTCCTTCCCAGGTCTGGACTTCATTCAGTCGATAGATGTGATCCTTTTGAGTATGGAAGCGATCAAAGCTCCGTTCATTTTCAATAAATAAGACAATTAGCAAGCATGCAGCCAATCCGATGGATAGCCCCAGGAGATTGATGAGGGTAAATAAGGGAGTTTTTAGGGCATTTCTAAAACTCAGAAGTAGTGAATTGAGGTACATAGGAGGCAGGGTTAAGTTGTACATATAGGATGTCAACTTGCCCCAAAAGGTTTCACCTACCTAACATATTTTTCTGATTAGTAAGGTCCCCGTATGTATGCTTCAACTTTTGCTTTGTAAAAATCTTCTATATCCAAATGCACTTCCCCTCCTAACGGATCTAAGTCTGAAGTCCGTGCATTATCTATCACCTGCTGCACCTTAGTAGCCCCTGGAATTATTACAGTAACAGCGGAGAAATCCAAAATCCAGCGCATGGCAAATTGAGCCATAGTCATCGTCTCAGGTACCATATACTTAAGCTGATCACTCAGGGACACCCCATATTCAAAGGGCAAACCCGCAAAGGTCTCGCCTACATTAAATTTCTCCCCATTTCGGTTATAGGTTCTGTGATCCTGTGGTTCAAAGGTGGTTTCAGCCGTGAATTTTCCAGCCAAAAGCCCACTGGCAAGCGGTAGCCTAACAATGATTCCTACAGATTTTTCCTCCGCCTTATCAAAAAGGAGGTTGATAGGCTTTTGACGGAAAATATTGAAAATAATCTGTAGCGAACCTATCCCTTCCTGCGCTAAGCAAACTAGCGCTTCGTCCATGGATTCTACACTGGCGCCAAAATTCTGGATCAATCCTTCCTGTTGAAATTCTCTCAACCATTCGAAGATTTCTCCTTTTTGCATTTCCTCCATAGGGATACAATGGAGCTGAATCAATCCCAAAGAAGATACGTTCAAGCGCTGTAGAGAGCCCTCTATGCGTTCCCGTATTGCCCCTTTGGTGTATTTATCCGGATACAACCCAGGATCTCTTCCCAACTTGGTAGCAAAAAACACTTCATCGCTCTTACCTTGAAAAAAGCGTCCTAACAGGGACTCACTTCTTCCGCCCCCATAGATATCGGCCGTATCAAAAAAGCGAATCCCTTCGTTTACAGCGGTTTCCAATAATTCAAAAACCCGATCCTCTGATATGGCTCCCCAATCTCCCCCAAATTGCCAGCAACCCAGTCCGACTTCTGTTACGGGAGTTCCCGAATTTCCTAAGCTTCTTGTTTTCATGCAGTAAAAAGTATTTGCTATTTGGAAGCGTTAAAGTTTCTCCAATATTCGGCCACGGTTTCCTTCATATCTTTTCTCAACAAAAAGATGCCAATGAGGTTGGGAACTGTCATTAACACGATGGCAATTTCAGATAAAGTCCATATGATAGCCGTGTCGGTAAATGCGGCCAAGAAGAATCCAATGACATATACAATTCGATAGTATTTTACTGAGCCCGATCCAAACAAATAGGTCATGGCTCGGTCGCCATAATAAGACCAGGAAATCGCTGTTGAGAAAGCAAATAACAATAGACCAATACTTACGATATACTGCCCCCAGTCCCCAAAGAAACCTCTGTTGAATGCAATCGTGGTTAAGGGAGCACTGTGAACGAGAGATTTACCTCGGAAGGTCAAGCCATCTTCCTGCAAGACACCTCCAGTAATGGTAAGGTTACCTGAATAAGGTTGACCATCTTCCAACACTTGTACTTCCTCTGCAACCGAGCGGGCATGAATAACGGTAAAGGGTTGCTGGCTAGCCATCTCTCCTGCCATTACTTTTATTCTGCCTTCAAAACCCATGAGAGATTCTCCTCCCAATAGGTGCCCAGCTAGACGTTCCCTATTTTGAGCGTCTGTGTCTTCGTAAGATCCGGCCAGAAATTCCATATCTGCATAGGCGAAATCATTAACATGCTTTTCCGACCATACGCCAGAAGAGAGAATGGTAAGCCCTGTTACCAGACAGATGATGATGGTATCAATAAAGGGTTCCAAAATGGCCACAATACCCTCAGATACGGGTTCGTCTGTCCTAGCCGCGGCATGGGCAATCGGTGCTGATCCTTGGCCCGCTTCGTTAGAGAAAAGCCCCCTATTTACTCCCCTATTAAAGGCAAAAGCGATGGTTGCTCCCAAAAAGCCCCCAGTTGCTGCAGACCCTGTAAACAAATCCTGAAATATCGACACAAAAGAGGGACCAATGTTTTCCAGGTTAGCAAAAATTACTGCAAAAGCACCAATGAAATAGAGTATGGCCATTGAAGGGACCAGACGCTCTGTTACCGCAGCTATACGTTTAATCCCTCCTATAATTACAAATCCTAGAATTACTGCCAATACCCCGCCCGTGATCATTTGATCAATTCCAAAGGTTGCATATATCGATCCCGCAATATTGTTGATCTGGGGTAGGTTACCTGTGCCAAATGAGGATAATACCGTAGCGACGGCGAATATGGCCGCCATCCACTTTAACTGGAGCTTGTTTTTCATGTAATACATAGGCCCTCCAGCGATAGATCCATCCTTTGCCTTCTCCCTGTACTTATGCGACAATGTAACTTCTACAAATTTGGTAGTCATCCCCAAAAATGCGGTTACCAGCATCCAAAACAAGGCGGCTGGACCTCCAAGGTAAATGGCAAATGCTACTCCCCCAATGTTTCCCGTTCCGACTGTTCCTGAAAGTGCGGTGGTAAGCGCCTGAAAGTGAGAAGTATCTCCCTCATCCCCTGCTTTATCATAGGTGCCACTCACTACGCGCCAAGCATGTCGAAAGTATCGAATTTGGGGAAATCCCAGGTAAATGGTAAAAAATAGCCCTACCCCAAGTAAGAGAAATACAAACCAAGGGGAGCCTCCCAAATATCCATTGATAAGTCTTAAAATATCGTGAAATGCCTGCATGAAGACGGTGTAGTTTGGAACAAAGGTGAATGAGAAAGCGGAAAATAGATCAATTTGAGGAGATATTAAAACGGAATGTCCTAAATTGAATGGGAAAACTAGAAAAATATATGTCTCAATCGCAAAAAGCTATTGGAATTGACTTGGGGGGAACGCATATAAAAGCCGTGCTGATAGACGAAAAAGGTAGCATTCTCAAGAAAGTGCATATTCCTACAGATGACCACAAAAAGGAGGCGCCTTGGAAAGCTGCAATAAAGACATGTTTTTTAGAATTGGCTATTGATATGGCCTCCCAATCTCCCATTGTTGGCCTCTCTGCACCGGGAATTCCCAATGGAGACTTCTCAGCGATTGCCTGCATGCCAGGTCGTCTGGAAGGCCTAGAGAACTTCCAATGGGCAGAGTACTTGGGGCTCGGACAAGTTCCCGTTGTGAACGATGCGGTCGCAGCCCTCATTGCGGAATACCATTTTGGGGCGGGTAAAGGATACAAAAACCTGGTGCTCATTACCCTGGGAACGGGAGTGGGTGGAGCCTTACTGATCGATGGAAAGATTCATTTGGGATTTATGCAAAAGGCTGGTCACTTTGGACACCTCACCCTATCAGCCCCTTCCTTTGCTTTAGATAGCTTCCAAATTCCTGATAGTTTGGAAGATGCCATTGGAAACCATAATATTTTCCAAAGAAGTTTTGGGAGGTATACGACAACCAAAGACCTGGTTAAAGGATACGAAGCACATGAACCCATAGCCTCCTATGTTTGGCTTACTTCTGTCCAGAAATTGGCAGCTGCCTTGGCCTCTATCGGAAATATGGTTTCGCCAGAATGTATCCTTATCGGTGGAGGTATCGCCCAGGCGGATAGTAGTCTTTTTACCCCCTTAAAGGAGTTTATGGACATATATGAGTGGAGGCCCGGAAAGGAAAAGATGAACATACAAAAGGTGGCCTATGATGATTTTGCGGGCGCAATCGGCGCTGCACAAAATGCGCGCATTAACATCCAGTCAAAAAATTTTCTATATTAGGAGAAAGCTATTTACATGGAACCCTCCTTGAATGTTTGGGGAAAGCCCCTAACCGTTTGTTCAACTCACCCGCTTACAGGGTATTTTCGGAACGGGTGCTGTGATACAAGTGATGAAGACCAGGGAATGCACACGGTCTGCGCAGTCATGACCCGTGAGTTTCTCGCCTTTTCTAAAGTTTGTGGAAATGACCTAAGTACTCCCTTCCCAGCCTTTAACTTCCCTGGCCTAAAATCGGGAGATAAATGGTGCTTATGCTTACCCAGATGGCTGGAAGCTTATCATGCGGGAATGGCTCCCAAAATTTATCTCGCGGCTACCCACCAAAAGGTCCTAGAACACGTTCCCTTATCAGTACTAGAAGAGTTTGCTTTGGATGCTGAAGACCGTGCGAAAGAAAAGGACTAAACATGAAAAACCAGACCTGGGCTTACCTACTGGGTGCTTTAATTACCTTCCAAGGATGTATCGAACAAATCGAAAGCCCCTTTAAGGCAGGAAGCATACAGCGAAACTTAGTGGTTGATGGAAAAATTGTTCCAGGTTCCGGTCCCTTCTCTGTCAAACTTCAACAAATCGCGGATTTTGCCCGAGATAGCTTGTTAGCGGTTGAGGATGCTAGGGTATTTATCCTGGATGAAGAGTCAAATATATTTGAGTATACCTACCAAGGCGAAGGAGTCTACGAAATCCCCCAATATACCCTACAAGCTGAAGTGGGAAAGTCCTACTCCCTCCAAATCCACTGGCAAGACAGATCTTATCATTCCCTCGAAGAGACCATCCCACCCCTAGTGTCCATAGATAGTATCTACCTCGAATTTTCCCAAGAGGCCGTCCGAAGGATTCCACCTAATCCCAATCCCCTGAATGTAATCAACATATTTGTTGATACAGAAATTCCCTCTCTTCCACAGGGTCCTTACCTTAGATGGGAGGCAAGTGAGGACTTTGTCTTGCATGAATTTCTTCCTCCGGGTTCTTTGAAAATTCCCAGAGCCTGTTACTATAATTGGGCCATCAATCCCCAACAAATTAAGCTCTTGGATGGGGACCAGGTGGGTTCCCGGAGGTGGGAGAAAAATCTTATTGGAACAAAAGAGGTAGATTGGACTTTCTATTTTAAGCACTACTTCAATGTAGTGCAGTATTCTACCTCAAAGGCATCTATTGAATATTGGCAAAAAGTAGATCAAGTTATTAACCAAGTAGGAAGTATATTTGACATTCCCCCAGCAGGTATACAAGGCAACATCTTCCGTGAGGATAAGAGAGAAGAATTGGTATTGGGATACTTTGAAGCAACCGCTACGGATACTGCCCATTACCTGATTTTTAGAGAAGATTTCCCCTATGCAGTAGAGATTGAAGGTCTGTGTCCAACCTTCTTTTACTATTGGTTATTCGAACCCCCTTTACATCCGGCGTGTTGTCAATGCGACTATTTCGGAGGGGCATCACTAACTAAACCGTACTATTGGGAGGATTGAATTTGTAGAAAGGGAGTAGATAGATAAGGACGAAACAGATGAGAAAATATATTGGAATCAGTCTAATTATTTTATTCACTTCTTTGGGGTGTATCGAGCTCGTTGAAAGTCCTTTTGAGCCTGGAATTATTGAGCGAAACTTGGTCGTAGATGGAAAAATACTACCCGGTTCCGGCCCCTTTTTCGTCAAGCTTCAACAGATCGCAGATTTTGCCAGAGATAGTGTACTAGAGGTTTCTGACGCTGAGATTTCCTTGCAGGATGAGGAGGGAAATACCTATGAATATGCGTATCAAGGAGAGGGGATGTATGAAATTGCCCAAAACACTTTTATAGCAGAAGTTGGAAAAAGCTATTCGTTACAAATCCTTTGGCAAAACAACTCGTATCGTTCTCAGGCTGAAAAGATTCCTCAATTTGTTCCTATTGACAAAATTTACGTCGAATTTTCCAAGGAAGCGGTTGAAAGAATTCCTCCCAACCCCCTCCCCAGAGACGTAATCAAGATATTCCTCGATACCGAAATCCCTTCTTCTCCTCAAGGGCCCTACCTCAGGTGGGAAGCAACAGAGGATTTTGTCTTACACGAGTTTCTTCCCCCAGGATCTCTTAAGGTGCCCAAATCGTGTTACTACAACCGAACCATTGGCCCTCAGCAAATCAAACTGCTAGATGGGGATCGTGTGAGTTCCGGAAGAAAGGAAAAGAATTTGATAGGTATCAAGGAATTAGACTGGACCTTTTTTTACAAGCACTATTTCAATGTCGTCCAGTACTCCATATCAGCGGAATCTTTTGATTACTGGGAACGAGCAGACTTAGTAATCAACCAAGTAGGTAGTATTTTTGACATTCCTCCTGCCGGCTTACAGGGCAATATCTTTCGGGAGGATAAACCTGAAGAGTTGGTACTAGGCTATTTCGAAGCTACCGCCACAGATACGGCACATCACGTGGTTTTTAGAGCAGACTTTCCCTTCGGAGTTCAAGTAGATGGGCTTTGTCCTAGCCTGTTCTACTACCAATTCATTGATCCCACCCTTCACCCCGCATGCTGTAGATGTGAAATCATCGAAGGAGCAAGGCTGACAAGGCCCTACTACTGGGAGGATTGAGCTATCCTGCTGAGTAGATGAATAAAATACAGCTAAGTACTCTAGCAAAAGAATTGCAGTAATGAAAGATCCATTTTCTTCATCTATAACCTAAAGGGTTTTAATCATCGACTGGTTTTTACCGCAGAGTTTTGAGAGGAAAAAAAGAGGAATTATCAGGTGTGAACATAATATTCCTATTTTCTCATACGATCTCTCCATTCCAAATTGAAAGTCCATCCAATTTTTTTATTTTTGCCTATATGAAGATTTCCACCTTCATCCTATCTATGTATGTACTCTTTCTGGCAAGTATGCCGGCTTTGAGCATTGTGGAAGTTTTCCCTGAATTAATCTGCTGTAGTACCGATCACGATGAACACCCTGAAGAGGAAGGCGATGGATGTAGCGAAGTCTGCAATCCCTTCTTATCCTGCCAGTGTTGTCCTGGATTCACAACAGCCGTATTCGAACCTACTCACAGGTTCCTCCACCCAACCTCAAATAACCGGATCGTGAATCGCATTCCAAGTCCGGTAGTTTCTCCTATCTGGCATCCGCCGCGGGCCTAACCTTTTCCTTGATTTCAGCTCTGTTTTTTATTGTTCACATAAGTATGGGATAGCCGTAAGGCTATTTCCTATGCATAATCATTAATCATGAAAAGGTTAACAACTATAATATTCCTTGTATTCTGGGGTATGGACGCATTTACGCAACATACCTTACAGGTCCTTGTCAAAGATGCGGATTCTGAGGCTCCTTTAGTTGGGGTTACTGTACGAATAGAAAATACAAATATTGGCGCTCGTACAGACAGTAGCGGTTTGGCTATTATCCGAAGTATTCCCAACGGTCCTCAAAACCTCATGTTTTCATTTGTAGGCTATGAATCTAGCGAAGAGACCTATGAATTTCCTCTCTCCACAGCCCAACCAATCATCATTGCTCTGGAAGAAGGCCATGAAATGGAGGAGGTTATCGTGACGGCTACCCGTAGTAGCCGTACAGTGGAAGAAATACCTACCCGGGTAGAATTCCTGGGATCTGAAGAACTTGCGGAAAAAGCCGTAATGAATTCTACAAATATTGCCATGTTACTGCGAGAAAGTACAGGAATTCAGATGCAACTTACCTCCGCCAGTTCAGCTAATCAAAGCATACGTATCCAGGGCCTAGATGGTAGATACACCCAGATTTTGAAAGATGGATTCCCCTTATTCGGAGGCTTTGCAGGAGGGCTAAGCATTATGCAGATCCCCCCCATAGACCTGAAGCAGGTTGAAGTTATTAAAGGGAGCTCCTCTACCCTATATGGCGGTGGGGCCATTGCCGGCTTGGTCAATTTGGTAACAAAAAAACCCGTTGAGGAAGCTCCTGAATTGAGCCTAATGGTCAATCAGACCTCTGCATCTGGGACTACGCTCAATGGCTTTTACGCCCAAAGATTCGGCAAAACGGGCCTATCGGTGTTTGCATCTGGCAACCGCCAAGAACCCTATGACCCAAATGACGATGGCTTTTCAGATATACCCAAAGTAAGGAGTTTCACCCTAACTCCCAGATTTTTTTGGTATCCAGATGAGCAAACTACCTTATGGGTAGGCGTAAATACCACCGTAGAAGATCGGATCGGGGGAGACCTTTTGGTGATTGATGACAAACCCGATGAAGAACATGTTTTTTCCGAGCAAAATCTTTCCAGACGGATCTCATCGCAGGTAGCATTTGATAGAACCTTCAGCAATTCTTCCCAACTTCGCTTTCGAAATAGTGTCGCTTTCTTCGATCGGGAAATAACAATACCCGAATACCAATTTGAAGGAGACCAGGTGGCTAGCTTTTCGGAAATTTCCTATACTACTGACAACGCGTCAACCCAATGGATAGTAGGTGCCAACGTGTTTACAGACCGCTTTGAGGAAAGTCCCCTTAATACGACTTCACTCAGGGATTATCAGCACACAACGATGGGAGCCTTTGTCCAAAATACCTGGAATTCAAGCGAAGCCCTTACCTTAGAGAGCGGCTTGCGCACCGATTACAATTCGAATTTTGGGGCCTTTGTTTTACCTAGAGTATCTCTGTTGTTCAAGCTAAACCCTCAGCTTTCGGGTCGCCTGGGAGGGGGGTTGGGGTATAAACTCCCTACCATATTCACCGAAGAAGCCGAGGCACTCACTTTCCAGGGCATTCTACCCGTAGACCAAAACACGACAGAAGCCGAAACCTCTGCGGGAGGCAACTTTGACCTCAATTACCAAACGGTCATTGGCGGGAAGCTTACCCTTTCTCTCAACCAGCTGTTCTTCTACACCCGACTTAACAACGCCCTTGTCCTCCGTGAAGGAACTATAGCGGATAATTTTTCTTTTGAGAATGCAGATGGAACCATTGACAGTCGAGGCTTCGAATCCAACATCAAATTAACCTATGGCGATTTTAAGCTCTTCCTCCAATACGCCTTTATTGACGCTCGACTTAATTATGACAATATCAATAACCAGAAGCCCTTAACCCCCAAACACAATGCTGGGGCGGTATTGGTTTTTGAGCAGCACGGAAAATGGCGCATAGGGCTAGAATCCTATTACACAGGTTCTCAGTTCCGAAGTGATTACACCGAGACACGAGATTTTTGGATCGTTGGGTTGATGGGCTTACGGCAATTCAAACACTTTAGTCTGTTCCTAAATTTGGAAAACTTCATAGACAGTCGACAGTCGCGCTACCAGGACATCGTTTTGCCCCCGTTTAGTACCCCAACTTTTGCAGAGCTATGGGCTCCTACGGATGGCTTTGTCGTCAATGGGGGAATTATCTGGAATCTCTTTGCGAAGAAAGACCATGATCACCATTAGGACGCTGTATCCGTTGGAATAGTTCAGGGGGAATGGGCGTAAGCCCATGTAGGCGTTGGCGTAGGGTCAGGCCATGGCCTGACCCTATAGTTGTGGAATACCATTCCCCAAAAATCAGGGAGTAAAAATGAATTTCACCCTGCGGTAGTAAGAATTCCTCTTCACCCGTTAGATGAGGAAATACTTTTCACAAAATTCCGTAATTTCATGCCCTAAACCATTACACCGCCATGAAGGTTGAGGCTTGTATCATCGTTTTTTGTATTACCTGGGGTTATTCCATATGGACGCTTGCCCAAGACTTCCTCAAATCCCCTGTGGTTCTCATCCGCTCCACAGATTCGGATGGCCTCGAAGAAACCGGAACCGGTTTCTTCGTAGGAAAAGACGACAATAGCCTATATATCTTAACGGCCAAACACGTACTGCTCGACAACAGCCCCACCCTCCAATTTTTCAATGGGCCATAAGGCAGAGCGATCCCCTATATGGAAAATTGAATTATGAAAACCTGGAGTTAATTACCGAGTACGTGGACTTGGGCATTCCAGAGGAAGAAGGGCTAGGGATGCAAGAAGGAACCTTTGCCCTAC
>JBCCTX010000096.1:0-22555 GCA_039197765.1 Bacteroidota bacterium
CGTACTTGTTGGCTATAGATGCGGATGATATCCTTGAGGCTACTTTTGTGGAGAAGTCAGTCCATATTCTTGAGGAATATCCAAAGATAGGAGCTGTTTCCTCTTGGGTTTTGGGGTTCGGGTACCAGAATTTTATATGGACCCCAAGAGGGGGGGGAGTCAAAAACTTCATCGAAGATATCAACTGCAGCGCAAATGCCATTATTCGAAGGGAAGTATGGGAAATGAATGAAGGATTTGATGAAAGTATGGTATACGGATATGAAGACTGGGAATTTTGGATAAATACCACTAAGAAAGGATACTTGGTCCACATCATTGAGGAATTCCTAATTTATTACAGACGAACATGGGGTTCTAGGGCCAAAGATGCCGTAGACCATAGAGACGAAATCAAAGCCTACTTAATCAATAAACACCCGGATGTTTTCCAACACTTTGGGTGAAAATTTCGTCGAGACTTTCCATTAATACATAAGCTAAAAACCCTTCATCTTGGTTCTGAATTCCTAGACGGTTGTTAGTCATATGGAAAAAGGATTCATAGACGAAAAACTCAGGACGATCTATCCCGGAAGCATCCATAGAAGAAAGAAAATACGAGGGTATTATTAGGTCCTTCCTTGAAATGAGGGTTTTCATATCCCTATCTACCTTACGCCCTTGACTCACCCATAGCGTAAACCAGCGTTCTTCCATTTGGGCTTCACTTGCGTGTAAGTACTCCCATAAATGTTGGACATGCGGAAGGATTACAGCTTTTTGATGCTGAAAAGAGGTTTTGAACGATTCAAGGATGGTCTCCTTAACTTTTTCAAGGTGCGTATCCCTATTTTCCGTTTGATAGTAATAGGTACTTGGAAACCAAGTTTGAAAAAGTCTGGTGTAAAAAAAATACATTTCCACCTGACTCATACCAACGGCATAAGAAAAGCCAAGGTGCATCTGAATAGCCACCCCCATAGCACTTTCGTAACTCCAAGAGTCAGTTTGCGCTTCAAGGTTAAGGAGTACTGCTTCGGAAGAGGATTGAAAATGGGATTCAGCCAGAGAAATTGCTTTTTTCCCACCATAGCGATCTATTTCAGGTTCATACTTGATCCACTGGATGGAATTGTTGGGAAATAGTTTTTCTTTATAGGAAAATTTGGGGATATCCGTTTTGGGGAGGTCCTTGCTAGGGTGGGCTTCCATATATGCAAGAAAGGATTCCTCCGCAAGTGGTTTGAGTTGGTTAATGAGATAGTCGCTTTCCCCTTTGAACCTTAGACGGATATGGGGCCCCATTTCACCATATCGTATAAAAAAGTATCCCTGGACCTGGGGATGATTCCTTACTGTATCGATAAATGGTTTTACGGCGTGTATGAGAAACCTTTCCCAGGGAGCATTATAATACAAGTGAATAGCAAGCCATTCTGTCTTTATAGAATTAGTCAAAGCAATGGGTTTGGTTGAGTTAACAATAGATTTTCAATCTTCTGGGGTTTCGCACCATTGAACTACACATTCGGTAACCCAGTTTTTTCCCTCTGCAGCAAAGAGTTGATCACTTGAAGGAAGCATTTCCTCAATAATGAGGTAATCTGACATTTTACGAAGCATTTTCTCGAAGTAGTTTACAAGCAAAGGGCTCTGAAAATCAATGTATTGGGGTTTGTAATCATCCCGTCTCAACTTTCTGATTAATTCAGGGTCTACTGCCTGATTATGTCTATGCGGGTTTAGGGTAATAAACACTTGGTTGGGCAGGTTGTGAGTAGCTACCCATCCCCTAACCTTTTTGAAAAAGTCTGCATCAGGTTCATTTGGAAGCTTTCGTGGAAGGGTATTTTTTCCAAATTTCCACATGCGACGTTGTAAGACGAGGATATCTTCATAGCTTATCCTAGGATATGCAAGCACCTTATCTTCCCAAGCTAAATTTTCCAACCCTTCCTCAAAAAGGGAATTTATGGCATTAATGGGTAAGCCAAATCCTAAAAATTCAGATTCTCCAAAATTCGAAAGCAACTGAAATAATTTGGAGCGACCGGGTAGAGATTGAAAACCAAGATTGTACGTAAAAGCACGTTTCCCTGAGGGGGAATGGACTAATTCCATTTGTCCTTGTAGGTCATTGTACCGAAGCCTAAAATCAGAGACCTTGAGTTGGAGATTTTCATGTAGGGTATTATGCCCTCCAGGAGTTTGGATTTCATAGGGCATTAAACAGGGATGTAGATTGGCATTAAAATAAGAGGCATCTGTACTTTCAATATGTAAGTCTTCCAATTCCAGGGTCATGTTATTCCAGGCCAAGAGATCCTCAGTTACCTCCTCGGGAAAAGCATGAAGAAAACGCCCCATCCATTTCCCATTCCCTGGTAACATTACTGGAAGAAAACCCTTGAGCTTACCCCCTTCTCTAAAGAACTGGATAAAAGCTCCATTAGAAGCGAATACTTTAATCGTATCGGGCATTTGAGCTTTCTCATTTATCCCTTCAATCAGCTCCTGGGTCAATGAAACCGTTTGAGAATTGTGAAAATCTAATTGTTTAAACGTAGTTGCTGCGATCCTAGTCCATTTGCTATACAGTGCTCGCCTGCTCTCAATTTCTTTGGTTGTAAGGTATTGGGGCTTTTCCAAAACAGCTACGGAAGCATTGGGTTTATCGGATAAGTCTTCTGAAGAAGCCAATCCCTTTTTCTTTACCTCCCTCCTTTTTTGAATCGTTTCCCAGTTATGTTTCTCGTGGACTTTCCTCACATCTCGGAAATAATCTTCATAGAACCCCAAAAAGCTAATTTCCTGATCCTTTGGATAGTGATCCAGAAAATAAGATTTCATCCGGTCTAATTCATCAGCACTATATGGGAAAAAGGACAAGCTGGAAGCCAACGCTGAAACTTTCTCGAGTAAGGGTTTAACAGCCTTAGCGCAAATGCTTAGATCAGCATCCTTTACTGTATCTTCGAAAAAGATTTGGGTTGGGCTAAAGGTAAAACGGGTATGGGCAAAGTGTGAAAATTTGGTTTCTTGGCCATTTGTTTCTTCCTGTACCTTTTCATCAGTTAGTATGGCTTTTTCTTTTAGCTCCTCCCGTAATTCTTCTATGGATTTTCTTTCTACTTCTGGCAGTCCAGCAGCTTCATGAATTTTCATACAAATAGACCTAAAGGACTGATGCGCTTGCTTCAAAATGGCCATTCTAGCATTAGCAGGAGCTTTGGCAAATTCCTCACCATATATCCTTAGTTGCCTAAGTACATCCAACAACTCTTGAATATGGTTAACAGTCTCCACACAAGGGCTCAAAGCTTCGATTAATCTTTGGTCCCAGTTTGGGTCTAGGCCAGACACCCCAAGGTTATATTCCAAAAAACCATATTTCAATAATTCTTGTACGTAAGCTTCTAAAGCTTCTATTCCCGCATCCACATACTCTTGCAAGTGCACAAGCAAATTAGAAAAAGTGATTCCTCTGCGATCTTTTTCCAGTAATTCAAGAATCAGTTCAAGTACGGGGTTGTTGCGTAGCTTTTGAAAAGACTCAATGTTGTTGAAATTGATCAGGTAGTTGAAAGATCCTCCTACTAACTCTATCGTCGGATTGGGGCGAATGAAAAAGTGAAGCCGCAAGGCTTTGTAATGGAAAAAGATATCTTTCAAATACTTTAACAGATAATTATTAATTCTAATGGTACTCCTTACATGAGAAGAAGTAACTGAACTTGCCCCCGAAAATATTTTTGGTCCCTTATCTCCGATCTTCATAATCGCCAAATTGGTAAATGTGCTAAAGGGAGAGGTCTTACCAGCTATCCGGGTCATATATTTGATGAGGCTCTTTTCCGTATGGTAATCTTTCTTCCTGAAGTCTTTGGGTTCCTTTTTTTCAAAAGTGGGCAATCGGTCCAATAAGTCTGGAGCAGATAGGACCAATCCTTTTTTCAATACTTCATTGTTGCTATACCGTTGGAGGGCTACCCGCGAACTGAGAAGTGCCATTTGGTACTGCCTTTTCCATTCTCCTGTATAATTTTCTATCTTTTGTATGTGAGATTGAAGAAGTTCAAACTCGGCTATCAAACTTTGTGGAAGAAGAGGCTGAACTTGGCTCCAGGTTGAGGCTTTAATCTTTCGCCCGTTATACACATCTCTTCGAAAGTTTTGCAGAAGGTTCTGACGTTTTGGATTCGCTTGCCCTTCAATCAGGTTAAACAAGGATTGGGAAAAGCGTTTTTTTAACGTATGGGTCTCTTCTGATAAATTAGCAATCCTATTCAATCCTTGGTCCAACTCTGGTCGAGCATACACCGCTAGTTCCTCGAAGGGACTCCCTGCAATTCTCAGGAGCATATGGGGAAATATTTCAATCATTTTGGAAACATTAAATGAGTTTCAGAATCAATTTTTGGATTGTTGGACTATAGATCTAAACTGACGGAAAATCCTATCTAATACACTTAGGTCTGCAGTGATTATCTCCGCAACCCCTGTGAGTTGCTGCTTGAAGGGAAGTTGTCGACGGAAACTGGTTTGAAGTCCCTTTTGTAGGCCTACTTTTACCCTATAAATATTGTCTTGTGGAATAGCAGAAATGGCGTGTACCTCTCCATATATCATTCCGTATTCGGTAGCGGGAAAATTGTCAAGTTTGATATTGACCCGCTGTCCTATTTCTACTTTTCCCGAACCGGAAATAGGCATTTGGGCTTGGCCATAAATGTGCTGGGAAAATGGGACAATGGTCATAACTACAGCCCCTGCCATGATAAATTGCTCATCATTCAAAAAGCCTCTGAGAGAAATTTGGCCTTCAAACGGAGCAATTATCAAGTATCTTTCCTGCCAAAGTTGGACTTTGCTCTCCAACTGCCGATAGGCGCTGAAGATATCATTCCTAAACTGATCTTGAGCCTGGATTTTACCTAAGCTCAATTCCACTTGCTGTGCTTTTAACTGAGCAATATTAATTTCATTCCCCATGAGGGTATTCTCGGATGATTCAAAGGCACGCTGGGCCTGAAGATACGCCAGCTGACTCTGGTCAAAGACTGCCTTAGCAATAATGCCTTCTGAAAATAGCTCCTGGTCTGTCGCATATTTTTGGGCGATTAGGTGGAGTTCCTTAGCTTGGTTCCCCTTCTGTTGAGCTAACTGTTGATTAATTTTTTGATACAAGTCAATGCGCTTGTTGATGGATAAAATCTGACTCTCTCGGATAGCAACATCCTGGGTGATTTGATAGGTTTTGATCCGATTCAGTAGGAGCAAATAATCCGCCTGTAATTCTCCTAACTGCAGGTATTCCTCGATATATAAATCTTGAGGCTGGAAGTTCCTCGAGAGGATTTCTTGAAATTGTTCCAAGATGTTTCGTAGACGCAAATAGTCTTCATACCTTGTGGCATTGGCAATATAGGCAAGTACCTCTCCCCTGCTGATGGTATCCGTTTCGCGGACCATAAGTGCTACCTTACCCGAGGTGTTACTTACTAGATCGACAGGTTCAAATTCCGTAGTTAATACAATTCGACACGGAATACTATCTGGATATTTGATAAACCAGGTACCCAGAATTAACATTCCTAAGGTACCGGAGATTATACTAATCCCCCATCGGATAGGCCAAGAGGGAAGTTTCGCAACCACCTCCTGAATATCTTCACTAAAGATGTTTAGGTTATTCTCTTGATCTGGCATATAGCAGGACTTTGGAGATACTGGGGTCTATCATAGAATAAACCATTGTATAATTTGGTGATCTATTAATTTATGAGTTGGTTAAAACAAACAAACCGTGTAATGACCTCTGTGCACACTTTTAGAATAATACAATCTATTAGGCTCGGATCTCGCTCCCCTATTAATCAAAATGAGGGATGGCAAACCCGTAATGACCTTTTAGTTTCCTTCTCCCTAAGTTGCTTGTTGCTGAGTAAGTACTACAAGGACATACATGTATATACCGACCCAGCTGGAAAACAATTTCTAGCGACTCAACAGGAGTTACCCATTTCACAAATACATCTTTTACCAGAGCATCTTCCTTTGATCTTAGACAAATATTATTGCCTCAGTATGCAAGACAAACCTTGCCTCTATGTTGAAAATGATGTATTCATCAATCAAGCTTTTCAGCTTCCACAGCAGGAAAACACTTTAATAATACTTGAGATGGACACAAATAATAGTGTGGCCTATATTCAAGGTGAAGCGTATAGAAAAAATCATATTCAAGGCCCCTCTGCCACCAATTATGACCTAAATTCAAGTGTAATTGGCAGTAGCCATCCCTACATTTTTACAGAATATATTGAAAAAATTTGTGCGTATATAAAGCGAAATCCAATTGAAAATCATTCAAAAACTCAACTCAAATATTTAATCCATTCTATGTTTTTAGGCGCTTATGCCAAGGAAAAGGAACTAAAAATCACCCCCCTATTTACCCTACCAGTTTGTATACAGTACCCTTTTAAGCTCAGTGGTCTTTTTGAAAAGAAACCGTATGTAAGGATTCCCGATTCCTTAAAAAAGTTCAATGAGACGACCTCTGCCACAAGAGAAGTATTACAATCAACCCATCCTGGAGTTGCCAAAAAACTTAAGGCCATTCAGCCTGTTGACCCTCTCGCGCCTCAAGATTCATATACTATGACTCAATCTGTAATTGAAGTCTTATTCCCACACATCACAAATAAAAAGTCTATTCATGAGGCTTACATTCAAGATATTCTCAAGAATTGTGAGGATGAAATAGCCAGGAAACTATTAATAGATGTATTTAGCTTTGAACAATCGAAAAAGCAATTTTATGAAAAAGTATTGAATGTTAAAAATAAATTTAGTTCAAAATTACCAGCTCTTAAGCATATCGATCGAGATAGCCTCCCCAATACTGTTGTACAACTCTCAGTAGATGCAGAGGTACTTGAAAGTGAATGGGATTGGACCCTAAAAAATTCCCTCCCCCAATATCGGGCCCTACAAGTTTGGAATAATATGAGGGTTGATCCTCAAATCGTATGGACCTTGTGTTTTAGAAATTTAGGCCTTGGGCGCCTACAAGAGGCGATTTTGACTACAGAAGACATCATTCTATTCAATGCAATATCCGATAAGCCAAAGACTGTACACAACGTTCTAGCGGAGGCAGCAGCATATTTAGGCCAGGATATTCAGGAGAAAAATCTAAGAGAGACCCTAAATAATCGCTTGCTCACAAAATTGGTTTACTGGAACGAAGTTTCAGTTATTCTCCCTCTTCCTCAATAGAAATCTCGACATTCTCTTGCCGACTCCTCCCTGCATATTGTAAATAATCGTATATTTATCATTCAAGCCTTGATTTATTTCATCTTTACTTATGTGGGAATAAGTGAGACCTGGCTGATCTAGATCGATCAGACCTTTAGTGACATTATTGTGTCAAATAAAAACACTTTTTTTAAACTTGAATGTTTTTGAGTTTCTCATTTTTTCGGCATAAATCCCTTTTGTAGACAACCGCTTTTTTATTTCTGTGGAAAATACCATACCTTGTTAGACTAATTATTCATCCATCCATTTGAGCATTAGTCAGGCAAGTTTTTGTCGGTACTAGATTATGGGTTTGTGATTTAACCTTTTCTTAATCTCAAACTTCTTTAGTATGCAAAAACTAAAATTAAGCGAACTCAAAATCCAAAGCTTCGTAACCTCGCTGGAAGAGTCCCACAAACGAACTGTCCAGGGAGGTGGAGATGATGGCGATGCTAGCTCACCCCATCCACAAACAGCGTGCTTTGATTGTTCTTATGGAATCCCAGGGAGAGGATGTAAGCAATCGGGTAATTATGGATGTGCAGGAGGTAAAGGAGGCCGTACTAAGTCCCCAAATTGTGATGATGGAGGGAATAACACCTTGTACTGTGAGTCCATAGCTTCCTGCCCAGGCAATACCGGATCCTACCACTGTTAGTACCTTAATTCCTTAGACTTATGCTGCACAGGAACAGCTGTTTTTGCTGCATTCTGTGCAGCCTTCGCTAAATTTTCAGAATGAATACCTATTTTCTTAAAGAGATACAGAAAATTGCTGAAGACCTCATGCGGGAAGCGAAAGCAGATGCATCGGGTATTTTTTGGGAAACCATAAGTTCCAGAATACCAGACCTCGAATTTTACTACAGCACCAATACCAATATATACCAGGGATCGGGGGGAGTGAGCCTGCTGTTCCTCGAATTATTCAGGGTTACTAAAGGTAGTCAATACCTTTACTATGCCGAACAAAGTTTGGCTTGGTTGGTAAATTTTATCGAAAGGAATCAGATGCGGAATTTCCAGTTTATTACTGGAGATATGTCCATCGTTTACCTTTTGGCAAGAGCTTATGAAGTCCTAGATAAGAAAACTTACTTACATAAAGCTCTAGAACTTTGTAGAGACGCAGAACGATCTCTAAACAGTCCTTTATCAGAGTATTTAAACGGTAAAGCCGGAACGCTGTACTGCCTGCTATATGTATATTCACTTTCCAAAGAAGAATGGTTACTAGATCTAATCATCAAGTTCATCCATTCCATTCTCTCTGCGGTTAACTTAGATAAATCAGGGATATATTGGGACAGAGAGGAGAGGACGATAAAGGGACTCTGTGGATTTTCCCATGGCGCATCAGGGATCGCGTATGTCTTCCTCGAGTTAGGGCAATACTTTCAAAACCCAGTTTTCATTTGGCTAGCAGAGCAAGCTTTTGAATATGAAAATCAGTTTTACAGTTCAACGGAAAAGAACTGGCTGGATTTACGAAAAGCAATATTTGATGAAGAATCAGAACGCCAGTTTTTTGATGCATTTCGGAACCAAGATTTCACCTTCTTTGAACAAGGCACTTACATGAGCGCCTGGTGCCACGGATCGCCAGGGATAGGCATGGCAAGATTGCGTGCATTTGAGCTAACACAAAAGCAGAAATATTGGGAAGAAACTCAGGCTGCGATTGAAAATGTATTAGACAAACTGCATATTAAGAATAGCCCCAACCTTTGTCATGGCACACTCGGTAATTTAGAACTCCTACTGGAGGCATATCGGTCAGCTAATGAGGAATCCCAATGGGATGTCCTTACTAAGGTAACTCAACAGGTTATTGAACATAAACCCGAGGCAGGATATTACCGGTCAGGCCTTAGCCTTTTCACCGGAAGGGATATCGCTTTATTTATGGGAAATGCGGGAGTTGCCTACTTCTTGTTGCGATTGGTGGACTGGCCCAATACGCCTTCTATGCTAATGCCCAGAATAAGATTCTCTCAGGCTGATACCCCAACCTTGTTAGATACATTCCACTTCCGCAATGTACATGAACAAATAGTATCGCAACGATTTCCTAAAACACTGGAGGGAATTGGGCATCTCCACCCCAAGCAATTAAAGCTGTATTTTTTGAAAAAGAATCCAACAGTAAACGTCCTCAATTCCTTTATGGAATTTGTCGAATCTCTCCTTGGACTACCCCATCGGCATCAACAGCAACTAAAGGATTCGTATGCTTATGAAAAATGTATGGTGGAATTAGATTTGAGCCAAAAATCCTATGCCTATACGTACTACAAATCTCACTTATATGGAAAGGAAGCCGGAAGGCTTTTGGACCTCCCTGAAAAGGTATTTTCCCAACATAAAGTTTTTCTAAACAGTGAACTAGTTGTCAAGGAAACGGCTTGGGATTGGAATGGGGATAGTATAGGCTCTTGGGAGCGTAACCTCAAGATCCCCCCCAGTAGGCTGAAGTCACTATTTCTACCCAAATTCTGGGGAGTACAAGCCTTTGGTATTGCGAGTGAACTTATGCTCGCGCTTTGTGAAGTATTCCGTTCGGCAAAAGACCTGCAACAAGGGAAAGAGGAAATTTTGGCATACTTCGGAGACTTAGATGCAGCCGAAAGAGAAAGGGCGAATCAAATAGTTCAACTACAAATTCGAGAAGCCATAAAAGCTGAGATCCTTTTAGCTCCATTAGATTTTGAAAGCGATGAGAGGGTTAACCTAGAAAATGGTGAAATGACCCACAGGTAATTGATACCCATAGAATAAATCAAAATACCCGCTAATCCTTATCATTTTGGCAAAGAAATTTCCCTTTTCTCATCAACTTTTTCAAAAAGATTGCGGAGCAACTTGTCTCATGATGATTGCAAAGTTCTACGGGAAAAGCCATTCTATAAGGAAGTTGAGGGAATTGGCACATACCAATCGGGGAGGCGTAAATCTGGTAGGCTTGGCCAATGCCGCAGAAGCCATCGGTTTTAAAACGCTCTCTGCCAGAACGCCTTTTGAAAAACTTAAAGACCATTTCCCCCTTCCCTTAATTGCTTATTGGAAAAAACGACACTTTGTTGTGGTTTATGGCTTTTCTAAAAAGCATGTGTTAGTCGCAGACCCAGCTCATGGCCTGATTAAATATACCTTTGAAGAGTTTATGGCAGGTTGGTTGAACCACCAAAATAGAGAGGAGGCGACGGGAATTGTCTTAGTGCTGGAACCTTCTCCGGAATTTTACAATACAGAAAATGAGCAACTAGAAAAAGCCAGTTGGTCCTTTATTTTATCCTATCTAAGACCCTACAGAAGATACCTCTGGCAATTGATTTTGGGGATGATAGCTGGAAGCTTATTAATGCTCATTTTACCATTCTTGACCCAATCCATTGTCGATGTTGGGATCAATATGAATAATCCCGGTTTTATCAATGTAATTCTCATTGCTCAATTGGTAATCACCTTAAGCCAAACGAGTGTGGGCTTTATCCGAAGCTGGATCTTGTTGCATATTAATACTCGCCTCAACCTGTTTATCGTCTCTGATTTTTTCAAAAAGTTGATGAATTTGCCCATTTCCTTTTTCGATAGTAAAATGACTGGGGATATCATGCAACGGATAAGTGACCATAAGCGAATCGAATCCTTCCTCACCTCAAATGCCCTCAATTTTCTCTTTTCCGTTTTCAATCTTATCGTCTTTAGCAGTGTCCTTATCTACTATAGCTTAGAAATCTATATGGTCTTCTTAGTAGGTAGCCTTATCTATGTAGTTTGGATCATCTATTTTCTCAAGAAGCGAAGAGATTATGACTATAAGTTATTCGACCACGCTGCGCTAAACCAAACCAGTGTGATACAACTCATTACCGGAATGCAGGAAATAAAGCTACACAATTCCGAACGAATGAAGCGCTGGGAGTACGACCGCTTACAAGCAAGGTTATTCTTATTGAGCCAGGAAGGACTGGCGCTCAACCAATATGAAGGAGCAGGTACAGTATTGATAAACCAAAGTAAAAATATTCTCCTTACCTATATGACTGCCATGGCCGTTATCAATGGTCAAATCACCTTTGGAATGATGCTATCTATCCAATTTATTATCGGGCAGGTCAATGCTCCAATAAGCCAGTTGATTGAGTTTATTCATTCCTTTCAATTGGCAAAAATTAGTTTGGAGCGACTGGATGAAATTCATAATTATCCCAATGAAGAGGATAACCCGAGGGCTAAAGTAAAGCACTTACCCAGGGAGAGGTCTATCTGTGTAAAAAACTTACATTTTGCCTACCCTGGGGGCGATCCCGTTTTGCAAGATGTATCGCTAGAAATTCCCCAAAACAAAACAACTGCTATCGTGGGAATGAGTGGAAGTGGGAAGACCACCTTGATTAAAATGCTTCTAGGGTTCTACAAGCCCAACAAAGGGGAGATAAGGGTAGGAAATATTCGATTTGAAAATATTAGCGTCAAACAGTGGCGTGAGAAATGTGGATCTGTTTTACAAGATGGATTCATCTTCTTTGATACCATCGCTAAAAACATTGCCTTAGGGGTTGAGGAAATAGATTGGGAGAGGCTTCTATATGCTTGTGAAGTAGCTAATATCCAAGCTTTTATTGATAGCTTACCCTTGGGTTTTCAAACGGTAATAGGGATGGAGGGCCAGGGAATTAGCCAAGGCCAACGGCAGCGAATGTTAATTGCTCGTGCGGTATATCGCAATCCTGAATATATTTTTTTCGATGAAGCTACCAATGCCCTGGACGCTACAAATGAGCGTGAGATCATGCAAAAATTAAATACTTTTCTGGAGCATAAAACAGTTGTAATCGTTGCCCATAGACTAAGCACAGTAGTCCATGCGGATAATATTGTGGTATTGGACAAGGGAAGGATCATCGAGGCGGGTACCCATGCAGAGTTAGTAAATTTAGGAGGTACATACTACGCCTTAGTCAGGGAACAACTGGAGTTGGGGCACTGATCCATGATTGCGGAATTCCCTTCGACTAACTCTAGAAGATTGTGTCTCTACTTGGCACAATGGCTTGTGCCAAATTGAGACAACCTCGTGATACAAATCTACCTGAAAGAAAATTAACATTCTGATTATCAGCAGGTTGTTATGGTGGAATAGTTGTTGGAATGGTAAAGAAGCTTATAACACCAAATACGCTTCCTTATGCTTCGCAACTATCTCCTCATCACCTGGCGCAACCTCAAGCGCAATCCTATGTATATGGGACTGAATATCCTTGGCTTATCTATCGGAATAGCTGCTAGCCTACTTATCTGGCAATATGTGATTTATGAGAAGTCCTATGATACCTTCTTTGAAGATAGGGAAAACTTATACCGCGTAAGGCTAGATAGGTACAACAACGAAGAGTTGAATTCTGAATGGGCAGCAGGTTGCTCCCCAGTAGGAAAGGCCTTGGCCGATAATTTTCCCGAGGTGCTCAACTACACCAAGATGCATAGCCGGGAAGCCGTTTTTACATTGGAAGACCGATCCTTTCGGGAAGTCAATGCCTATACTTCTACAGCGTCTATTTTTGATATGTTCTCCTTAGAAATTGTTTCAGGAGATCCTCGAAAGGGTCTTGAAAATCCCAATACATTGGTGCTATCTGAAAGCATCGCTAAAAAATATTTCGGCGAAGAAGACCCTTTAGGAAAAACCCTAGAAGTGAGCAATACGGGGAACCTAGAAGTAGTTGGCGTATTTGCAGACCTACCTCCTAACTCGCATTTCAACTTCGAGATTCTCATTTCTCACCCGACTATCGTAAATATCTTCGATGAGGAAATGGAAACCGCTTGGCAATGGGATGGATTTTACAACTATGTTCAGTTAAGGCCCCAAACAGATACAGAACTGCTTGCGGAAAAATTGAATGCATATGTAGTGAAAGCGGACAGTGCCTACTTGGTATCAGCCAACCATCGCATGGACTTTAGCTTCCAGCCCTTAACCTCTATTCACTTAACCTCCCAATTATTATTTGAATTCAAGCCCAATGGAGATGCCAAGACCGTGACATTTATGACGATTGTAGGTATTTTGATCCTCCTCATCGCTTGGATCAACTATATTAACCTTTCGACTGCTAGAGCCATAGATCGAGGCAAAGAGGTAGGGGTACGGAAGACCAATGGAGCCTCCCGAAAGGAACTTATTGTTCAATTTCTTTTTGAAGCCTTGATCCTAAATTTAATCTCTGCCATAATTGGGCTTTCGTTGTACCAACTGACCAGTTCACTTATAAACCAGTTAACTGAAATTCCCTTATCCTTTTCCCTTTGGTCAATCCCCTGGTTTTTCCCAATTTTCTTTTTCATCATCGTAATCGGAGCGATCTTGACAGGATTGTACCCCGCCTTTATTATGTCTGCCTTTAGACCTATCGATGCACTTAAAGGGCATTTTCGGTCAAGTTTAGGTCGTTCAAAATTTAGCTTAACGCAAACCCAACTGAGAAAGGGACTGGTGGTATTGCAATTTTCCTCCTCCATTTTACTCATTGCTGCCACCTTCACAGTCTTTCGACAAATGCGATTCATGGAAAAGCAAGAAGCCGGAATGAGCCTAGAGCAGACCTTGGTCGTAAGAGGGCCCGTGCAGGTGGATTCTACCTACAACCAAAAGATGGCTTCCTTTCTTCAAAATGTTGAAAAAATCCCTGGAGTCATTCAGACAGCCACTTCCAGTACGATTCCCGGTGTTATCGAGAAGCGAAATGCTGGAGGCGTTAGACTTTGGGGGGCAGATCCAAGTGAGGGCAAGCAGTATGATCGCCAATTCATGAACCCTCAATACTTGGATTTATATGAAGTGGAATTGATCGCAGGCGAAAATTTTTCACAGACTCCTTTCCAGGATACCAGTGTGGTAATTCTAAATGAAGCCGCTGTAGCCCATATGGGAATTGCAAGCCCGGAAGAAGCAGTTGGAAAGCAGATTTTCGTGTGGGGGGACCGATTGACCATTAAGGGAGTAATCAAAGACTATTTTCATCGCTCCATGAAGCAACACCCCTTGCCTACCCTATTTATTTATTATCCCTATTGCATCGCTTACCAGTCCATCAAAATGGAATCCGCTTCCATTGCTAATGCCATTCCTGATATTCAGAATGAATTCGAAAACTTTTTCCCCGGAAACCCTTATGCCTACTTCTTTGCTGACGAAAACTATTCCCAATTGTATAATACGGAAAAAACTTCTGGTCGTATATTTTCCCTATTCTCTATTCTAGCTGTGGGAATTGCCTGCCTGGGATTGTTTGGGTTGGTTTCTTTTGCGCTGGGTCGAAGAACGAAGGAAATAGGTATCCGAAAGGTATTAGGAGCCTCGCACTCTCATATTTTCAACCTGTTATTAAAAGATTTCACCTCTCTCGTAATTGTTGCAGGGTTCATTGCAGTTCCCCTTTCCTTTTGGGCAATCCAATCCTGGCTTAAGGACTATCCCTATCGAATATCTATTCAACCTGATTTATTCATTTTTCCGATCGTTATGGTTATGGGCCTTGCCTTCCTTACAATTCTGAGAACAACGCTCTTATCCGCTCAAGCAAAACCTGTAGATGCCATCAGAAGCGAATAAACAACTCTACAATTAGGAAAAAACATAATTTATTGCTTAATTGACAATACTACAATTAAGAAATAACCTAATTGAAATGAAACATCCACGCATCTCCAGACAACTAATTCCCTTAATCGTATTTACAACTTTAGTAAGTTTTGTTCAAGCCAACAATGGCCATTTGGTAATTGCCTATCCTATGGATACGGTTTCCATCGATGGGGACCTTTCCGATTGGCCTTCCGACATTGAGGTCCACCCGATTAATTATTTCCTATTCGGCCAGGAGCGATCTGGAGGGGAAGACATACGGGCTCAATTAAAAATAGGCTATAACCAAGCAAGCCAAATGCTTTTTGTTGGAGTAGAAGTTTGGGACGATGCCATAACAGGCGATAAATCTGACACGGCAGAGTGGAATACCCATGATATTCACAACTTTTATATCGACCCAACCCATGATGCGAGGGGTTCTTCTGTAATCTCACACTTACTCAGCCTTGATTTCAACAGAATTGCTGAGAATAAGCCCCATGACTCCTGGGACCCTCAGGTCCAAAACGCCAAATGGGACCCAGTGAAAGTCATCATTACATCTAATGGAAACAAGACCATATATGAATGGAGTTATTTTCTCGGCAAACAATTGAAGGTGGGAAAAACCCTGGGATTTGAATACGAAGTTATAGATAAAGACCCTGGGGAGGAAGGTTTTCCTACCGTATTAGCCTGGTCACCTGGACAAGGAAAGGCCTTTAATACAGGGAATGTCGGAGACATCCTGCTAATGGAGGATCCGTCCGCTCTGGGCACTTTGAAGGGACAAGTCAAGTGGAAAGCCATGGATTCGCTCAATATTCCTCCACGTATACACATTCAATCCCTAGACCAACCAGATTTATGGACTATAGGGCTTGTTGACTCGCTGGGAAACTATTCATTCACCCTTCCGGCAGGGGATTACAAAGTTTCTATTCCCTTTCCCATGTATTACCAGAACTATAAGGGCTATAGGTTAGACCTTGGAAGAGGTATCCGAACCCGGATTGAGAAAGGGAATACCGTAACAGCTAGTACCTTAGAAATAGAACTCCTTCCCCAGCCGAATATACTTCCTGAAGAGGGAATACTATTTAATTTCTCTTCTCAAGATAAGCAAAGGGTAGATGAATTTATGAAAGCCTACATGGCCTACTATGATGTTCCAGGAGCATCGCTTTCCCTGGTAAAAGAGGGAATGGTAGCATACTACAAAACTTATGGATACCAAAATGCCTATACCCAAGAAGCTGTCAACCAACATACGCTATTTGAGGCCGCATCTGTGACTAAACCCGTTTTTGCATTTGCTGTGAATCGCTTAGTGGAGCGAGGGGAATTTGATTTAGATAAACCCCTTCATGAATACTTACCCTTTGAACAGATTGCAGAAGACGAACGCTACAAGAAAATGACCGGGCGACATGTCCTTACCCATGTATCTGGTCTGCCCAATTGGGGAATGCACCTGGAAAGAGAACCCGGAATAGAATTCGGGTATTCCGGAGAGGGCTTTGAATACCTCAAGCGAGTCGTTTGCCATGTGACAGGGAGAAAAATTGATGAAATCTTAACTACAGAAGTTTTGCATCCCATGGGAATATCTCATACCCACTTCCATAGAAATGAAGAATTGGTAGAGGTGGCCTCTCATGGACATAATGGGAGCTTACCTACCATTATTCAAATGCCCTCAGAAACCTATGTAGCTTCCAGCATGCAGACGGAGGCATTAAAATTCTCTCATTTTATGATTTCCTTGCTAGAAAGGAAGGGATTAAAACCCGAAACATACAAGGAGATGTTTCGCCCTCAGACCCCTATTCCTGAAGACTATTATACGCCGGGTCTAAGTACCAAGGAAGATTTTGGTTTGGGAATTATGGTATTTGATACCCATTGGGGAAAGGCCTATGGCCATGGAGGCAACAATGGAGATTTCCGCTGTCAATTCGAAATATTTGACGAAGGGAAAATGGGCTTTGCCCTTTTCACCAATGGAAGCAATGGGCATTTACTTGTACAAGCCCTTAGGGAGTTTCTCATTACGGGTAAAGTAGAACAGTAATCCAATCCTGTAAGAGAGGGATGAGGCGTGAGGAAAGGAAAGTGAGTATTTTTCCTTTCCTAGCGTCCCATTCCTTTATACCTCAAAGGGGTACCACTTCTGGTCGCTCTTACTGGAAGCCACTACCGCTTCAATAAAAGCCATCCCGCGAACCCCATCAGCAACGGAGGGAAAATCCATGTCTGTACCACTAGGCTTTTCTCCTTTGAGGGTACTCCTCAATGCCTTAGCAAAATTCTTATAGATATTGGCAAAAGCTTCGAGGTATCCTTCGGGATGCCCTGCAGGAATGCGTGTAGCAGCTTGCGATCGATTACTCAACTCCCCTACTCCTGTTCTCAAAATCCGCTTTCCTTCTTGTGTTTTATGAAGTAGGGTATTGGGTTCCATTTGATGCCACTCTAATCCTCCTAGCTCGCCATAAATTCGAATATTGAGGGAATTTTCTTCTCCATTAGAGATTTGGCTACAATGAAGAACACCCTTCGCTCCATTATCGAAATGCAAAAGAACGTTTCCGTCATCATCCAGCAACCTCCCTTCTACGAAAATGGTCAGGTCCGCACAGATCTCAGTGATCTTGAGCCCTGATATATACTCTGCCAGGTTTTCTGCATGGGAACCAATGTCCCCCATAGAACCTGCAACACCTGATCTTTTGGGATCAGTCCGCCAAGCGGCCTGCTTCTGATCGCTCGCTTCCAGGAAAGTGGAAAGCCATCCTTGAGGATATTCGACGACGATCTTCCGGATTTTACCCAAATCTCCATTGCGTACCATGTCGCGGGCATGCTTCACCATTGGGTAGCCCGTATAATTATGTGTAAGCGCGAATAATAAGCCCGTCTCTTGAACCAAACTTTCTAATGCCTTTGCTTCTTCCAAAGAAAAGGCCAACGGCTTGTCACAAACCACATGGAATCCATTTTCCAACGCTAATTTTGCAGGAGGGAAATGCACGTGATTAGGGGTTACAATGGAAATAAAATCCATGCGTTCTCCAAGCGGTAATTCTTTCTCTTTCAGGATCATTTCCTCAAAAGATCCATAGACTCGTTCTGGTGGGAGGTATAGAGCAGCTCCCGAACGCTTGGATTTTTCGGGGTTGCTACTAAAAGCGCCACATACAAGTTCAATTTCTCCGTCTAAATTAGCTGCCATACGGTGTACAGCCCCTATAAAAGCCCCTTCTCCTCCACCCACCATGCCCATGCGCATTTTTCGGTTTGGATTCGACATTCTTTGAAAAGTTTAGTTGATTCGTAGATATTCTCGTTCTGAGTTAAGGGTTTCCAGTTCAGAGAGATTTGTAATGAGATACAAATCATATTTTATCCTGAACTCAATACTCAAAACCCGAAACCAATTTACGTTAAATTAGTACCTAAACTCAGGAAATTCCAAATTCTATCGAAATGTATAGGGAAATGCAAACTGCTTTTAGCAAGCAAGAACTAGAGCGCTACAGTCGCCACCTTATTTTGCCTCAATTTAATATAGAAGGACAGAGAAAATTAAAAGAAGCTAAGGTATTAGTTGTAGGGAGTGGAGGCTTGGGAAGCCCCTTGCTTCTATACCTTGCAGCAGCTGGCGTTGGGAAAATTGGCGTGGTAGACAGCGATATCGTAGATGAGAGTAACCTGCAACGCCAGGTATTATTTGGTATGAAAGACGTAGGGAAATCCAAGGTGAACCAGGCGCGTCAAAAGCTATTGGACCTTAACCCTCATATCGAGATTAAGGTATATGAAGAGCTATTTACCTCAGCCAATGCTTTCCGAATCATGGAGGGCTATGATGTCATTGCAGATGGAACCGACAATTTTCCCACGCGATATCTGGTAAATGATGCGGCAGTTCTCATGGGGATTCCCAATGTATACGCCTCTATTTTTCGCTTTGAGGGCCAGGTTTCTGTATTTAACTATACCCCTTCCAATGGAGAAACAGGACCCAATTATCGCGACCTATACCCTACCCCACCCCCACCGGGTTCTGTACCTAGCTGTGCTGAAGGGGGCGTACTAGGAGTTTTGCCCGGAATTATTGGTGCGATGCAGGGCTTGGAAGTAATTAAGGTTTTAACCGGAATAGGCGAACCGTTATCCGGCAGATTGTTTGTCTTTGATGCATGGGACTTTACCACACACACTTTTAAGCTAAAGAAGAACCCAGAAAATCCCTTGACAGGTACCCATCCTACGCAATCGGAACTCATTGATTATGTCCAGTTCTGTGGGATGCCCCATCAAGAAGGAGCTTCTCCCCTACCCGATCACGTATCAGAGATAACGGTGACCGAGTTCTTTCAATGGCAACAATCCAACAAGATGTTTACCCTCATCGATGTTCGAGAGTCCTACGAGTACGATATTGCAAACTTGGGGGGAACCCTTGTCCCAAAATCTGAAATTGAGGCAAATCTTGACAAAATACCTAGGGACCATCCGGTAGTCGTCCACTGCAGAAGTGGAAAGCGAAGTGCAGAAGTTATCGATAAACTACAGCGATTTCACGATTTCGATAACCTGTGGAACCTAAAGGGGGGAATTTTAGAATACGGGGAACAAATCGATCCTACCCTAGCCCGATATTGATGCTGTAGAGGGTTTGCTATCTAAAAGATAAGATTTGTTATAAATCACTTTAACAGTGTTATTTTTTATAACTATACTATATGGTTACATTTCTAATGAATCCGACTTATTGATTAAACAAAAGCATCTTACATCTCGTTTGTTATAACCAGTTGCACACCTTTTAGACATTATGTATCTTGGTAATAAGATTACAGCGTATGAACAGACTGGTATTAATAATTTTTCCGTTATCGTTATTCTTCCTCTTCGGATGCAATAATGATCCCGGTTTTTCCAATGAGCCTACCCTGACCTTTGTAGATATTCAACCTAGGTCTCCCAGGCAGTTTCGAGATACAATTAATATCACTGTTTCCTTTACCGATGGAGATGGAGACTTGGGAGATGACAACAATGAAGTTAAGAATATATTCGTCATCGACAACCGCCCCTGGCTTACCGAAGAGCAGGCCCAACTATTCTTTACCGTTCCCAACCTGACCCCTAATACTAAAAATCCTGCTATTCAGGGTACCATTACCGTTCAAATTCCACCTACCATTATACGCCCAGGACTTGGCCTGACTGAAGAGGCAACTACTTTTGACGTATTTGTCATAGACCGAGCCGATAATGAAAGTAATAGAGTTACCACCGATTCAATTACAGTCATTCAATAACTTCTTTATCCTGTTCCAGTTACAACATTAGTTCGGCAATCAAGTAATCGGCAAATACCATACTCAGGCAGCTAAATACTACGGCACGTGTACTGGATACCCCCACTTCAAGTGAACCTCCATGGGTGAAAAAGCCTTGATATGCAGATACAGAGGTAATGATAAAGCCAAATATAATGGCTTTTACATACATAACGGTTATGTAGAAGGGATTGAAATATTCTTGAATACCTTGGGTATATTCTACTGCCGTTACTTCCCCAGACAATTCTCCTGACACCATACCTCCTAAATGAGATAAGAAGGCAGATACCGTCACCAGCAGGGGCAATGCCAGTAATCCTCCAGCAATCTTTGGAAGTACCAGATACCCAATAGGATTAATTCCCATAACCTCTATCGCATCAATTTGCTCGGTAACCCGCATTGCGCCAATTTCAGAAGCGATTTTTGAACCAATACGACCTGCGAGAATGAAGGTCATAACAGTCGGGGAAAGCTCCAATAAGGTAGAGGCAGAAACTACTGAACCGATAATAGAATCAGGAAAAACACCTGATGTAAGCTGGTAAGCTGTTTGAAGGCAGGTAACGGCACCAATAAAGGTGGAAATAATAATGACTATTACCATACTCCCTCCTATCATAGAGCTCACCTCAGCAAGAATTAATTCATAATATACCTTTGGACGTTCCAATGTCCTGAACATTCCTGCTACCATCCCACAATACCTTCCGATATGATACAGTAAATTTTCAATCATAAGGTCCAGAGTTAGCTATTCGATCCTAATTCCACCTGCCGAATTTAACATAATTTTCCTTTTCCCATAAGAATGCTTATTGAGATTAGCTTCTTGGCTCTACGGTAAGACATAGGCATATTTCTTATAGGCAATGTTATAGCCCCCTCTTTCCAGGTCTCGAACAAACCACTCGATCATTTCTTCTTCTTCAGGTTCATATTCAATCTTTAGGCTAATTCCAAAAATCAACCCAATGGACTGCCAGAAGAAGGCTGAGGCGCCATTCTTGTAGTTTCTGATCAAATCATAAGAGGAATTCCCTGTTTCTCTAGATATGAGTTTGACCAAGACCTTACCTTGAGACCTAGACATTTTCCGGAGGTCTGCTTCGTATGTACCAAAAAGAGACTTTTCACGGTCCTTTAAAAAGGCTTTTTGAGCGTCTTGGGTAGCCATCATTTGCAGCGTATCTTCCACCCCATCTAGTATATCTGCCACTTTCAATGCATAGGGATAAACCTTGTGGACATTCCATCTGAGCCGTGTAAGTTTCTGCAATTTCTTTCTCCCTTTCCTCAATTGTCTAGCCGTAGGTTTCTTAGCGGTAATCACGACAGGCTCAATGCTCCCATCCATGTAGGGTATTCCCTCATGCGTGTAGTATCTGTACTGAGAAGAATCAGCAATAGACTGCGCCTGGACCAGGTTCAGTCCCCAACATATCCCCAAGAAAAGAAAAATCACTCGCCCCATTGCTAAGCAGTTAGACCACATATAATGCACCAAAATCTTAACGAAAATACGATTTCCTCACCAAAACACCGAGCTAAAAATCGAATGGGAAGGAAAGTCTCAGAGAATCGTTTGAGATAGAATTGCAGATTAACTAGAGAATAAAAAATCTCTTTCTTAGGGGTTTACAGCATTTGCACGGTCTAAAAGTTCTCTAACAATAAGCGGGCTTGCAACCCAGACCCCATACTCCTCTCCTTCCTCTTTGCCCATATACACCTTATCTTGCCGGAATTCCATAGAGCTTTCGACTTTTTCCCAGCAAGTTGCGTGTATTTCCCTTAGGGATGCCTGTTCCAGTAAGATTTGTACATTTCCTGGAAGGATTCCTCCTCCAGCCATTAGGATACAATCCTTCCCTGCATGGCTTTGTAATTTCCCCAAAAGTCCACTCCCCTCAATAGCGTTGGGCGCTTGCCCTGAACTCAGTATTCTGGGCACTCCCACCTTCATTAAATCCTCTAAGGCTCGAACGGGGTCTTCTGACATATCAAAAGCTCTGTGGAAGGTGAAATCCAATCCTCCTGCCCATTCTATAGCCCGTTGGGTTCCCGCCATATCAACCTTCCCATTTGCTAACAAGGACCCAAAAACGATCCCCTTTACTCCCAACTTTGAAATATGTTGTATATCTTTCTGAATCGTTGCCCATTCATGTGAACTATACAAGAAGTCTCCACCACGAGGCCTAATAATGACCATCACATCTATAGTTACTGCTTCCAGTACCTGTTCAATCATTCCGATACTGGGGGTTAA
>JBCCTX010000097.1:0-22394 GCA_039197765.1 Bacteroidota bacterium
TCCTGCAACAGGTCAATCTCAAGTATCTCTTGTTTTTCCTCTACTTCTAGATTGAGGTTTGCTGCAATAAAATTCGCAAGAAAGCTAAGGCTCTCTATGTTTTCAAGGGCAATTTTTGCCTCACTGGGAATATTTGGGGCAAGGTCTATTATCTTTGAAGCCTCCTCTTTGAGGCCGTACATGATCGCCTTTGACTCTTCCTGTGGAGGGTATATCTCTTGGAGTTTGTAAATCCTGGCAATAAAGTAAGGATCCTCGTGGATGTACTCGTGAATCTTGAACCGATTGCGACCTTGAATGACAATCGTTATACTCCCGTCAGGCATTTTGATGAGCTTTAGAATCCTTGCCAGGGTTCCACAGTCATATAAATCTTCCTGCCTTGGATTCTCAATGTCAAAATTGCGCTGGGCAACAACTCCGATAAATTTGTCTTCCTGCTGGTAAGCTTCTTTGACAAGTTTGATGGACTTGTCTCTACCTACGGTGATGGGGATAACTACTCCTGGGAATAAAACGGTATTTTTTAGGGTTAGAATGCCAATTTTATCTGGAATATTTTCATCAAACATCTGCTGCTCCTCAATCTGGGTACCGATTGGGATCTCTGCTTCAAAAATTGTATCACTATTAAGATGAAAAAAGCTCATATGTTGCTTTCAAGAAGCTAGCGCTCGGAAAATTCCGTGAAATTACTAAAAAATAAGTCCCCACCATAGCGCAAAGGGTATGCCCAAAAAATAAATTTTAGGCTTATCGGAAAAAATGGCAGTTCATCGGTCTAGCCAGTTCTTAAAATGGCGTGCTTTGTCAATGCTGACAATGGCCTCAATCTCTGGTTTGGGAGCCAGGTCGATCCTTATTCGACTTTTAGAATAAGGATACATGTGCTGGATAGCATCAAAGGAAATAATAAACTGTCTATTTATCCGAAAGAACTGATTGGGATCTAAAAGGGTTTCCAGTGTGCCTAAGGTGTAGTTTACGATGTGTTTGCGGTTATCGCGTGTAGTGAGAAAAACGTATTTCTTCTGTCCGAAAAAGTAGGCTACATCTTCTATTTTTATAGACTTTATTTTCTCTCCACTGGATACCATGAATCGCTGTTGGAACGGCTGGGTATTGGGCTGTAAGGATTGGAGGAGTGCTTGGATGTCAAACCCCGAAGGCTGAGGGGGATTTTGGCTCTTGTACTTGGTCAGGCTAGCCTTCAACTCTTCTTTTTCTATAGGTTTTAATAAATAATCTATAGAGTTGAGCTTGAAAGCCCTAATCGCATACTGATCGTAGGCGGTTGCGAAGATAATCGGACTGTTTACTTCGACTTGGTCAAAAATAGCAAAGCTGTCTCCATCAGCTAGGTGGATATCGAGAAAAAGAAGATCTGCTTCTTGGGATTTGAGCCACTCTACAGATGCGCTTACGGTGTCTATTACTGCTAAAACTTCGATTGAAGGGTCTATTTCGTTCAGTAAATGCTGGAGTCTTCTCGCAGCCAGAGGTTCATCTTCTATGATGAGTACCTTTAGCATTACTTATCACATTCTCCCATTACCGGATCAATAGATCCAATGAGTACAACTGTGTCGGCAATCATACTCCCTTCCATGAGGGTTTCCAGCGACTGGAGGTTGCTGAAAGAAGGGGAATTTATTTTACAACGCCAGGGAGACCCTGTTCCATCGGAAAGCAAATGAAAGCCTAACTCTCCTTTTGGGGCTTCAATTGCGTGGTATATTTCTGCTCCTTCCGGTGGTATAACTCCCACATCCGTCATCATAAAGTCGTGGATCATTCCTTCCATAGAGTAGTAAACTTCGTCTTTAGAAGGAAAGGTGTGTTTGGCGTTGTCTACACGAATGTCTCCCTTAGGAATCTTTTCGAGTAATTGGTCCAATAGCCTGATACTTTGCTCCATTTCATCCATTCGGACCAAATATCGCGCGAGACAATCTCCTTCCTCTCGTATGGGCACATCAAACTCCAACTCTGGATATACTAGATAAGGCTCAAAGGTGCGAATGTCATGTGCAACACCAGATGCCCGTAAGGTCGGACCTGTTAAGCCCAAACTTATGGCCTTCTCTTTACTCAGTACTCCAACCCCCCTGTTTCGGTTCATCCAAATGGCATTATTGGCCAGAAGTTTTCTCCAGCTTTTCAATTCTTTGCGAAAATGCTCCTTCCAATTCCTTATGCCTTGAATCACATCATCCTCCAGGTCGTATTGAATTCCTCCAATTCGGCAGTGGCTTACAGTAAAACGGACCCCTGCAAACTTGTCGAAGATGCTGTATATACTTTCTCTCTCACGAAAAGTCCAAAGGAACATGGATATAGCCCCTGCATCCATTACCATGGTACCAAGCCAAAGCAGGTGGGCAGATACTCTGGCTAACTCACAAGCAAGGGTACGTATATATTGTGCGCGTGGTGGAGCCTCAATTCCGACCAATTTCTCTACTGCGAGGCAAAAAGCAACATTGTTAGAATAGGGAGACATGTAGTCCATACGATCCGTGTAGGGCATGAATTCCTGAAAAGTTTTATTTTCAGCAATTTTCTCTACCCCTCTGTGTAGATATCCTATGTCAACTACAGACTTAACAATGGTCTCTCCATCCACTTCAAGGACTACCCGTAGTACCCCGTGAGTAGCAGGGTGTTGAGGTCCCAAATTGACGACCATCTGCGTTCCAAGAGGATCATCTTCAACCTCAACAGAGGTGTGCTTGTCCTCAAGCCTTTTGTAAATTGCGTATTGGTGTTTCGGAAAGAACTCAGGGCTAACTTTCTTCTCTAATCCTTCTTCGCGAACGGGAAATACAGTATTGCTCATACCTATTATTTAGCTTGAAGTACTTATATGTTCGTCAAATTAGCAAGTACGGGTTGATTTGCAAAATGAATTTATAATCCACCCATGTAGATATTATCTTTTCAACACTAGATTAACTCAATGGCCTCTTGCAATGTTTTAATCTGAAAGTCTGCCTGTGTACCATTTTGCTCCCCCAATAGTATAGTTTTACATCCGCTTTTCTTTCCTGCAATTACGTCTCGCTCGTTGTCACCTATCATCCATGAATGAATTGGGTTTGCATTGAACTTTGCGAGTGCTTTTTGAAAAAGTAGGTTTTCGGGCTTACGGCATAAGCATTTTCCGGTGAAAGAAGGGTGGTGTGGACAGTAGTAAATATGTGAAAAGTGAAGGTTTCTTTTGGTAAAATGAGTTATAACATGCTGATGAAAGAGGTCCATTTGTGCTTCCGTATAGAGGCCCCTAGCTATTCCACTTTGGTTGGTGATAACAATAAGTAAGTATTCCTTTTCCACTGCAGCCTGGCAAAGTTCGAATATTCCGTCCACAAAAGACAGTTCTTCAACGAGGTGTGTGTATCCTGTATCTACATTAATTACTCCATCTCGATCCAGAAATAAAATTTTTCGATTTTCTACCATTTTTTCTGCAGGAACTATGAGTTTCAAAATCCCTTTTTCTCCTAATTCAATCCAACTGTAAAGAGCCTAAGCAAAAACTTTAAACAAGTTCTAGGGTAAACATGGGTAATTTCGGGATATTTTGTAGATATTGTGCACAGATGCTCACAAGAAGGCAAATACGAGAAAAAGTTATGCAGGCGGTATATGCCTGCCAAGTTTCGGGAGAAAGACCCGAAACCATGTTCGATTTGCTCCTCAAAGAAGTATTCCTGGAATTGAAAGAGTTAGAAGAAAAGAAAAAACTTACAGGAGATACCAAGCTACTGGAAACGCTGTACTACGACTCTATGAGTCACTCCGCTCAATATGACAAAATGATTATGTCTAAAGCAGAGAACTGGGAGTTGGACAGGATAGCCATTATTGATCGGATATTGATGCATATGGCTATTTGTGAAATGCTCAACATGGAGAATATTCCCGTGAAGGTTACAATCAATGAATACCTGGAGCTCGCCAAGCTGTATAGTACGCCTAAAAGCAACAAATTTATCAATGGGATTTTAGACAGTTTATACAACGAGCTTCATGCCTCAGGGAAAATTGTAAAGAGCGGACGGGGCTTGCAACAAGGAAGTTCTAAAAAGTTTAGATAAGCAAAGGGGGAGAAGTGAGTACAAGGTATGAGGTATTGTATTAGCGAGGGGTAAAATGCCTCTTAATAGCCAAGGGGAATAAACTGCTATTGTGAATTCATTTTAAATGAACGTCTAGAATTAAACGTTTCTGGCCTATATAACTTGATTTTTTAAACTCTGTATACATTATATGGCTGTTATTACATTAATTCCTGGGGATGGTATAGGTCCTGAAATTTCTGACGCAGTAGTAAATATTTTTGATGCTGCTGGTGCTGATCTGGAATATGAAGAACATATTGCAGGGCTTACTGCACTAAGGGAAGTGGGAGAACTAATTCCACCAGATCTCATAGAATCCATTCAGCGGAATAAGGTCGCCCTGAAAGGTCCTTTGACAACCCCAGTAGGGGAGGGCTTTAAAAGCATTAATGTTACCCTCCGCCAAATGTTCGATTTATACCAAAATGTACGACCCATAAAGTCTATAGAAGGAGTAGCAGAGAAATTTACAGACGTTGATCTCGTCTTATTTAGAGAAAATACAGAAGGTTTATATGCCGGCTTTGAGATCTATGATGAAAGGAATGGAATTGCAGATGCCATAGCCCGTGTGACGCAGAAAGGTGCCGAGCGAATTATACATGCCGCCTTTCAATATGCAGAAAAGTATAACCGAAAGAAAGTTACCCTCGTACATAAGGCTAACATACTGAAAAAGTCTAGTGGACTTTTCCTTAAAATTGGAAGAGATATTGCGAAATCTTATCCAACGGTAGAGGTTGAGGATCGAATTATAGACAATATGTGTATGCAATTGGTTTTGTATCCGCAGAGATATGACGTTTTGGTTACCACCAATTTGTTCGGTGATATTCTTTCAGATTTGGGCGCAGGTTTAGTGGGAGGCCTTGGAATCGTTCCAGGAGCTAACATCGGCTCAGGTTGTGCCATTTTCGAAGCTGTGCATGGTTCTGCACCAGATATAGCCGGACAAAACAAAGCAAATCCTTCAGCGTTATTACAATCTGGGATTATGATGCTGCGGCATTTAAACCAAGCAGAGGTTGCAGATAGAATAGAAATGGCGCTTTTTGCAACCCTTCGTAACCCTGAGGAGCGTACAGGAGACTTGAAAGGTCCTTGTGGCACGGAAGAATTTGCGGAAAAGGTGATTGAAAAATTGCGATAGATCTATTTATATTTGTGTAATAAAATAAATATTACTGAAAATCATGAAGAAGGTATTTTTGTATTCTTTTGGATTTGTGCTTGCTCTAGGAATGATTGCTTGCTCTTCTGATACAGATACTAAGGAAGTTGCAACAGCTTCTACTGCAAATACAGAGTCAACTGCAAGTACTCCCACACCCACAACTAATCCTGCTGATAATAAGCCTGATTATATTCGTCGCGCTGAGGAACTGCCCCGTACTTCTGTAGATTTTTCTTCTGACGAATTCGATTTTGGCCAAGTGAAGCAGGGAGAAAAGGTATACCACAAATACACCTTTACTAACACGGGTAGTGAGGATTTGGTCATCACATATATCCGTACTTCTTGCGGTTGTACAACCCCTGAGTACAGTGAGGAACCTGTTAAGCCTGGTGAAGAAGGGTATGTAGACGTAGAATTTGACTCTAGCGGTAAGAAAGATACCCAGATGAAGACCATTACCGTCTTTGGTAACTTCGAAGGGCAGCCTAACCGCGCACTCAAATTACGAGGCGAAGTGGTTACGGACTAATTGTATTTTACAAGCCTAAACATACACATGTACGATTTCATTTTTTTACAGGCAGGAGGCCAAGAGGCCCCTGCTGGTGCTTTTCCCATACAGATTCTTTTTTTTATCGCCATTTTGGGTGTGTTCTACTTTTTTATGATCCGTCCTCAACAAAAGAAGCAAAAGGAGGAACGTGTCTTCAGAGAACAACTAAAAAAAGGAGATAAGGTAGTAACTATCGGTGGCATTCATGGGAAAGTAACGAGCATGAATGAGACCTCCGCAGTCATCCAAGTTGATGACAATACTAAGATCCGCTTTGAAAAGACTGCACTTAGACCTAGTGCTACTGAATAGCAGTGTATTCAGATAAAGGCTCTATGTTATGTTATCTCTAGGTCAGATGAATACTATACAGAAATTTATCAGCTCCCCTAGGCATACAACATTTGGGATGTTTTAATCGGCTTTGCGCATTTCTAATATCCCTTATTTATGGACGGAAGTAGGCCTCAATTTAATTCGGAAATTTTTGGAAACTTTACTATTGCTAGAAATAGGGTGGTAGTCCTATTTCTTTCTTTTTTATTGGCTTCCACCTTCTGGTTTCTCATTAATCTTAACAAAACTTATCAAGCTAATCTTAACTTTCCTGTCCGGATTGCGGGTATCCCAGATACCATTGATATTCATCCAGAAGTATTTCCCAAGGTAGAGCTTTCAGTAGAAGGTTTGGGGGGAAATTTGATGACGTATATGATGAATTGGAATCGCGATACCCTACAAACTAGGTTCAATAGTGAGTCTGAGAGGGGCTATATACTTACTAAAGGTTTGGTAAATTCCTGGCAGCGTTCTTTGAAAGGGGTTCAGCTCGTTTCTGTGGTGTATCCAGATTCCCTAAACTTTGTCATTGATTATCAAGCCGAGAAATACGTTCCACTCGTTTCTCAAATTAATATAAATCTTGCCAACTCTTACTTCTTAGAAGCAACTCCGAACTTATATCCGGATTCCGTTAAGGTAATCGGTCCCCAACGGATTTTGGATACCCTGACTAGTTGGAGGACAGAATCCTACACCACCCCTGAATTGACCTCTGAAAAAGTTATTGAAGTAAGTGTGGAAGATACTTTTTCTCTTGTACAAGTATATCCCAAATATGGTTACCTGCCAGTAAAACCTCGTTTATATACCCAAACGGAGCTGGAAATTCCCTTGGAGGTGGTAGACCTTCCAGAAAATGTGGAGGTAAAACTCCAGTACCAGCGCCTTAAACTTACCTGTTTGGTACCATTGGATATCTACGAAACCATTCAATCAAGTACTTATGTCTCAGTTGTCCGGTTCAATGATATAGACTTGCGTATTCCCTATATACTTCCTGACTTCTCTTTTCTTCCCGAGTCCGTAAAGCTACTCTTTAGCACGCCATCTCAAGTTTCCTATGTAATGGTCCAAAAATGATACACGCACTGCAAATAGTTGGGATAACCGGTGGAATAGGGAGTGGTAAAACAACCGTATGTGAAGTGTTTAATAAGCTGGGTTATCAGATTTTTTCCGCTGATAGTGAAGCAAAAAAAGTTATGGTTTCAGATGTAGAATTAGTCGCTGAGATCAAGGGATTACTAGGAGAAGCAGCCTACTTTCCAGATGGAAACTTGAACCGGAAATGGATTGGCCAGCAGGTATTTACCGACGAAAAAAAGCTGCAGGCACTAAATGGCCTAGTGCATCCCGCAACCCATCGAGCGTTTTTTCGATGGCAGGACCAACTCATCCAGTCAGGATATGAAAAGCCTTTTGCACTTTATGAGGCAGCCATTCTCTTGGAATCCGGTGGAAAGGATCGTGTAGATTATGTCCTTACCGTATATGCTCCCCAATCCATGCGTATCCAACGTGTGGTAAAAAGAGACCAAAGTACAGAAGCTGCTGTCAAAGCTAGAATGGATAATCAATGGCCTGACGCGCGAAAAATAGCTCTTGCAGATTACACCATTTTCAATGATGGGGTTCATCTGCTGATTCCTCAAGTGATGGAGGCAGAGCGATTTTTTAGGGAGGAATTAGGTAGGTAGTAAGTAGTCGGTGGAAGGTAGTAGGTAGTAAGTGATAGGTAGTAGGTAGTAGGTAGTAGATGTAAGGGGTTGACAGAATACGGGTTAAGGGGGTATAAGTATATGGTAACAACAATTTATGAGGAGATATTCATTTTATATTGTATGGATAGGTTGCTTGATCAGCTATTTGGAATCTAGTGGGCAAGATTTACCTGAGCCCTCAGATCTTAAGGGCGTTTGGTGTAGTGAACTGGAGTCAACGCTGGAAGTTAGGAGCCTGGACCTCGAAACGGGAGAAATTAGAGGCTCCTATAGCACACCTATTGGAGGTAGAGTTCGTTCCTTTCCTCTCATGGGCTGGGTCAATACAAAATCTCCAGAAGTGGGTATGGATAATGTACACGTGATTTCCTTTACCGTACGTTGGGGCGAATTGGGAAGTATCACTTCCTGGGCTGGTACGTACCAATTTAATGCTAAAGGAGAACCCATTTTGAAAACGGTTTGGCACCTGGCAAGGCCAATTACCCATACCTCTTACGAGCATATTATTACCCAAAGTAGTTTGTTTACGTTTGGGGCTTGTAAGTAGTGTCGTATCCTGGTAATTACTTAGGAGTTAATATCCTTTTGCCACAGCATCCCCTGTTCGGGTATTGTCTGCTGCTCCTTCGTATGAACCATCTGGCCGTACCAGAATGGCTTCGGTTCTCCCCAATTGTTCGATGGACCGAAAGGAATGGCCCATATCTTCCAGGGTTTGGATTGTCAAGCTATCAAGTGCTCCTCCTTCTACGACAATTTTATCGGGTAACCATTGGGAATGGTGCTTTTTTGCGTTTACAGCCTCTTGCATGGTCATACCATGGTCAATGACATTAACGATATTCTGATAGATGACATTGATGATTGTTGAGCCCCCTGGCGTCCCAAGAACCATATACAATTCCCCATTTTTTTCCACGATGGTAGGACTCATGCTACTGAGCATCCTTTTTCCAGGAGCTATAGAATTGGCCTCCCCTCCTACAAGTCCAAAAATATTGGGAAATCCCGGTTTTAGGCTAAAGTTATTCATCTCATTATTTAAGAAGAATCCTGCCTTATCTACTAGCACTTTACATCCGAAATAAGCTACCAGGGTCGTCGTAATCGATACGGCATTTCCTTCCTTATCCACGATGGAGAAGTGAGTGGTTTCCAAACTTTCAATTTTATCTACTGAGCCAGCTTTTATATCTGTAGAAGGGGTCGCTTGATCTTGCTGGATAGAGCTATTTCGGGAGGCTATATATGCATCATCCAGGAGCATATCGATGGGTACCTCGTAAAAATCTAAATCGCCCATATGTTCGGCTCGGTCTGCATAGGCCCTTCTTTGCAATTCGGTCATGATATGTGCAGTTTTTACCGTATTGTGCCCCATGTGAGTAAAATCATATGAATTAGAACCTTTCAATAATTGAACGATGATCAGACCTCCACTTGAAGAAGGGGGCATGGAAATAATGTTGAAGGAATCTCTGTAAGTTCCCTCGATTGGCTCACGCCAAACCGAAGAATAGGCATCTAGATCTTCCTGCGTAATTAAGCCTCCGCCTGATCGCATTTCTTCAATAAGGTATTGGGCAGTCTCGCCTGTATAAAAGCCCTCTCTACCTTTAGTTTTTATGCGCTGTAAGGTTTTTGACAAGTCTGATTGTACAAGGGTGTCTCCCTCTTCCCAGGGAGTATCTTTGAGGTAAATCATGGAAGCGTCGTTTACCTTCCGAAAGTCCTCCTGCGCCCGGTTAAAGGTCCAAGCGTCGTACGCTGTAATAGCAAATCCCTTTTCTGCCAACGCTATGGCAGGTTGAATCAGACCTTCGAAGGGTAAATCGCAAAATCTTTTGTGGATTTTATCCATACCGTCAACGGTTCCAGGGGTACAAGCTGCTAGGTGACCCAACAAGGCCTGGATTTTTAATACGGTATCGGTGTTTGCATCAATAAACATATCCCGGCTTGCCGCAGCAGGAGCTGTTTCTCTGAAATCAAGTGCTCCTTTTTCACCCTTTGCAGTTCTGTAAACCATGTAACCACCCCCACCCAAATTTCCCGCCTTAGGCAATACAACTGCTAGGGCATATTTTACGGCAACAGCTGCATCAAAGGCATTGCCCCCCTTTTGCAAGACATCTAAGCCTATTTGTGTCGCAAGTGGGTGGGCGGTTACTACCATACCATTGGCAGCGACTACTCCCTCGTTTTCCTGTTTTTCCAGGCTTACTGTTTTGAGGGGCTGGGAAGGGTTGGTTCTGCATTGCCAAAAAATAAGGGCTGTACAGGCGATGGCAAACGTTTGATACTTCATATATTGTCAAATTGTACTCAAAATTTAATTCGCATCTGTAACTTAACTTCCGAGCGATTATTACTCCGCACAGCTTCTAGACTCGAAAGAGAAGCATTTCTGGGATTACTTTCGGGAATAAAAAATTCACCATCTGCATTTAGTAAAAAGGAATTATGGAAACGGGTCTGGGCGAAGCGAACCCAGAATTCTAGCCAGCGGGTGGCTTTAACATTTGCTATGAGGTAATAGCGACTCCCCGTTCGGAAGTAGGGGGGGATCGAAAAATTCCCCAGGACATCATTTTCATAGGCATAAATTCGCGCATCAAAATCTGGTGCATCGAACATGGCGTAGCGAGCAGTAAGTTTAAAGGTAAATCCAGGCTTCCAGCTTAAGTCTTGGTAAATTAGGACCCCCTGGTGCTTTTCGGTCTCTCCTCGTGTAAACCAGGAAAACTCAGCCCGAGATTTGATTTCTACTTGATCGTTTAAGGCACTTTGGAAGTGGATACGGAAATTATTTTTCCGCGTAGGAATAATGAAATCTAGGCGTTGGCCTTCCTCAAATATAGAACCATTTTCCTCCTTATTGTCACTTCGAAAACGGGCGTAGATTAGGGTACTGCGGCGGGGTTTATAGTCTACCTGGATCAGGTTTTCATATCCCTTAGTGGGGAAACTTGCCCCGAAGCGATTAAACGCAAAGTAGTACTGGTCGAAATACGTACTGATGGTCCATTGAGGGTTTAGCTTCATCTTTACGCCTAGATAGAGGCCCGTTTCATTGTTAAGTGCAGTGGGTCTTTCGGCAAAAGTATATCCTTTAGACGAGTGAAAATCTTTGTCAAAGTGTCGAAAAACTGCTGCCAAATCCAGGGTAGGGGAGAGGGCGCTCATAAATCCTACTACGCCCCCCATCCCTCCAGATTTTGAACGGCCCACCTCTCCGAAGAAATTGAAGTTTTGATACACCCAATCGAAGTCTATACCTACTAGGAAATTCTGGTCTCCTCGGAAGGCGAATTGGTTGTAAGCATTAGGGGTTCGATTAATTGGGGCTCCGTAGGTTTGTACATAGCCAGTAGTCCCAAGGGTAAAGGTTCGGCTTTTGTAGGCAATCCTCCCACCGATAACCGTTTCCTGGACTGAACGTCTTTTGGCAATTTCACTCGGCGTTCGGTGAAGGCCACTTAACGAAAGACTAGAAACCTGCAGGATCTCATTGGTCAAGGTATCAGTTTCGTTTGCAGAAGCATCCAGTCTATTGGAGGAATAAAAGGAGGTTACATGCAATTTTTTGAAGGCAAGTTGAGCTGCGGCACCTCGTAGAAATTGATTCTCATTCACAGATGAGTAGCCTTGAATTCCCCTCGGAGGCATTTTTACGGAATTAATTACGGCTGCTCCCTTTCCAAAGCCTAGTCCTTTAGAAAGAATTACCCCCTGCCCGATCGCAAGGTTATAATCTCCTATAACCAAATCCTTGAGATTTCCATAGTTTTTAATAGCTATATGGCCTGATACAAAGTCATATCCATACAGGTTATTTTGGGGGTCCCATTCAAATACCTCCCCTGCGTCTTTTTCCCCAGTGAGCGCAATACTTACATTCTGACCATATCTTGCTCGGTAGCGGGTGTAGGAGCGATAGGGAGTACCTTGGTAGCGGGTAGATAACTGAGTGTCAATAGCGGTTGTATCTCCCAGGTCATTGGTTAAAAATTTAAGGGAAGTATCGGGATCTGTATATCCCCGTTCCTCTTCCAGGGTAAAGACGATGCGCTGGGTGAATTCATGCCGGATGTTGGGGAGGACTTCTCCCAGGCTAGGACCTGAGGGATGATAGGTGCCTGGGCTAATATCCCCAGCTCGTGCTTCTTGTACAGAGATAAAAGGAAGAATTTTATTAATAAATTCAGGGCTGAATCCCTTGATAGCCTGCAATTCAAATACACTAGTCAATTCGCCAAAATCAAAGATATATTGGGCAAGGTTATTCACCAGAATCTCATTCATCCCAGGTAAATACAATAGTTCTTCTTTTGTGGCCGTGTTAAGGTTAAGGGGTCTGTTACGGTAGTCTTCCAGGATATCTGTAATAATGGTATAGTCTACCTCTTCATCGATTTCAACAGAGGTTACGATGTCCTCGATTTCCTGGTCTATAGCCTCATCTCCCGTTAAAGTTGTGTCAATTTGGGTACTATCGATCTGGGTCCATCCGATTTTGGGAAGTAGGGTAGAAAAAAATAGGCATAGAAAAAGGCACCTAAATGTAGGAGAAATATTAAGATTTCTATATGTAGCAAGGAGCCTTATCATTCCTTATCTTATACTAGGTTTTTACAAGGGATTGATGGGATTGGTCTCTGTACTTTTGCGGTTTACCTCATATGTAAGGGAAAGAGTGGGGGTATAGCCGAGAATTTCTGTGTGGCTTAGCGAAGCATCCAGCGACATTGGACCAAATAATATACCGAACCCTGCACTCCAAGTTAGCGGTTCATTACCAGCACCTACTCGTGCATAGAAAGAAGGAGCAATAGCATACTCCACCCCACCGCGGAAGGACACCTCATGGTTTACGTCTTTCTGTAGGTCTGCAACGAACATTACTTTTTCGGTTGGCCGATAGGCTAGCCCTGCCGAAACACGGGTGGGGAGATCCTCCTGTAGGGTCTGGGTTTTGATCCGGACCCGATTCACATTGGTAGCGGTGATTCCAAGGGTAAGTTCGGGACTGATCCTGGCTTGGAGTCCTACATCTACAAAGAAAGCATTGGCATCGCCTAGGTCTTCGATGGAGAACAAGTTGTAATTTGCCCGTACCCCTATGGAAAAATTTTCAAAAGCCGCAATACCATAAGAGAGAGAAACTCGATTTTCTTGGTAAGCACTAAAGCCAAAACTGTGAAGTTGAAGCCCTAGGGCTTGCTTGTTGAAAATGGGTATTACGAGACCCCCAGAACCGAAGTTCAACTCGGATAGCAAAAAGCGCTGCTCAAAAAACAAGCCAGCGGAAAGGCTTGAAACTTCCGCAATCCCTGCAGGATTGTGATAGAGGCTCCAAAACTCTCCGCTAACTCCTGTAAATGCATGACCTAGTGCTCCTGCTCGCGCTCCGTAGGAGGGCGGATCTGTTTGAGCGAGCAAACCCTTCACCAGGCCTATTTGTAACAGTATGCTTAGTTGCAATACATGAAATAGACGCTGCATGGAATAATTTCGAGCTAAGTTATAACTTATTCGCTGAATTCCAGTGCTTCCTGATCGGAAAATATATCTTCCGGGTTATCGTAATCTCCGTCAGGCGTATGGTCGGGTTTTTGAGGAGGACTTATCCAATTCTTCCAAGCATCTTTAGCATTTTGTACTCCATAATACATCATAGGCACTACCAATAAGGTAATCAGGGTAGCATAGGATAGACCAAAAATGATGGTTTGAGAAAAAGGCTCCCAGAAGGCAGAACTATCTCCGCCAAAGAAAATTTGTGGATCTAAATCACTCAATAAGGTCCCAAAGTTTACCTGAAGCGAAACAGCTAGTGGCAATAATCCCAATACGGTTGAAGTGGCTGTAAGAAGGACAGGCGTCAAGCGAATAGAACTTCCCTCTACAATAGCTTCTCGCAGAGGAAGCCCTTCTTTGCGTTTGATTTCAATGAAGTCCAATAGGATAATCCCATTGTTCACCACGACCCCTGCTAATACGACAATTCCCACTCCGGATAATACCACTGAAAAGTCGGAGCCTGTAAGTCCATAAAATAGGAATACCCCAACAATACTCAGAAATACTTGACTCAGGATGATGAGTACACTGCTGAAAGAGTTGAATTGGGTAACCAGGATAAGGAAAATCAAAAGAATCGCAAAGCCAAAGGCCTGCCCCAGAAAAGCCCCTTCTTTTTGTTGGTCCTCAATTTGGCCGCCTATTTTTATTTCATCAATTTCTGAATTGCTACGTCCTTGGTCGACAAATTTTCCAATCCAATATTCTATTTCGGAATTCACCTGATTGACATCGAATCCCATCAGAAGATTGGAAGATAGGGTTACCGACTTTTTCAAGTCTGTCCGGTTGATTCCTCCATAGGCTTCTGTATATTCAATATTGGCAATGGAAGAAATAGGAACAGATTTGAATTGACCATTGGCCTGGTCCATGAAGGTAATATTCATATTGACCAAAGAGCTTAGGTCTTCCCTATATTTTTCCATTAGGCGAACTTGGATCGGGAATTCATCTTCATTGGTCCTGAATTTGGCGGCTTCCTTTCCAAATACAGCGGTTCGGAGTACGCTTCCTATTTGACCCGTACTAATTCCAAGCTCCTGTGCTTTGCTTCGGTTAATATTGATCAGTACTTCTGGCCTTTTTTCATCTACGTCCCATTTGAGTTTTTCTACTCCTGGGATATTGAGGGAATCCAGGTATCCATAAAGATCTGTGGACATTACCATGAGGGAATCGAAGTCCTCAGAAAATACTTCAATTTGAACCGGTGCACTTCCTGGAGGGCCTGTTGGCTCTTGTTCGACCGTTACCTGAGTGCCGGAAATTCCCTGGAGTTCCTCCCGTATTGTTTCCAGAATTTCTCGAGTAGATCTCCCCTGGCGTTTTTTCACTTCTTCGAATTCAACCGTAATTTTTCCCTTGTTGGGCTTTGAAGAACCCTGATCAAAGGAATTTGCATCCCCTGCACCCACGGCGATGTTGGTGATCTTTGAACGGGTAATGTTCCCATTATCTGCCAATACCGCGTTGGTTTTAGCTTCCAAGATTCGGGTTACGGAGTCTGTTACCTCGATATTGGTTCCCGTTGGAAGTTCATTATAGACATAGACAAAATTGGGTTCCCCTTCAGGAAATAGGACAAAGCGCATGGTGCCGGATTGAACCCTATAGGTAAAGGAGAACACAGAGAGGACGAGAATAAAAAGGATAATAGCTGAAACGATCACGGGATTCCATCCACGCAGAGACCAGTTTAGTAGATTTTTATATCCGCGCTTGAGAGAAGGCAAAGCCAGCATCTGAAACCAGTTGATGGCATGCCGCAATAAAAATGCTTCAAAGGGCAGAAATAAGGCAATGAAAATAAACAAGTTGCCTGGTGCGGGAGATCCTACCAAATGAAAGGCTAGCCCTAGAAAGGCGAGGATACCTGCGTAGACCCAAACCCTGGATTTGTTTCGAGGCTGGTCGGGATCTTCCCGCTTCATAAACTGGACCGCAAAAACGGGATTGATCACATAAGCCACAAATAAGGAAGCAAACAACGTGATTATGAGGACAATGGGGATATATTTCATGAAGTCCCCAGTGGTTCCGGGCCAAAATAGAAGGGGAAGAAAGGGACAAATGGTAGTTAGGGTTCCTGCAAATACTGGAGCAATTACCTCACCTGCCGCTTTCTTGGCAGCGGGAACAATCGGTAAACCCTCTTCTGTAAATATTCGATAGGTATTCTCAATTACCACAATGGCATTATCCACTACAATTCCCATCGCAAGAATAAAGGAAAACAGCACAACAATATTGAGGGTAAATCCAAGCGAAGGAATGAACATAAAGGAAATAAATGAAGCCAAAGGAATCGCCAAACCTACGAATAGGGCGTCCCTTACCCCCATAAAGAACATCAAAACAAGGGTAACCAATAGAAAACCAAATATGATGGTATTGGTCAATTCATTGATTTGATTGATGGTCATGCGAGACTGATCTGCTGAAAGGGTTAGGGTAAGTCCCGCAGGGAGTTTCCGTGCCTTCAATTCGTCCAGTAGTACCACGATTTTATCGGAGGCAAAAACCAAGTTTTCTCCTGCTTTCTTGATGACATTTAAGGTAATTACAGGTTCTCCTTCCAGTCGGGCATAGCTCGCTGTTTCCTCAAACCCATCTTCTACATGGGCTATATCCCTCAAATAGGCCAAGTTTCCTTGCATGGATCGCACCACGATATTTTCAAGGTCTTGGACCGATTGGAATTCTCCATTAACTCTAACCGCTACTTTCTGATTTTGAATATCGATTTCTCCACCAGAAATGATTACATTTTCACTTGCAATAGCAGACTCAATATCCGAAAGGGAGATATTGAGTGCCTGCATCTTATTGAGGTCGACATCTACCTGGATCTCTCGCTCTGGAGCTCCTACGATATCTACCCGCCGTATTTCGGCTATTTTTTCAATTTCATCTTGAATATCTTCCGCATAGCGTTTCAGGGTCACATTGTCATAGTTCCCCGAAATATTAAGGAACATGATGGGTACTTCTGAGAGGTTTATATCCAAGACCTGGGGATCGCTAGGAAGATCTGTAGGGAGTTCGCTCTTGGCGCGGTCTACGGCATCTTTTACATCTAACTTCGCATCTTCCAGATCTACTCCCGTTTCAAATTCAATGAATACAGAGGAATAATCCTGGATAGAGGTACTGTTTATTTTTTTAATTCCTTCTATGCTGTTGACCTCGTTCTCGATTTTACGAGTTACAAGGTTTTCCATATCCTGCGGAGAAGTTCCGGGATAGGGAGTAGATACATAGATGACAGGAAACGCCACTTCGGGGAAGTTTTCCTTAGGTAAGGACTGGAAGGAAATCAGCCCCACGAGTGTCACAATCAGGGTTAGTAGGAAAATCGTGGTTCGATTTTCAATTGCCCAACTCGATATGGGGAATTCTCTAAATGTATTTTTTGGCATGATTGTAGGATTTTTGGAAAGAAAACCAGAAGTATGAATTGAGAAGCCAGATATGAGAGGTAATTAAGGCCATACGTATTTAATTAAGTCTCTTTTCTCTCGATAAATGAGTCTCTCCTCTGTTTTCTACTGTAAAATCAATTCAGTTCCGTCGCTTAGGTTTTTATACCCAGTCGTGATAATTTGCTCGCCTGCTTCCAACCCAGAGACTACTTCGATCTCTCCATTGTAGCTCAGGCCTGTTTCAATGAGTTTCCTGGCTGCTAGCCATTGCTCGCCTTCCCCTTTCTGTGCGATATATACAAATGGCCCTTTCTCAGAGCGTTGGACTATATTCACAGGTAAGACGAGTGCCTCGTCTCTTTGTTGATCTCTAATAGAAACCTCTCCAAACATATTGGCCTTATACCGTGCCCTTGGAGGCAGTTTTACCTCGATTTCAAAGGTGCGCTTGTTGGGGTCGATGGACTGCCCTACCGAACTGATTCGAGCAGTAATCTCTTCATCCAGTGCAGGAAAATAGATTTTGACCTCATCTCCCCGTTTTACATGCGGAATGTAGGCCTCCGATAGTTGAACAGCCAAACTGAGATCGCTTGTATTTACAATTCGGAAAAAGGGCATCCCGGGTCCTGTACTTTCCCCAACCTTCGGGAAAATTTCGTCTACCACTCCTGCAAAAGGTGCATACACCATAGCCATAGCTGCTTGCTCTTTCAAGGTCCCTAGCCGCTTTTTTAGTAGATCCATTTGGTTTTTGGCGGTCAAATACTGTACCTCTGTACCGATTTCCTGATCCCACAAGTTCTTCTGCTTTTGATACAGGGTCTTGGCCAATTCCAATTGCGTATTTACTTCCTCGATGCTCCTTTGAAGAACGGCATTGTCGATCTTTGCAAGTGTTTTGTTTTTACTCACAGATTGGCCTTCTTTCACGTAGATTGCCTCAATATTTCCGGCTGTTTTGGGGCTGATGAGGATATTTTTATTGGCCTCAACCTGCCCTTGAACTTTTAGGTAGTGGCTAAATTCTTGTGTACTAAGGGGCTCGATTACTACAGGTATTTTCCGAGCTTCTCGTATTTGTTCAGGATCTTCCTTCTGGATTTCTGTTTCGAGCTTCTCAATCTGAGAATTCAATGAAACGAGCTGCGTTTTTAGCTTCTTTAGCTCTGCTTTCTTGGACTCTAAGGACTCAGCTTGTTGGCTTCCACAGGCAGCCAATATCAAGGCTATGAAGCTATAGATGAGTAAGTTGAATATGGGTTTCATATCTAGATATTTTTTGTAGTTAATAGGATCTAAAAACCCCTCTGAGTTTATCCAACTCTAGCTTGGCTAGGATGAATTCCAGAAGGCTGTTAAGGTATAAGGATTCGGATTGCTTGAGTTGGGTCTCTGCCTCATTTACTTCTAGGCTAGAGCCTACCCCTTCTGTATATTTTATACGGCTAATGCGATAGACTTTATCTGCAAGTATTTTATTCTTCTCTTGAGATTCCAGCCTACTCAATGAATTGTTCAGGCTAGTCAAGGACTGTCGGAATTCCAGTTGCGAACTATTCACCAAAGTCTCCATGTCTCTGTTGATTTTATCCACGTTGATGCGGGCCTTTTGGATTTCATTGGTTTTGCGGAAGCTATCAAAAATGGGTACATTGAGCTGTAAGCCAACCGTTCCAGTTTGGAAAGAGAAGTCTTGCTGAGCGTCCCATTGCCAGTTCCATGCATAGTTCCCAAATGCATAGAGATTAGGTAAGAAATCAACTTTATATCGCCGCATATTAAGGGTTTCCAGTGCTCGCTGAGTTTCCAAAGCCTGATACTCCAGTCGATTTCGTGGATCATACATAGCCTGATCTTCGAGTGAAAGGCGGGCAGCTTCAAATTCACCGAGTTCTTTAACCAGTTCTAAACTGGAATCAACGGACATTCCCATCTGGAACTTCAGAACAGCCTCATTCACAGGAATAAGTTGTGCCAATTGATCCTTTTCAGCTTTCAGGTTATTGAGGTTAATTTCCAGCCGTTCGACATCTAGCTTTTCCGCAAATCCTTCTCTATGCAAGGCATCTGTTTCTTGATACAGTTTCTCTACCCGTTCCAGGTTTGCTTCCAGTTGGGTTAAGCGCTCTTCAGAAACCAATACCATGTAATAGGCTCTGCTGACGTCAAAAGCTACCTGCTCGCGGCCCCTTTGCGTAGAAATCTGGGTAAGCTCTTCGAGTGTTTTGGCGGCTTTAAGGCCGAGGAAAAATTTACCATCAAAAACTAATTGGTTGACTGTCATGCCTGCAGAGGCTTGCCAGGGCAATCCAAAAGGAATTGATTGTGGCTCTCCGTTTTCTCCTGGAAGGACAAATACCGGTAACTCAAAGTTATTTTGGATATCTGCCTGGCCTTCTATTTGAGGTAGGCCACTGGCAAGAGCAATGTTCACGTCTTTTTTAGCTATGGCTTCGTCCATACGAGCCTTAGATAAGGTCGGACTGTGTTCTAGGCCATAAGCTATGCAGGCTTCAAGGTTCATCGCTTCCGAAGCGATTTGAGCGAAACCTTTTCCATAGAGCAGAATAGCAAGTAGGAACAGAAAGATTCCTCCTCGATTGCTGTGTTTGGGTGTAGGTTGATTAGGATTGATAGAATTCATGTGTTAAGTAGGTTTCAATAAGTGATCTACCTTTTTCGGTTGCAATACCATAGAGGTAGATCTGGAACAGTTGAAAGTGTATTTCTATTAGGTTGAATTCATCTTCAGGGAAAAGCGTGGGATCAAACTCTGTGTTAATTGAATTAACACGCATTCTTGAGACAATATTTACATTTATTTCAGGTCTGTATAATCCCTCTGATATTCCTCTGATAAGATTTTCTTCTACTTTCAAGACTCCATATTCAGAGCTGTGTCGTTCAAAAATTTTCCATCCATCTGGATAATACTTGCGTACTTCATAAATCATTTTGGGTGAAATCCTCTGAAACTGGTGAATAGAGTGTTGCATATACTTTACCAGTTCATCTACTGCATTTTCAGACACCTCAATGATCCCATCACAGATCCCTTCTTCCTCGTTAACTATGTTTTGACAAACCTCCTGAACAAGGAGCGACTTATTCGCAAATAGTTGGTAGAGAGTCTTTTTAGAGATTCCAAGGTCCCTCACCAATCGGTCGAGCGACACAGTCTTTATTCCATATTTCAGGAACAGATTTGTTGCGTGGGTAAGAATGCGATTCCTCGTATCCAAATGTTGGTTAGTTTAGAAGAAAACTCGGGAAACTTTCAAAGTGTTCAAAGTTTCTTGCTAACCTACGAGTGATGCTATAAAAGGTTGGGAAAAATCATTGGAAAATGTATTTTTTTCAAAAAGAAAATTAAACATTCGGCTGCGAATGTAGAACAAAGGGAATAAATATTCAAGAGAAATGTGCATTAGTTGATCGGCAGCGTCAAAAGATACTTTCATGTGTGTGGTTGTTTGTTTCATTGAGAAGTCTTTTTCGTGTAAGAATATGAATGCTAAGGTTGAGGAATTAGTTGTAAAGATCGATGCAGCCGATGCATTGAAGCGGGTCATCCGATGGGTTGACACCCTAAACAAGGGTGGGTAGGGTTTGATGTAGGCAGTTTGGATTGACACAAAAAAAAGGCTGCCTAGAAAGGCAGCCTGAAAGGGTTATGTTTTTGATCAAATCTTTCGTTATTTCAAGATCCAACAATCAGGATTTAAACTTCTGTAGTAGGTAAATTCCGCCTCTTGTATGTGGTTAAAGAATACGGAAAGCGTTTTCAGATTTGGCAACTGGTGGATGCAATCTAGCGATGTAATAGCACATCCATTACAATACAGTTCTTTGAGATTTGTCAAAGCTCTCAGACCTTCCATATCCACGCGATGCGTTTTAGGATAAGAAATATCTAAGACCTCAAGTGAGTGTAGGTTAGAGAAAACATGGGTGTCTTCAATGTGGCAAAAAGTGGCTGAAAGGGTCTTTAAGTTCTCTAGAGAAGCGATTGGACTAAAGTTCCAAATGGGCGTATCGCTTATATCTAAATGCTCTAATTGTGGCATAAAGTATAAGGGATACAAGTCGGTAATTTTACTGTTGGAACAATCGAGTTCTGAAAGGGTGAGAATGTAATCAATGTCGTTCTCGTTGAAAAACCCTTCTAGCTCAAGATTTTCCGCTAAAACTGCCTTCCATTCGTCTGATAGCAAGTCCCATAGCCCATCAAGCAAAAGTGTTACAAAAGGTGAATTCGTCATACTGGGTAAAAGTTAGCACTTAGAGTATATGTAGGCGATAGCATACATATCTAAGGTTCAAATTTATCCCATTGGGTATTCTGTTGTGTGGAATATTTTGACAAAAATGTAAAAAAAATATGCTACGCCCTGGTCGATAGCAGTTAAGGTGGGTACTTTATCTTATGTAAAGTTAGTAGAAATGCGCAGAAAACAATAACTCACACATAAAAAAATGAAGAAAGAGACGAAAAAAATGGGTAAGAAAAATTTAAAAATAGTTATTTCCCTTTTTTGTACTATTTTTTTAATTATGGGAAAAATTCATTCTCAGGACACTCGTGAGGGGGAAATTGGGCTTACGGCGAGTGTCGGTGCAAGTCTGATCGGGACCATTTTTGACGTAGTTACGGGTACAACAGGGGTGGAAGGAAATTCTCGCCCCGTGCTGAATATTATGGGTGACTATTCATTTTCGGACCTCGTAAGTTTAGGCCTTGCTTTTTCGTATCAATCTTATGAGATCAAATTTGACGATAGCCAAGGCGATTTTGTGGATGATATTCGCTGCCTCAATTTTGGGGCTCGGCTCTTATTGCATGTGGTTCGGGATGAGGATATAGACTTGTATTTGGGGCTTCGAGGGAGTTATACCAACTGGGCAGCCAACTCTACCAATACCGTTGCGGGTTATGATCCGTTGCGGGAATTTACCTTGAGTAATGTGGGCCTACAGCCGGTGATTGGGGCAAGTGTATTTTTCGATGGGAAGCTGGGAGCGAACCTAGAATTAGCGCCGGTGGGGGTGTACTATGCAGCTGTGGGCTTGCATGTGAGGTTGCAGCCGGGGCAGTTTGGGGGGAATTAGGATGCAGAGGGAATTCTGCTTTTTGGATTATTTTTTAGATGCAGACGGACACGGACTTAGGGGGACTTAGCTGAAGCTAAGCAACGCTGAGAATTTAAAGGAATCGGACTTAACTCTTTTAGAGATATCTGTCTCTCTTCTAGTCATTTTATTTAATCACACGATTTCTTTAAATTTTGTCTAAAAAACTGTGGTCTGTGGACTATCTAACCATGGACCACTATTCAGTATTGCTCTCTAATATTTTTTTGGTCCTTTTGAGTCCAATCCCTATCTTTGCTTCCCATTCAAAAATGCACTCGTAGCTCAACTGGATAGAGCACCTGACTACGGATCAGGAGGTTGAGGGTTCGA
>JBCCTX010000098.1:0-22384 GCA_039197765.1 Bacteroidota bacterium
CAGGGGAGCCTTGGATTATGTTTCCGGGAACGCATGGCGCTCATATAATGGTTACGCCTCCGAGGAAGTAAGGTATTAGGCGGTGTTGCTTGCGCTTTATATGTGCTCTGGGGGTGTGGAACACCTTTGTGGCTCTTGGGTAAATTGAACGCAGAGACACTGAGGCACAGAGAATTGGGCCGGATTGGCATGGGGCCGGATGTTGAAGGAAAGCTTGCTATTTGTACTTTCCTCCCTACCGTTTACCAGATTCCTTTTTGATGGCAATGCGCAAAAAATACAAGAAGCCTCCAACGACGATTCCTACAATGAGTATCATACTGATCATACTATAAGTTGTCATATCAATAGAGATTGTCTCTTAGTTTTGACTATATACTTTCGCTTACTTCCGTTTTATTTACTACAAATTTCCTATACAGCCATCCATTGAGTAAAATTCCTATAAGAATAAGGGCTCCCCACTGGGTAACTATGGTTGCGTTGCTGTAAATACTGCGTACGTTCCAGTTTCCAGATTCATCCCACCAAGGATTGGCATCGTATCCCCTCGACATCCACCAGTAAATCAAGATCAGGGCAAAAACTAGGTTGAGCGAGAGCGTAGAGACAAAGTAGGTAGTGTTCACCTGAAAATCTGAATCCTTATCGATGTATTGTTCCTTGAAGCGCTTGGCTCCATTCTTAAGGACCGAGAAAATGATAAACATTCCCGAAATAATAAGTCCTATCCCCCAAACCCAGTCTTGGTTGTTGAAAAAGTCTAGTGACCAAGCCGAAGGTAATCCCATGAGTATACATATTCCCCCAACCCATAAAACAGCTTTCTTTCTTGGGATATTCAGGTCCCCAAGAAGTAAAATGAACAATTCTAACATAGCCAGAAAAGAGCTGAAAGCCGCGAGACAAAAGGCTACAAAAAAAACAATCGAAAGAAATATTCCTCCAGAAATCCCTGAAAAAAGGCTAGGAATAATGCTAAAGGTAAGCGCTTGATTACCACTTTGCAGGTAGCTTACGGCATCTGCCTCATTTGAGGCAAGTGCAAAAACAGCCGGTAATATGGCAAATCCTGCCAATAAGGAGGCTGTGTTATTTCCAAAGCCACTAATAAATATGTTTAACGTAACATCTTCATCCTGCTTACTGTAAGCAGATAAGGTCATCATCAATCCCCACCCTGCTCCTGTGGACCAAGCGGACTGTGAGAGCGCTTCAATCCAGACAGTAGGGTTCCTGAATAGTTCAGGCTTAATGGAAAACATATATTCTAGCCCCAAAACTCCCTTTTCCATATTAAGGGAAAGAATACTGATGAGCACCATTAATACAAACAAGGTAGGAATAAGCAGTTTATTTGCCCGCTCTAATCCCTGCTGAATTCCCCGGTAGAGCAATAGGCAACCTATTACCACCGCTAAGATATGCAGACCAACAGTAAGGAGGTTTTCAGAAGATAAGGATTCCCAAAATAGGATGAGGTGTTGGGGATCTTCTGTCAGTTTTTGCTGAAGGGTAACTCCACCTGTGAGTTCCTGGTACCCATTGAAAAGAGAAAATCCCAAATACCTTATACCCCAAGCCGTTACCACCGAATAGTAGAAGGCTATTCCTAGTGTACACATGGCAATGAAAAAGCCCATCCACGTGTAGGATTTCCCCGTGATTGTCCCAAAAGAACCTATTACCCCTTTTTTTACTTCCTTTCCCATGGAAAACTCCGCTAATAAGATGGGGATAGACCAGATAAATAGGAAGGAAATCCAAAGGACCAAAAAAGTACCTCCATATTGGCCAGCAAGTCTGGGAAAGCGCCAAAGATTACCAGCACCGATTGCCATGCCGAGGGAGGCGAGAATAAGTCCCCAGCGACTGCTAAATTGTTCTTTCATGAAGTGCGTTTGAGGTTTTAAAATTTGAGGCGTACCAACAAGTTAACCCTATCTTAGGAGTCTCGATACTTCCTTTCTGATGAGAAATTACTACCCCAAATCTAAATCTAGCAACTTTCAATCAAATAAATAAAAAAAACCGGCACCCGCTACGGTACCGGCTTATTCCTTTATTAACTTTCTATTTCGTAATTACTGCTGGGCAGTCTCACCTAAAGCTAACGAAGGTATCAACATCTCAGAGCCTTAAAACCTTCTATTAGGTTTAATGGTGATGAAATAGCAACTGGAATGACTAGTCATTTGATTACCTCCTTTACTTTAAGTTAAACTTAACAACAGGCCTCGCATTGGGTCAATTCCCGCTGCTTACTTTCCTGTTGGCGGTAGCAACAGCTACCTTGCACAACTAAAGTAGAGGATTCCTTGGGGATTTCCAAACCTTTTTTTAATGGGCTTCTTTTTGCTGAGATTTTTTAGCTTTTACCAAATTTTTCTGGTATTTCCCCTGCACAACATCATTTAATACCAAGAAGAAGATGACAAAGTAAAAGGTGGTTTTACTAAGGGGAGTAATATGGCTACCAAACAATTCCATATGGGCCAAATGGCCTCCTTCGGTCAAGAGCATAATCCCCACAATAAATAAGATAAACAGCCCTAAAACCTCATACATACGGTTTTTCTTGAGGAAATTGGAGATGCGATCTGCCAGGGCGATCATTAAAAGCCCCCCGATGATTATCGCTGTAGCCATCACCCAGAATACTTCCGTTAGGGCCATTGCACTCAAAATCGAATCAAAGGAAAAAACGATATTCATGATCACGATCATCGTGATTACACTTGCAACCGACTTAGTCTCTTTGTTACCTGCTGCATGTTCATGTTCTTCCATGGATATCATATGCCAAATCTCTTTGGTAGCAGTATACATGATAAATGCCCCTCCTATCAGCACAATGAGGCTATGAATATTAAACTCAGTTTCAAGAACGCCTTCCCAGTGGATGGAAAAAACAGGATCCTGAAAGAGGTCTATCACAGAAACGAGGATAAATAGTAGCGCAATTCGAAGGAAAATTGCCAGACCAATCCCCAAGCGACGCACATAGGCCTGCTTTTCAAGTGGAGCTGATTGAGATTCCAGCGATACGTACAACAAGTTATCAAATCCTAAAACGGCTTGTAACAAAACAAGCATACCCAATGTAAAAAAATTGTCGAGTGTAAAGGTGTCCATATGTAAAGTACTCGTTTAAAGTTTCGGGTTATTAACGTGTAAACTCGGAGGTATGTATTTTATTCCTGTCCCCACGCTAGTCCCCGAATTAACTCAATTATGATAAAAAATCGAAAATTAACCACCTATCATATTTGCGAGAATCTCCCTGGCTAGTTTTCCAGCCAAAGCTGCGGTAATTCCCCCAATGTCTCTTGTGGGATTGAGTTCGACAATATCTGCCCCAATTAAGGGAAGGGGTAGCTGCTGGATGATATCTATCACCTGCCGGCTGGTAAATCCACCCGCTTCCTGATGAGACACTCCCGGAGCATAAGCGGGATCTAATCCATCCAAATCCAAGGATAAGTAAAGCGGTCCTTCAAGAGAAGGGATTTTTTTTAGCACATAGTCTCTCATCTCAATGACTTCCACCCCAAAGCGCACGGCTTGCTGGCGTTGGTGAGGAGTAAGACTGCGAATGCCCACCTGGGTTAAGGAATGCGCCAATCCTGCCTCCATAATTCTAGCAAATGGGCAGGCATGGGAATAGCGATCTCCCTCAAACTCATCATACAAATCCCCATGGGCATCAATTTGAAGAATATGCACCTTCCCATAGTAGGCTGTATAAGCTTTGATAAGAGGATAAACGATGGAATGGTCTCCCCCAAAGCTCAACAAACGGACAGATTTCTGGAGGATTTGGCGTACTTGAGGTTCGATAGTTTCGTAAGAATCGATAGACAAATTGCCAAAATCCCGAATCTCGGCCTTGTCAACCATAACTCCTTTCTCTGAATAAGGATTATAGGCTTCGGAAAAAAGCGATTCTCGGATAATCGGCGGAGCAGCTGCAGCACCTCGAAGATAGGAGGACTTTTCATCAAAGGGGACCCCCAAAATTCCAACAGGATTACCGTTCATTCTGTGCGAGTTCTTCTTCAGCCACTACAAGGGCAAGCATTTTCCCCGAGGGATGTAAAGCCAACCGTGAAATATGGGATAGGTTATATACACTTAAGTCCGCAATTACTTCCCAATCCAAATTAACCCCTCTTGTCCACCTGTATAGTTTACTCCCCTGCCCCATGAAAATAGTCCCATCAGAGGTCCAGACAAGATCCTGTGAATCTTCTAAGGGTTCAATTAGTCGGGATCGAGCTCCGGTTCTGGAATCCATGGCATATATTACCCGTTTCCCATTAGGCTCTACCTGGATATAACTAATGCCTTCTTTTGTGAGCGGAATCTTTTGGATGGACCGACCAATATTTTCCTTTAACACTACATTTTTCTCTTTTTTGAAACTGAGTAGTTTTCCGTTATTGGGTCTAACTATTTGCAAAGTGGGAGGCTCTCCTAAAACAAAGGTTGCTAAGGTATTCGCATCTACCCAACAGTAGTATCCAATTTTCAAGTTAGGAACCAAGATCTCTTCTCGTCCCGGGTCGAGAGGGTATTTATACAATAGCTGCGTACCGTCCACCTCCAATCGTACAGCAGAAAAGTGTTTTCCATCCGGCATAACCATAGGAGAATATTCACTTCCCGAAGTCCGCGTAAGCCAAACCTTGGTTCCAGAGGTAAGGTCATACCTAACAATATCTGTCTGTCCTTCTTTTGTAGAAGCATATAGCAACCCTTTTCCATCAGGAAGAAATGCAGGCTGATTGTCATACCCGGGATTCTCAGAAATGTTCCTGGGATTGGACAAGGTAGGCCTATACGCTTCGTAAGAAATGTCAAACAGGTACACCTCTGTAGCTGGTTGGCTTATGCAAGCCAAGCTTATAACCTGTAAAAACAGTACCGAGCTCAAGGTCACTTTCGAAAATATGTGCATGTGCTTACTAAATTGGATTCTTGGGTCCGAAATCACAGTCCAAAGGGGCGTAAGTTAAGTATGCATATGGCTACAAATAGCAACTGTCTATTGGCAGGTATATCATTCAATACCCTGCCGCCTGGCCATCTTTCCTTGATTCCGATGCACCATAATAGACGCCTTGGTCTTTATCAAAGAGGATAGCTTGATATCCTCCATAGGCACCGGGATTAAACTCAATCGTATGGCCCATTTGGCGGAGATTGCGCATGACCTTATAGTCGAATCCCGTTTCCATATATATAACTCCTCCGTCCTTCATAATATTTCCTCTAGGGGAAGAACTTCCAGAATGTCTAATCCGAGGAGCATCTCCTGCCTCTTGGAGGTTCATTCCAAAATCAATCATATTTACCAAGATTTGCACATGTCCCTGGGGCTGCATATCTCCTCCCATTACGCCGAAACTCATAAAGGGCTCGCCATCTTTTGTCACAAAGGCAGGGATGATGGTATGGAACGGTCGCTTCCCGGGTTCATATACATTAAAATGCCCTTCTTCCAGAGAAAATAAGGCTCCGCGGTTTTGAAACATAAATCCCATATCTCCAGGAATGACTCCTGATCCCATTCCTGCAAAATTACTTTGGATAAAGGAGACCATATTCCCTTCCTCATCCGCAACGGTTAAGTAAATAGTATCTCCGTCTTTTAACTTTCCTGCATCATAGCGAGATGCAGCACGCTGGGGATCTAGGAGGGGTAAGCGCTCTTGTGCGTATTCTTTTGATATTAGCCAATCCACAGGAACGTCATTAAAATCCATGTCCGCGTAGTATTTTGCACGATCCTCATAGGCAATTTTTTTCGCCTCAACCAAGGTATGAACATATTCTGCGCTATTGAATCCCATGGAGGCCAGATCGAAAGGTTCCAGTAGGTTTAACATTTGCAATGCGGCAATTCCCTGACCGTTGGGGGGAAGTTCCCATACCTCATATCCCCGGTAGGTAGTAGAGACTGGGTCTATCCACTCCGAACGATGCTGCGCAAAGTCTTCCTGGGAAAGGAAACCCCCTGATTCCTTGATGTAATTTGCCATTTTCTGGGCCAAGGGCCCTTTGTAAAATACATCTCTTCCTCCCTTGGCAATCGTCTCCAGGGTATTGGCAAGGTTAGGATTTTGGAAAAGTTCTCCTTTCAGAGGGGCCTGTCCAGAAGGCATGTAGGTCTCCTTGAAAAAGGGTAAATCTGCCATTCCTCCTTTGGCATGCAGCTGTATATAATGTGCAATTAGTTCTGAAACAGGAAACCCTTCTCGTGCATAGGAAATTGCTGGGGCCAGTATATCTTCCATCGGAAGTTTGCCTAACTTGCCGTGCAGCTCGAACCATCCATCTACACATCCTGGAACAGAAATAGATAAAGCCCCACGATAGGGTACAGAAGCAAGTTTCTGCTCTTGGAAATAGGATAGTTCTAAGCCTTTGGGGGACCTTCCACTGGCATTTAAGCCGTATAGTCTCTTATTCTTTGCCTCCCAGACAATGGCAAATAAGTCTCCCCCAATCCCAGAGCCTGTTGGTTCCATTAACCCTAGGGTGGCATTGGCAGCTATGGCAGCGTCTATTGCATTTCCACCCGCTTTGAGAATATCTAGGGCTACCTGCGTGGCCAGGGGTTGACTAGTTGCTGCCATTCCATGCTTGGCTATCACTTCTGATCGTGTGGCAAAATATTCACCCGTTATGCGATCTTGACCCATACCTATCGAAATTGTAAAAAGAAGGACGGTAAGTCCTATATAAGGTTTGTATGTAACCATGTATTAATATTGCTAAAATATTATTGATGAAAATCTTCCCGGTTCTTTGTATTGTTTTTAATTTTATCATTTTCCAGCAAAAATCCTACGCTTAATGCCTAGAATTCCGATCCGATATTGTTGGTATTTCCTGATAATCCTTCACGGAATCTACTTTTCTTACCAACTCAGTAAGGGAAGGTATGTGTTGAAAGATTCGGAGGAGTACATTTTGGCGGGAGAAAATCTTCTCCTGGAAGGCATTCTCTACAGTGGAGAGTGGAAAGGTCCTAAAAGAATAGATTTCTATACGAAGAGGCCTCCGGTTTATCCTGCTTTAATTGGGACTGTAAAATGGATAGGAGGGTTTCCCTTTCTACTTCTTCTCATCCAGAATGTATTATCTCTAGTGAATTTCCTTCTGGCGTGGAAACTGATGCAGCATTTGCTAGCACTTCAACAGGTGAAGATCAATGAATCTCCTTTCCTCCCCATTCTTATCCCGCTGTTGATTCTGCTATATCCTGCCCAGTTTATGTATACCAATTTGGTGATGACAGAGATTTTGTTTCAATTTTTACTTACGAGTGGCATTTTTTCTCTTCTTATCGCTCTTCACAGTCAACAAGCGAAATACATAATTGGCTACACGCTATGTCTGTGCCTGTCCATTTTTACAAAACCCATCATGTATTTGGCAGCCTTTCCCCATCTTTTAGGGATCGGAATACTCAGTTGGAGGTGGCGGAAATTGGCCATGGTTACTTGGGCGGTTATTCCTCTTTTCTTAGTCCTGGGGTACCAACTACACAATCAGCAACGGACGGGATACTACCATTTTTCCAGCATCCAAAATCTCAGTTTATTTCAGTACACCACTTACAACTTACTTTCCCAGGAATACGGTGCAGAACGAGCCACTGCCATGAATGACAGTGTACTTGAAGTCATGTTTACCATACCCTCCTATGAAGGCCAGCAAAAACTTATATCGTCTTATTCCATCGGTATCCTCCAAAAACATCTAATTCCTTACCTCGCTATGCACCTAAAAGGGATGGCAAACTTTTTCCTGGATCCAGGTAGATTTGATCTCTATCACTTTTTCGGACTTGAAGAGGTAGGGGGGAAAGGTCTTCAACGAACCTTTAGTGAGGAAGGATATGCGGGGATTTGGCAATATATTGCAACACAACCCATAGGCGTGTTGTGTTTGTTGGGACTCATCCTGACAGGCAACTTAATACGTTGGGGAATAGTCTTCTGGGTACTATTCAACAAACGACTCCCTCTGGAAATCCGCATGGTCATCGGGATATTTATAGTATATGTAGCAGGGTTGACCGGTACTTCTGGTGCTTCCCGATTTGCTGTACCCTTATTTCCTATTTCTTTGGGAGTGGTGGGATACTTTTGGGTAGCTAAGAATCAATTGGGGAAAGGAAGCAAATAAAGCGAATCCCATTACATCTCTTCAAACTCGACGTCTTCTACAAAATCATCCGGATCAACCTTTTTGCGCTGCTCGTGTTTGGGTTTCGAAACCTTCATTTGATCGTCTACATGGACATTTTCCCTAAACGCCTGAGATTCATAACTCTGCTGGTAAGCACGACTTTGTTTTTCTGCACTTTTAGCTACCTGCTTTAAGATGGAAGTAAGTAGAAATTTCATGATATACTTTCCAAAGAAGCGAGTAATCAACCAAAAAGTGAGAAAAAATATAAGTACGCCAGTAAAAAATCCCATAGTGTAGTATGCTAATGCGATCCAAGAACCTGAACAGGGAGTATCTAAAAAGCAATTTTATTTACATTTTCCCCTACAACTCCCCATTCCCATTTACGCTTCGATAGAGCTTCTAACCCTGGCTAACACCTCCTTATAGAGTGCTTCATATGCGGGTACAACAGAGTCAATCGTGAATTTATGCGCGTGCCGAACTGCATTTCCCGAAAATTCTTTCCAGCGGGTTTCATCTGTAAGTAGAAGAAGGCCATCCTGGGCCATCTTTTCAATATCCCCTACATTGCTTGTAAAGCCGGTGATACCATCGACAACCATTTCGGGTATTCCACCTGTGTTGGAAGCTACCACAGGTACCTCGCATGACATTGCTTCCAGAGCTGCTAATCCAAAACTTTCGGATTCCGAAGGTAATAAAAATAGATCAGCAATGGAATAGATTTCTTCTACAGCATTTTGGCTACCCAAAAAGACAATCTGGTCAATTATCCCTAACTCTCGACCTAATTCTTCCGCCCGGCGGCGATCAGGTCCATCTCCTACCATCAACAATTTTGCAGGTACATGTTCCAAGATTCGACTAAATACCTGAACTACATCTGGTACGCGTTTAACTTTCCGAAAGTTTGAGGTATGTACAATGAGTTTCTCCCCTTCGCGGGCGATCATCTTTTTGAAATGCTCCTTATCCTGACGGTGAAAGCGCTTGGAGTCCACAAAGTTATATATGACACGTATATCTTGGTGAATATCAAAATTGTCGATGGTAGCCTGGCTCAAAAATTTGGAAACCGCTGTAACTGCGTCACTCTGTTCAATAGAAAATTTCACCACAGGTTCGTAAGACTGATTTCTCCCAACGAGGGTGATATCCGTACCATGTAAGGTGGTGATAATAGGAACATATTTGCCATAGCCTTGAAGAATTTGTCTGGCTAAATAGGCCACAGAAGCATGTGGAACTGCATAATGTACGTGAAAAACGTCCAGATCATGGTAACGCGCAACATCTACCATAGAGCTTGCGAGAGCGGACTCATAAGGCACAAAATCAAAAAGAGGATAATCTTTGGTTCGAACTTGATGGTACAGAATATTTTCGGAAAAAAGGTCTAAGCGAATGGGGCGGTTATATGTAATAAAATGGATTTTATGACCTTTTTGTGCAAGTGATTTACCCAACTCAGTTGCTACAACGCCACTTCCTCCGTAAGTGGGATAACAAACGATACCTATGTTCATGATGATTTTATGCTTAACCAGTTAACGGATGGGGCAATTAAATGGTTTGAATTTCAAAGAGGAAATTCAATGGTCTAGTTTTTCCAATACGTCACCTGGTTGACATATAGGCAGCAGGATATAAGGGATGGGAAGCTTAGTAAACAAAACTCCAAGAATATTACCCAAACAGTAAATAAGCAAGGATCAGCACTACCCCAAAAGAAACGACCAGGGCATAATTTTGAACGAGTCCCGTCTGGAGGCGGCGAAAAACGGCTCCAATGGATTGTGTGGTACTTGCCACTCCATTTACAACACCATCTACAATATTTTGGTCAAACCACAAGATGATATGTTCCCCTGCCCAAACAAAAGGCCGAATGATAAAGGCATTGTAAAACTCATCTACATAGAACTTGTTGGCCATGGCAGTGTAGAAGTCTCCAAAGAGGGCTTTTACCTGGTTATCCCCCGCCAAGTCATGCTTCCGGTAAAATCTCCAGGTAAGCACTACAGCTCCAATAGCTACAAGTGAGGAGAAGATTATCAAGCCATACTCAAGTTCTACATTGGAATGCATGGCATGGAGCATCTCAGGATTGTTAGTGATCAGGCCATGAGCTGCCTCGGCCCCGTGTCCTCCACTATGATCAGCACCATGACCTCCAACATGATCACCTCCATGACTGGACTCTGCGACAGAGAGCCACTTTTCGTTCAGCACATGGGGAACGTGAAGGGCATGTCCAACTGCTGTGGGTATTCCTACATAGCCTCCAACAATGGCTAGGGCCGCCAAAATCCATAAGGGAACGGTCATCTGCCAAGGGCTTTCATGGGGATGTTTTTCATGCGGAAACCGCTCCTCACCGTTAAAGGTAAGGTAGGTAACCCTCGTCATGTAGAATGCAGTAAGTGCAGCAGTAATAGTGGCTACTACCCATACCACGAAGTAAATCGAATTCTCAAACCCATTAAAAAATACGGAACTCAGGATTTCATCCTTTGAGAAAAACCCTGAAAACAAAGGAATTCCGGCAATGGCCAAAGTGGAAATCCAAAAAGTTGTACCTGTGGAAGGCATATATTTTCTCAGCCCTCCCATGGTTCGTATGTCTTGGGGGTCCTCCACCGTATGCATATGCTCCATAGCGTGAATGACTGAACCGGAACCCAAGAACAGACAAGCCTTAAAAAAGGCATGTGTCATTACGTGAAAAATCGCCGTTGTAAACGCTCCGGCTCCCAAAGCCATAAACATAAAGCCCAATTGGGAAACGGTAGAATATGCAAGTACTTTCTTTATATCGTTTTGGGCTACTGCAATCAATGCAGCAACGATAGAAGTGAGGGCAGCAACAATTACCACAATCACCATCACTTCTGGAGAGGCTAAAAATACAGGGTGTATGCGAGTAATCAGATATATCCCAGAAGTCACCATCGTAGCAGCATGTATTAAAGCAGATACTGGCGTGGGGCCTGCCATGGCATCTGGCAGCCATACGTAAAGGGGAATCTGAGCCGACTTACCTGTAGCAGCGATAAATACCAGCAGAGCAATCCAGAATGAGTAGGGCTCCAATACTTCCAAGCCTGCTGAGGAAAGTATATCTGTAAACCTTAGGCTTCCGATGTTGGCAAATATCATCATCATGGCCACGATCAAGGCAAAATCCCCTATTCTATTAGCAACAAAGGCTTTCTGAGCTGCCTTGGCCTTCTCCATGTCCTCATACCAAAACCCAATAAGGAGATAAGAACACACCCCAACTCCTTCCCATCCCAAGAAAACTACCGCGAGGTTGTCTCCTAAGATTAGGTTATTCATGGCAAAAATGAAGAGATTCAAATAGGCGAAGAATTTGTAAAACCCCTTATCACCATGCATATACCCAATGGAATACAAATGAATCAAGGCCCCTACCCCATTGACAATCATCGCCATTAACAACGAAAGCTGATCCAATCGATAGCCAAAACTAATGTCCAAATTCCCCGCTTGCATCCAAGAGAAAAGCTTGAAATCTATAGGCTCTCCATGAAACCCTAGGTAGGCGTTGAACACAATAAAAAAAGGAATAGCCACGAAGATGGTGGCGATACCTCCTAATAGCGATTCACTTTCTCGTAGAGAAGGAAGCATGAAGCCCAACAAACCTACGAGAGCTGAACCAAAAAGGGGAAGTAGAATGATGAGAGGTAACAGTGATTCCATGTATTACCACTTAAAAATGTTGACGTTATTGATGTCAATATTTAGCCGGTTTCTAAAAACAGCTATCACTATTGAAAGTCCTACGACAGCTTCTGCTGCAGCAACACACATCACAAAAAATACGAGCATTGAACCTGTATCATTCCCATGCATCTTAGAAAAGGTTACCAGGGAAAGATTTACCGCATTTAGCATGAGTTCTATGCACATGAATACTACGATTGCATTCCTGCGGGTCAAAACCCCAATTATCCCCATCGCAAACATGATAATGCTTACGGCTAGATAGGTAAATACATTGGGAGTGAGAAAATCCATAAATACGGCTTAGTTAAATTTGGTTCAGGGATACTGAAGACGAGGGAAAAAAAGAAAAACACCATCTACCCACTCTCCTCCTAATCCCTCCTCAATTTATACTTATTAATTCTAATAATCTTCTGCATAGCTATGTTTCCGGGCAATAACAATAGCTCCCATCAAGGCAGCAATCAGAATCACCGAAATTATTTCAAAGGGAAATAGGTAATCTGTCATAAGGGCTCGCCCAATGGGCTCTACTTTCCCATATTCAAAGGGTCCAGAGATAGAAATCGGTTCATTTGCAGCATTGAAGGCAACACCTTGAACGGCAATCAACATCTCGGCGATGAAGGCGATTCCCAAAATAAAAGCCAACCCTCGATAAGCATCGAATTTCAACACCCCAGACTCATCCTGAAGATTCAAAAGCATAATTACAAACAGGAACAATACCATGATCGCTCCAGCGTAAACCAAAATCTGGATAGCTGCCAAAAATTCAGCGGAAAGGGACAAATACAAGCCCGCGATGCTGAAAAAATTGAGAATTAGAGAAAGGGCAGCATAGACTGGATTTTTATTTACCAGCAAGCCCATTCCCCCTGCTAGTCCCAGCACAGCGAATATCCAGAATAAAATAGTTTGCAAAGTAAGTTCCAAGATAGATCGTTTAAGCGGGTTAGACTTGAAATCGGCCGTAAATATGGAGCTAAATACCATAATTTGCAAGGAGAAGGAGAATGGAATACAGGGTAAAAATGAAATGATTTTGGAGGAGATAAGGTTCTTACATGAAATACGGGAATTAGCATCGAAAATATATTCAAAGCAGCCAAAGTATTAGGGGAAACAATTTCATTTGATTTGATCTTTCTCCATGCAAAAGCAAGACCTCTATCAACTATCCCATTCTATTTTATTTCTTTTTCCTTACTTGTGTTCTCACTTTGGTTAGTCTCTCCAAGAGATCTTGCTATACCCTACCGCTTGATAAACTTCTGAATCTGCGAAGTCTTTCCCGAAGTCAATTTGATCATATACATCCCAGCAGGTAGAGCTTTGGTGCTTAATTGCATCTGATAGATTCCAGAAGCTTTGGGTTTGTACCCTGTAGCCTTTAACAGCTTTCCCTCAATTGTGAGAACCTCCAGGCGAATTCGTGCTGTTTCATTCAGGCCATACATCACGTTTAAAGATTCTCCCGCAGGATTGGGATACAAGCTAAACAGGGCAATTTGTTCCAATCTGTCTTGGTTAGAAACCGTATTGTCCAACGGGCGCGCAGGAGCAGGATCGTCCTGAATTTCCTTTTTTTCACTTTCCTCAGTAGCCCGTACTAAATGGTTTTCCCCATTTCTGGTGAATAAGGCTGCGGAAAATGCTTCTTGATTAGAAGGTGCATTCAACCTATCTACATAAAACCAATTGGCCTGCACGCTATCGGGCTTTATGTCTAGCAAAACGTATCCATGGCGATCCAAATCTGTATATTTCATGTGGGGATTCGGGCTGGGAATTGCCGGGCTAAGAAAAACAGAATCGCCATCAATAATGATCTTCTCGATAAGTCCTGCTTGTAAGGGGTCGAGGTTTTCATCAAAATTGGGAGAACTAATACTAGGCGTGGCAAATTCCACGGCTACAGAACCTTCTCCGGTCTCTGCATCATAATTGGAGACAGGTAAGTATCCTGCTTCTGGGTTTACAACCGTATCCGCTATATCGAAGGCAAAAGAAGAATGAAAATCTCCGGCGAGGAAGACAGTATTATCTAGTGCATTATCCGCTAAAAAGTTGATAATCTCCAATCTTTCTAAGGGGTAACCGTCCCATATATCCAGGAAGATACTCTCTGCTTCCTCAGGAGTTGATCCTGTAATAGGCCCTGCCCAGCCTATATGTAATTCCGAAAAGATTACCTGATTTCCAATAATTTTCCAGCGGGCCTCAGATGCTTCTAAGGAACTAAACAACCATTGTTTTTGGTCAAGCCCTAGTATACTCCGATTGGGGTCGAGAAAGTTGGAATCTAGTACACTCGTAGGTTGTTTATCCCTACCTGCAATCCGAGTGTCGAGCATAATCAACTCTGCCAAGTCCCCATAGCTCAATCGTCGGTAGATCAGAGAATCTTCTGTATCGCGAATCGGAATCCACTCAAAAAATGCCTGCCGGGATACATTCTTCCGTACAGACCAGGAACCTTCTGTACTATCCGTATGATTTTCAGCTCCACCTTTCCATGCATCATTTGCACTTTCATGGTCATCCCAGACATTGATAAAGGCATGTTGCTGATGGGCCTTTCTCAGGTCAGAGTCCAACCGATACAAACTATATCGGGCCCTATATTCATCCAGGCTAACGGCTTCAAAATCTTGGTGTCTGCGTGAAGTCAAACTCGTGTCTCCATATACATTAGCCTCTTGCTCATAAATATAGTCTCCCAAGTGTATGACTGCATGTAGGTCATTTCTGGAAGCTACTCTCCCAAAGGCATTGAAGTATCCCCCCTCATAATTATTACAAGAAACTACTGCAAAGCGAAGGTGATCTTCAGATTCAGGAGCGGTTTTCGTCCTTCCGATTAGGGAATTTTGCCCCCCTACTGTAAACAGGTAGTAATAGGTAGTGTTGGGTGCTAGTCCAGCTACATCTACCTTAACCGTATAATCCCTATTCGCATTTGTTGTAGTATCCCCAGTAGCAACGATATTTTCCATCAAGGTATCTGTAGCCATAACCCAACTAACTGGAACTTCTATCTCCATAGAATCAGGAGTTACTCGTGTCCAAATAATAACCTGGGTATGCAAAGGGTCTCCAGAGGCAACACCGTGGTAAAAAGGCTTTAATTGAGGATCAAATAATAGGGAATCGACCCCAAAATGTAGCTGAGGGCTCAGAGGATCTCCCTCTTGGGCTGTCAGGATGTTGCAGAAAAACACAAAGAGAAGTAGGAGTTGAAAAGGAAGTTTTTGCATGGAATAATTTTTCCGCAAAGAAACATAAAATCGGGGTGAGAGGCCAGTGTTGGTTCGAAAGATGTCCTAGACCTACTAGGCAAAGGTACTCAAGTGTGCATATCGCTGCCCATATTTCTTGTAGAAGCTTCGCAGCGTTTGGTTTTCTGGATGCTCCAGGTTAGGATCGTTTTGGTGTAAGTCAAAGGCATACTGACGTGCGAGGTTTAATAAATCCTGATCTTCTACTAGGCTGGCTAGCTGGAATTCTGGAAGCCCGCTCTGGCGAGTACCTAGGAAATCCCCAGGTCCTCTGAGTTCCAGATCGATTTCTGCAATCTTGAAACCATTGGTCGTATCGGTCATAGCCTTTAGGCGGGCTTTCCCTTCTTTGGAAACCTTGTAGCCCGCCATCAAGAGACAGTAGGCTTGCTCTCCTCCTCTACCTACTCTCCCGCGCAACTGGTGGAGCTGGGATAAACCAAAGCGCTCTGAATTTTCAATCAGCATAACCGTAGAGTTCGGAACATCCACTCCCACTTCGATCACTGTTGTAGATACAAGTACTTGGGTCTCATTTTTTACAAAGCGCTGCATTTCCATCTCCTTGTCATCTGCGTGCATCCTTCCATGAACTATACCTACCCGGTACGGCGAAAAGTACTTTTCCATTTTTTCGTACCCTTCTGTAGCAGCCAGTAAATCTAATTTCTCGGATTCCTCCACCAGCGGATAAATCACATATGCCTGATGGCCTTTATCTAATTGGTGCTTGATAAATCCCAGTACTTCTAAACGCTTGGATTCTCCCCTGACAAAAGTCTTGATGGGCTTTCGTCCAGGAGGTAGTTCATCTATGAGGGAAACGTCCAAATCTCCATATAAGGTCATAGCCAAGGTTCGGGGAATAGGCGTAGCCGACATGACCAAATTATGGGGAGGGATTTCTGCTTTTGCCCACAATTTTGCGCGCTGCATTACCCCGAATTTGTGTTGCTCATCGACAACTACAAGCCCTAACTTGTGAAACTGAACCGTATCTTCAATTAATGCGTGGGTACCAATCACAATGTCAAGCTCACCCGACAGTGCTTGGGCTAGTAACTCTTTCCTTAGGGCTTTTCGTTGACCACCTACTATCAAGCCTACTTTCAATCCCAATTTTTCGCCATACTTGCCTATTTTATGGGCATGTTGTTCTGCCAGGATAGCAGTTGGAGCCATTAAAACTGCTTGATATCCATTATCTACCGCCATGAGCATAGTCATGAAGGCAACCATGGTCTTTCCACTCCCAACATCTCCCTGAACCAATCGGTTCATCTGTACTTCCTGCGATACATCCTTACGGATCTCTTTGAGTACTCGCTTTTGAGCCCCCGTAAGTTCAAAGGGAAGGAACTCTTTGTAAAACTGGTTAAAATGAGTCCCTATAACTTCAAATGGAGGTCCAGCAAACTTCCGTTTTTGGCTACTCCGTTTTCTAGCCAATAACAGTTGAAAGAAAAAAAGTTCTTCAAACTTGAGTCTTCTTGAGGCTTCTCGTAGGGATTGATAGTCTTTAGGAAAATGAATGTGAAGTAGCGCCTGAGCTCTCGGTAACAAGCTTAGCTCAGTTTCTAGAGACCGAGGAAGGTTCTCTCCAATTCTCATTTTCCCTTCCTCTAAAAGTATGTACACCAAGGTCCTTAATCCCCTGGAATCAAGCCCAAGTCTACTGAGTTTATCTGTTGAAGGATAATAGGGTACGATCCCTTGATTGAGAAATCCTCCATCTTCCTGCCTGAGGTAATCAATCTCTGGATGAGAGATGGAGAGTTTGGACCCATAGCGAGATGGCTTTCCAAATAAGGCCAATTCCTCGTTGAGTTTTAGGGATTTTGCGAGCCATTTTACTCCTTGAAACCAGTTGATTTCCAAAAATCCTGAACCGTCATAGAAAGTAGCCGTAAGTCTTCCTCGCCCCTTCTTACCCTCGACTGTATTGAGTTGGGTAAATTTCCCGATTAAGGTCACATAGGCCTCCTCTCCATTGAGTTGGGAAATCTTACTGACTTGTGAGCGGTCGACATATTTTCTGGGAAAAAAAGTCAGCAAATCTCCAAACGTACGAATACCTAGCTCTTTTTGGAGCATTTCCGCCCGCACAGGTCCTACTTTTTTCAAATAGGTAATCTCTGTTTCCCAAAACCCATTCATGCTATACGCTTCACTTTTAAGTCCATTTATGCATGGTACTCCTGGTAAAATCCTATATCGAGAACCTAAACTTACAGGTAACTCGACGCAGGAATCAATTCGTTGGAAACCGTAGGAGCATATACCGCATAGTCAAAACCCGATTGGATACAAAATGCCCCTACTTCTCCTTGCTTATTTAGGGCAATAAAGCCTACCTGGATCTCTTTATAGTCAGGGTTTTTCTCAATTACCCGATCTACAGCAAGCTTACATGCCTCTTCTGGGCTGTGCCCCTGGCGCATAAACTCCACCACCAAGTGACAGCCCACAATGCGAATTACTGCTTCCCCCCAGCCTGTAGCTGCAGCACCTCCCACAGCATTATCAACGTATAAGCCTGCCCCAATAATGGGAGAATCCCCCACCCTACCAGGCATTTTCCACGAAGCCCCGGAGGTTGTGCAAGCACCAGATAGATTACCTTCCTGATCCAATGCGACCATCCCTATAGTATCGTGGTTTTCCACGTTGATTTCCTGTTTTTGAATTTTTCCACTCTTTTCTTGCCATTTTTTCCACGCTGCTTCTGAAGCAGGAGTCAACAGATTTTCTACTTCAAACCCTTGACTTTCGGCAAATTTTCTTGCCCCCTGCCCAACAAGCATTACATGGGGAGTTTCTTCCATTACTTTCCTAGCAACAGAAATAGGGTGTTTGATACCTTGTAGGTAAGCGACTGATCCACAGTCTCCTGCTTCATTCATGATACATGCATCTAGGGTTACATTCCCCTCACTATCAGGGAATCCCCCTAATCCTACGGTCTGCACAGAGGGGTCTGCTTCCGTAACTTTTACCCCCTGCTCTACTGCGTCCAGTGCACTCCCACCTGATTTGAGAACCTCCCAAGCGGCCGCATTGGCGTCAATTCCGTGATTCCAAGTGGAAATAACAACAGGTTTTCGAGGCTCGATCTGTTCTTGGGGAGAACCCGTAGCCGAACAGGATTGAACTAGGGGGAGAATTCCACTGGGGAGGATTGCTGCCCATGAAGAGCGCTTGAGAAAAGAGCGGCGTGAGGTAGACATAGTTTTATTTTATAAATATTATTTTTTATATTTGGTAATATATACAGTGTGTAAATAGCGTCTTATAGACTGTGCAATATATAGAAGGGACCGTTTATCCTTCTGTTGCTTGATAAAAGTATGAATAAATTTAGAAATGCCTGTTTGCCCCCTTGCCTTCCTAACCTTACTATTCGCTTCAGGGTATTCTTTATTCTCATTTCCTTATTCCCCTTTCGAGAACTCCGTAGTCAAACTATGCTGGAAAAAGTTGATCTTACACAAAGGATTACCCAGTCAAATTTAATTGTTGAGGGACGAGTGATTTCCCAAGAGGCCTTTTGGAAAAAGGATTCCACAGGCATTATGACAAGGCATAAAATTGAAACATTCAAATCTTGGAAAGGAGATACAAGGCATCCATTTGTATATGTGATAACACCTGGGGGGCAGATCGGTAACCAAATGGAAGTAGTTGCCCCTTCTTTGGAATTAGAGCTGTATGCGATTGGAACTTTTTTTCTGAAAGCCTATGGCCCATTGGAAGTTCCATCTGATCTTGAGCCTATTCCGGCTTACACTGCCTTTGCGAGTTTACAAGGATTCATTCGTTACGATGAACTTACGGGAAAAGCCTCAGACGTTTACACCCTCTATCGCAATTTAGATAAAGAGGTCTACCAAAGAATAGAATCTTTGACAAGGTCTTCTGCGCTACAGTTGAAAAGCTATCAGCTCTCTCGCCCTAAATTATCTGCTCGGGCTACTCCTGCAATTAATTCTTTTTCTCCTCAAGAAATTTCTGCAGGGACAGAGGCAGAACTTACCATTCAGGGAAGTAATTTTGGAACTCAAGGTTCCTCTTCTACTGTGTATTTTGCTAAGTCAGATAATGGAGGTGCTTCCTACATAAGTGCTCCGAGCTCTCATATTGTTTCTTGGTCAGATACAGAAATTGTCGTCAGGGTTCCAAGTGGAGCAGGTTCTGGTAAAATTCAAATTAAAAATGATGGAGGACAACTAGGAGAATCAGGGCAAAGTATCACCATCTCTTATGCACAAATTAATATCTCAGCGGGAGGAACCATTTACAGACCCTTTCTAGCAAATCGGAATGGTACTGGGGGATATACCCTTCAATACAGTACCAATACTGACAACAATGGCGTAGATTTTACATCGATTGGTAAGGCTCCCTTCGAAAGAGCACTCGATTCATGGCATTGTGCGACAGGTGTACAGTTTGATGTTGGGTCTACGAGCAACTCCACAGAAGTAAATGCGAGCAATCCTCCCAACCTAATATTATTTACCAACGATGTAAATACACTTCCTTCAGGTGTACTGGGCAGGACAAACTCTTGGTTCATTTCCTGCGACGGAGTGAATTGGTTGTTAGATGGATTTGACATAATTTTCAGAAAGTCCGGAACCGGAGGAATTACATGGAATTTTTCTGAAGATGATCCTTGTTCGGGCTGTTATGACTTCGAATCGGTTTCCCTTCACGAATTGGGGCACGCACATTTATTGGGGCATGTTATCAATTCTTCCCATGTCATGCACTATTCCATTTCCAATGGAAGAAACAAAAGAGAACTTGAAGCCTCTTCTGCTATAATGGGAGCGAGGGGAATACTGGCAGAAAAAAAGGGACACAACCTTTGCTTTTCCTTTTATCCAGGTATGGCACCAGAATATCCCAATTGTGGCGTTAGCATTGCCACCCTCCGCACCAAAGTATATCTGGAAGGATACTATCAGTCAGAAACAGGGACGATGAATACCTTTTTACTTGACAAAGGGCTGCTCCCTAGCGCAGCTTCGGTTGCCTTGAGTGCTTTCTCTTACACAGGACAAGAGCGTATCAATAGCTTTCCAGCTCAGACTACTGACTGGATGCTCCTAGAGCTGTTCCAGGCAAATGATACCGCATTAATCGCACAGAAGGCCGTACTGCTGAAAGATGACGGTACGGTAGTGGATATTACGGGCAATGAATACCTCTCCTTTGATGGAGTGGAAGCGGGAGATTATTTACTAGGAATTCACCATCCTGGCCACCTGAGTGCGATTTCTACAACGAACGTCCGTTTAGGGGAAACAGGAGAGTTATATGATTTTACCCTTCAACAAAACGCCCAACTCAAGCAATCTGATGGCGTGTATTACATGTATGCAGGTGATTACTCGCAGGATGGAAGGATAAATGACGAAGACTTCCAAATCTGGCGTGTACATCCCTCATCTATGCATAACTATAGCCCGAGTGATGGAAATGGGGATGGGCAAATAAGTGTCCAAGATGTGAATTTATGGATGATTAATAGAAACAGACAGACACTACCATTTTTTATGAATAGGTAAAGGGAGTTCTGCCTTTCCTTAGCTCACTTCCATTCTCAGTCCTGCGTCTGAAAAAGGTCTATTTTTGACCTAGCTCCTGGTGCATATGTGTTTTGAGTGCTACCAGTTCTTTTTCCAATCCCGATGGATAAATTTCTGGATTTTCCAATCGGGTAACCCCTTCTGGGAGGGCCAATAATTCTCTTTGCGTGTGGGCCCGTTTTTGGTGGATGCTCCGAACTAGGTAAACAAGTTTTCCTTCATCAAATATTACCTGAAGGAGTTTATAGGCATCCAAGCTACTTAAGTCATGCTGATTTCCTGAAAAACTCGTAAAGTCCTTGGGGTCGCTCTCCCACAATTCATTGACGATAACATCTGCTTTAAACTCCTTGTCGTTGTGAAAGCGCAGTACCTGTAATACTCCAGGGAAGGAACCCTTGTGATTCTCGGAAGCTATCTTCATTTTAGGTAACCACTTACCTCCTGGAGCCCTTGCAGCGGCTAATTTGAATACCCCCCCTAATGCGGGCTGATCGAAGGCAGTGATCAAGCGCGTTCCCACCCCCCAGGTGTTGACTTTTGCTCCTGAAGCCTTTAAGTCAGTGATCTGAAATTCGTCCAGATCATTAGAGCCCATAATGCGCGTGTTGGAAAAATTCGCTTCGTTTAGTAACTCCCGCGCCAACTTACTTTGCGATACTAAATCCCCAGAATCCAAATGTAAGCCTTCGATCTCAAAGCCTGCATCCCGAAGCAAGCGCCCTACACGAATCGCATTTTTTATTCCTTGAGCCGAATCATATGTATCCACTAGAAACATGCAGTTGCTGGGAAGTGCTTGAGCATAGGCTATAAAAGCCTCCATCTCATTTTCGAAACTCATGACCCAACTGTGCCCTAAGGAGCCTTTCAAAGGAATACCCCATTTCTTTGAAGCCAAAACATTCGAGGTTGAACTACACCCCCCAATGTAAGCTGCCCTACTTGCCGAGAGTCCTCCATCCGGTCCATGGGCTCGGCTCAACCCTATTTCCCTCACGTCATCTCCTTGGGCAGCCAAAACAATTCGAGCAGCCTTGGTTGCAATGAGGGTTTGGTAGTTTATCTGATTGAGTAGAATACTCTCCAATAATTGGCACTGAATGAGCGGGCCTTGTATTCGAAGGATGGGTTCATTGGGAAAGACAATCGTTCCTTCTGGTATTCCATATACCGTACAGGAAAAACGCATCTTCAATAAGTATTCTAGAAAGCCGGGCTCAAAGATAGGTTGCCTGTCTTCTCCCATAAGCTCCGAGAGATATATAAGATCTTCTCGCTTGAACCGAAAATCCTGGAGATAGTCAATTACCGTTTTCAACCCACACGCTACCGTGAAACCACCACCAAAAGGATTCTCTCTGAAAAAGAGGTGGAAAACAGCCTCATGGTTTTGCATCCCTTGCTTCCAATAGCCATAGGCCATAGTAAGGGGATTGAGGTCTGTAAGTAGGGAACTATACGTCTGAGACTTCATGAATTATGTAACGGCAATTTCCTCCAAAAATAGGAGGTAAATCCATCTCTTCAAATCTTTCAGTAATTATG
>JBCCTX010000099.1:0-22381 GCA_039197765.1 Bacteroidota bacterium
ATTTCAAAATGACACATCAGATGCTACTAGCTTCCTATTCCCCCTTAAAGCATGGGATTATGTGCCTTGGGAGAAGGGGGGTGGGGGATGTAGAGCCGTAATATTGAAATTCCATTTCCCTGCCATATCTGACTATTTTAGTGGGTTTGTCCATGACCATCCCCCAGCCCCTGCTCTATCCCACAGGCATCGCGGTAACGGGGTATATAAGCCGTATAAGGCTAACTGGGCTCCTGACATCCGCTTTACAAGGTGATTAGAGGCTTTAACCCTAAACATAGTTGGAAAAGGCAAACGTGAAATACCCCATTTCATAATGGCATACTAGATGCTACTAGCTTCCTATTCCCCCTTGCAGCACGGGATTATGTGCCTTGGAGAAGGGGGGCGGGGGATGTAGTGCCGAAACACTGAAATTCCATTTCCCTGCCTACCTGACTTTTAAAAATGCTTCATCCCTCTAGCAACATTGCTCCCCAAGAATATCCTCCACCAAAAACAGTCATAACAATAAGATCTTTAGGGTTGATCTTATCCCATATTTCTGACAGTCCGATCCCACATCCCGCGCTGCCTGTGTTTCCAAGGTATTGGATATTGGAGACGATCCGTTCCTCAGATAGGCCCAATTCCCTAGCGACATTTCGGGTAATCCTGCGATTTGCTTGATGGGGAATAAACCAGGATACATCCTCTACGGTAGAATGATTCTTTGCGAGAATCTCTCGGGTTGCTTTGGCCATGTAGGTACAGGCATGAATGAAGACATCCCTTCCGTGAGGCATGTTTATACCACCATGATTGGGACGCAGCATTACCCCTTCCATGGCTTTCCCAACAGTACCTGCCCCCCCTGTCTTTAGGTCAATAATTTTAAGAGAGGAATCCGTCTGTTGCTCCTGAGTAACGTATAAGGCACTAGCCCCATCCCCCCATAGGTGATTGCTCTTGGTATCTGTGGGATTGTAGTAAGCTGTGTTGTGTTCAGCAGCAACTACAAGCGCTGTTTTTGCCTTTCCCATGGCAAAGTATCCCTCCACAATTTCCATAGCATTGAGCAAGGAGGAACAAGCAGATGAGATGGTTACAACCGGAATGTCTTCAATATTCCATTGGTGTTGAATGGCATGTCCTAAGGTAACGATGAGATCAAAGGGAGTATAGGTAGCACCAACAATTAAGTCTACTTCTTGCGGGTTGATTTGATGCTTTTCGAATAAGGCCTGTACGGCACAAATTGCTAAGGTATGGGTATTTTCGTCGGATGTGGCTTTTCGCCTTTCGACAATTCCCGTTCTTTCTAGTAGCCACTCGTGGCTCAAGCCAAATGAATCGGTGAAGTAGGAATTCGGTACAATTTCTGAGGGGAAGTAGTGTCCTATACTGCGTATATACATACAGGTCCTTGGGTTGGTTTATAAGTACTAAATGTACGGCTATTCAAAAAATATACAAACCCTTCCCAAAGGTTTCAGGAAGGGTTTGTCCATCTATCTTTACCAAGTGGCTTTATAGGTCATGAACGCCTACAGCATTAAGGTCCTCAAAAGCAAGTTTTACGCGTTCCACAAGCGATTTCTCGCCTTCACGTAACCACTTCCTAGGATCGTATTTCTTTTTGTTGGGTTTGTCTTCTCCTTCTGGATTTCCAATCTGACCTTGCAAGTAGGCGCGATTAGCCAGTTCGTATTGCCTAACCCCATTCCAGAATGCCCACTGAAGGTCTGTATCGATATTCATTTTTACCGCTCCATACTCAATTGCTTCTCGAATCTCCTCACGGGAAGAGCCTGAACCTCCGTGGAATACAAAGTTAATGGGGTTATCTCCCGTAGAGAATTTATCCTTCACATATTCTTGAGAATTCTTGAGAATTTTGGGAGTCAATTCCACATTCCCAGGCTTATATACCCCATGTACATTTCCAAAGGCTGCAGCTATGGTAAATCGATCACCTACCTTCATCAAGTGTTCGTAGGCATAAGAAACCTCTTCGGGCTGTGTGTACAGTAAGGAATTATCTATTCCTGTATTATCGACCCCATCTTCCTCTCCTCCTGTTACCCCTAATTCTATTTCTATACCCATACCAAGCTGGTTCATTCGCTCAAAATACTTGGTTGAAATTTCAATATTTTCTTCTATGGGCTCTTCAGATAGATCTAACATGTGAGAGCTGTACAAGGGTCTACCTGTTCTTTCAAAATACTTTTCCCCAGCCGCTAACATCCCATCTACCCAAGGAAGTAGCTTTTTGGCAGCGTGATCTGTATGTAAAATCACCGTTACTCCATAGGCTTCAGCCATATTGTGCACATGCATCGCACCAGAAACTGCTCCGGCAATGGCAGCTTTTTGACCTTCATTATTTATGCCTTTACCCGCAAAAAAGTTGGCCCCTCCATTTGAAAACTGAATAATAACAGGAGAATTGACCGCTTTAGCAGCTTCCAAGACAGAATTTACGGAGCTAGTATTTACAACATTTGCTGCGGGAAGTGCAAAATTATGTTCATTGGCGAAATTGAGTAGGTCCTGTAGCTCGTCTCCCCACAGAACCCCGGGCTTGAATTTTTTCTTGGTTCCAACCATAATACGGATATAGATTTTTTAAGGATTTTTACAATAACGCGGACAAATTAACAAAATAATTATGATCTCAATGTAAAAATTGCAAGGCAATACAATCTATAAGTTGAGAGTCTTTTGAAATCCAAAATCTTATCCCTATTTTTGCATTTCAATAAGAAAAAATAATATGCTGATTATTCGTGTCAAAGAGGGTGAATCGATAGATAAGGCATTGCGTCGCTACAAGAAGAAATTCGAACGCACAGGGGTTCTCAAGGAAAAAAGAGAGCGGATGTTTTATAAGAAGCCTTCCGTAGTAAAGAAAGAAATGCACAAGAAGGCAGTAAACCGCCAAAAGCATTTTGCGAAAGAGAATTATTAATCGTTTTCGATATAGAATTTAGGTAAGCGGTCTTATATGGACCGCTTACTTTGTTTTTATACCATATCTTGCCTACCGTTGGGAACTTTACTATCTTATTAGCTCAGGAAGCTATATGTTGCTAGAGCGGTTCATACGGTTTATTGAGATAGAAAAGGGATATTCTTGCTACACCCTTGAGGCCTATACAAAGGACCTCCATCAGTTTGATGAATTTCTCACCTCAGAATTTGGGCTCAGCCTTTTTAAGTCAGAAGATTTGGAAGCCTGTACCCCAAAGGTTTTGAGAACTTGGATTGGCGGAATGAAGGATAAGGATTGGTCCTCATCCACCCTTTCTCGCAAACTCTCTAGCGTAAAGTCCTATTTTCGCTTCCTCAATCAAGCCCAAATAACTTCTCATAACCCAACCCAAGGAATCCGCCTAAAGAAGGGCCATAAAAAGCTCCCCTCTTTTCTTAAAGAAACAGAAACAGAATATTTATTAGATCAAATCTCCTTCCCCAAAAATTTTGGCGGGTACCGCGACAAATGCTTGCTCGAAATATTATACGGCTGTGGCCTAAGAAGGAGTGAACTCATTGAGCTAAGGACTGAAAATGTAGATTTATACGGACAGCGACTGCGTGTAATTGGTAAGGGAAATCGGGAAAGACTTATTCCTTTTGGTAAGCATGTCCGCGAAGCTATCATATCCTACATAGCCTTTCTCCGTGCCCATGGAATCGAAAACCGAGCAACCTTCTTTGTGCGTAAAAACGGTGAGTCATTGTACCCAAAACTGGTGTACAGAATTGTTCAAAAATACCTAACAATTGCTTCAGATGTCCAGCAAAAAAGCCCACATACCTTGAGGCATACGTATGCCACGCATTTATTAAATCGTGGAGCAGACCTGAACGCCATTAAGGAATTACTTGGACACAAAAGTCTAGCAGCAACCCAGGTCTATACCCATAATTCAATACAAAAATTGCAAAAAGTCCATAAACAGGCACATCCCAGATCAGAAAATTCTTAAGCTTAAAATCTATGGAAGTAACCATTCAAGCCATTCATGCTACCGTCACTGAACATGAGAAGGCCTACCTAAGAAAAAAAATGGATAAACTCGAAAGGTTCCACGATCAGATCCTTAGAGCAGAGGCAATTTTTAAGGATCAGGCAGCATCGGGACCAAAAAGCAAGGCACTAGATGTCAAAGTGGCTGTACCTGGAAACACACTTTTAGCCAAAGGGATGGGTAGTACGTTTCAGGAAGCCACAGATCTTATGATAGAAAAACTCAAAGTTCAACTCAAAAAGCACAAACAAACCCATGGTTAAACATCTCCCCTTACTCTTACTTTTTTTTCTTTGTTTTTCCCTTTCTCCTTCTTTGAATGCCCAGTGGCTAGTGGGAGGTGGAGTAACTTTAGGAGGGACTCCAGAAGGACGACTCGGGCTAAATGTAAAAACAACTTTCCCCATCACTGGGAGGCTTGTCCTGGGACCCAATCTCACCTTTTTTGCTGCTGAAACCGATGATACACAAACTGCCGATACCAAAACCCAGTTCACAGCACTCAATCTGGATGCCCAGCTCCAATTCGATGTAATTGATAATCTCGTCATGTATCCACTCGCAGGGGTTCAAATTGCCTTTTTAGATTTTGAGACCGATATCCCCGGACTAGGTACCGAAACGGAAAACAAGTCAGATGTAGGAATCAACCTAGGAGGTGGTGGAAGGTATCAGTTTCTGGACCGCCTTTCTGGCTTTGGTGAACTTGCCTATACAGTTGGAGGGATGGATCAACTTAATTTCACTTTCGGGGTCTTGTTTCATTTAGTTGAATAGAGTGATACCTATAAGTAGTTTGATCTTTGTAACAATCGCCAAGCTATACTCATGGCTGACCATTGAGGAAACTTTCCACTTCCTCAGCCATTTCTTCAAAAACGGTTAGTGGATTTGTTCTGGTCCTTTTTAAAACCTTATATCCGTGCGTTGCTGTGTCCAGCAAGTGAAGCTTAGCCTTACTTTGGAGTTTTTCCAACACCGGATGAAATAAATCCAAGCTCATAAAAGTGTCTCGGCTCCCACTTAGAAATAACATGGGTTCTCGAATATCGGGAAGGTGCTGGGCCCTATCTGTGCTGGGTTTTCCAGGTGCATGAAGTGGAAAAGCAAAAAAAACGAGTCCTTGAATCGACCAATCGGGATGTTGGGCAGCGAGTAAGCTGCACATTCGCCCTCCATAGGAATGACCACCTGCATACAAGGGAATTCCGAGCGCTAGGCCTTCCACAAATCGGACAGCAGCTAAAAACGTATCTTGGGATACTTTTGCAGACTCTCGTCCCTTTCCCTGTTCCATATAGGAGAAGTTGAAGCGAAAGGTAGCAATCTGCTTTTCGGCCAAGGCACTCGCAATAGATTCCATATTAGCATGCTCCATACCTGCTCCTGCACCATGGGCTAAAATGAGGAGCGCTTTGGATTTGGGAGGAGTTAGCAGAAGGGCTGATACCTTTCCCCTTTCTGGAGTTGCTTCAAATGAAAATTTCTCGGTCAATTACGCTCTTTTATGGCTAAACCCTAGCCCTATATATCAATATTTGCATACCGCGCATTCTGTTCGATAAACTCCCTTCTTGGGGCTACTTCATCTCCCATCAGGGTAGAGAAAAGAAGATCTGCCTGGGCAGCGCTTTCTATGGTTACCAATTGTAGCGTACGCGTTTCTGGATTCATGGTCGTATCCCACAATTGATCGGGATTCATTTCTCCCAACCCTTTGTATCGCTGTATGGTTGCCCTTCCTTCGTCTCCGCCAGCAAGTTCTGTAACAGCATTTTTCCGATCTTCCTCCGTCCAACAATACAAAAATTTCTTTCCTACCCGAACTTGATACAGGGGAGGCATCGCGATGTAAATATGTCCTGCTTCTATTAAAGGGAGAAAATAGCGGTAAAACAAGGTCAGCAATAAGGTCCGTATATGGCTTCCATCTACGTCGGCATCAGTCATAATAACCACTTTGTGGTAGCGGAGCTTTTCCAGAGAAATCTCCTCCTCACTTCCCAAACCCGTAATTCCGAGTGCCAGGATGATGTTTTTGATCTCTTCGTTCTCATAAATTCGGGAAGGATGTGCCTTCTCCACATTCAAGATTTTCCCCCTTAAAGGAAGAATGGCTTGATTTTCCCGGTTACGGGCTTGTTTGGCACTTCCTCCTGCTGAATCTCCCTCCACCAGATAGATTTCACAAATCTCGGCCTTCCTACTGGAACAACTAGCAAGTTTTCCAGGTAGTCCTCCTGAAATTACAGAATTCTTACTTTGGACCGCCTCACGTGCCTTTTTTGCCGCATACCTAGCCTCGGCAGCGAGCAATACTTTTTGGATAATCTTCTTGGCTGTGTTAGGATTTTCTTCGAGAAAATACGCCAAGGCTTTATTGACAATACTCTCGACAATTCCCGACACCTCACTGTTTCCCAATTTGGTCTTGGTTTGTCCCTCAAACTGAGGTTCCATAACCTTAACCGAAATAACTGCCGTTAAGCCTTCTCGAAAGTCTTCCCCACTTACAGCAAATTTGATCTTTTTCAACATACCCGCCTCATCTGCATAGGACTTAAGGGTTCGAGTAAGCGCTTTCTTGAAGCCTGAAACGTGAGAGCCTCCTTCATGCGTGTTAATATTATTCACATAGGAGTGTATGTTCTCCTTGAAGGACGAATTGTATTGAATGGCTATTTCCACAGGAGTAGTCTCGTCATCGTCGACGCCCGTGATGTAAATGGGCTCATCGTGCAGAGGCTGCCTACTGGCATCAAGTAGTGCCACAAATTCCTTCAGACCTCCTTCAGAATAAAAAGTTTGGGTCCTGTACTTTCCGTCCTTCAGCTTGGATTTATCCTTTTCTTCCGTAAGCTCCTCTCGCTCGTCAGTAAGGGTAATATGAATACCTCTATTGAGGAAGGCCAGCTCTCGAAGACGAGAAGCCAGGGTATCGTAACGGTATTCCTTCGTCGTAAATATAGTATCATCTGGAAGAAAACGGGTATGTGTGCCCTGCTGCTCTGTCTTACCAATAACCTTCACAGGATTTTGGGCTACTCCCTTTCGGTATTCCTGAAAATGAATGGTACCCTCTCTATGTACCTTGACCTCACAGGTAGAAGATAAGGCATTCACACAGGAAACGCCTACTCCATGTAGTCCACCAGAGACTTTGTAAGAGTTCTTATCAAATTTTCCCCCTGCTCCTAAACGCGTCATAACAAGCTCCAGGGCTGATAGACCTTCCTTTTCATGGATGTCAACAGGAATTCCCCGACCGTCGTCATTGACTGTAATAGAATTGTCCTCGTGGATGATGACATCGATGGTTTTGGCATGCCCCGCCATAGCCTCGTCGATAGAGTTATCTACAACTTCGTAGACGAGGTGATGGAGTCCCCTCTCTCCAACATCTCCGATATACATGGCAGGGCGTTTACGTACGTGTTCTATTCCTTCTAATACCTGAATATTACTGGCGGAATATTCGTTCTGAAATTCGATGGGTTCGCTCATATTTCCAATGCAACAACGGTTAATATATTCTTACAAATATAACCATTTTTTGGCGATTTCATGCGGTTAATTCTTCTTCTTTTTCTTTAAAAAGGGTAAGTCTACCTTATCTTTTAGGTCTTTTAATTTGTCTTTGGTTTCTTCGCCCAGCTTTTCTTCCAAAGCCTTATCAATCTTATCCTTTATCTCTCCTTGCTTGGACTCCATTTCTGCTGCGATAGAGTCTTTGACGGCTTCTTTTTGGCGGTTTGCTTCTTTCTTTAAGCTATCTTGAATCGCCTCAACGACTTGGGTACTATCATTCCCCAAATCAACCGTTTTCCCCGTTTTTTCTTGAATTTTATCCTTGAGCACATTCGCAACTTGGTCCTTAAACTCCTTGCCAGCATTCGTACTCACTCCGGAGAGCTGAGGGCTATTGAACGTCCCTCCCAAGCCTAAGGTAAGCTCCACCGTATCTTGATTTATCTCCCCTCCAGCAAGATCAGACAAAGCGGTAAATACAGCGTCTCCTGCCTTTCCCGTAGGGACATCTACCGAAAAACTGTAATCCAAAGCACCAGTAATATTCTGCTTGCCACCAATGGTAAAGTTCATTCCCTGATAAGAAAAGTCGAAGGGCTCAACAATCAAGTTCCCCTCTTCAATCGCAAAATGCCCTACGACATCTTTAAGGCCCAATGCATTGATATTTTTCAGACGGGTTTTTTCAGAAATGGCATTGAGAATGGGCAAATTGGCCACCTTCCCTTCTAAAATCTCAAACAGACCAGCACTGGTGATGTTTTCCAAAACGGGATACATGTTCTCATTGAGGTTGCCCTGGATGCTAAAATTCGTATTGAAAAAGCCTTCCATAAAGTTTGCCACAGGAGCAAATTGCTTGACTATATCGAAGTATTGGGTTGCTTGGGTAAATTCCATTTGGTCTACATCCAAGTCAAAGGCAAAAGCGGGCTCCTGGTAAGGGAGGGTTTGATAGCTTCCCCGCATACCCACTTCTCCATCTAGCATGTTAAAGGTTACCTGATCCATAAGGACGGACTGGTCTACAACTTCGAGGATACCATTTACATTGGAGAGGGTAAGATCTTTGTATTGTAGCGATCCAACCTGCGCTTGAACAAGAAGTTCTATTCCTTCGGGGACTTCAAAGACTTCATACACTTCTGAAGAGTCGGGAACTGCTGTTGACCCGTCTATTTCTGATTCTGTAATCCAATCATTTGCGTTTACTTGCTGAGACTTCACAGCCCAGACCCCCTTGAGCTTATCTGAGTTTCCTAGGGCATATGCCAAATAATTATCTACATAGCCATTGGCCTCAAAGTCTGTTCCACCGGCTTTGCCTGAAACTCCCTCCATTTCTAGTCGTTTCGGGGTGAAAGTCGCCTCTCCCCGAGATATAGAAACGGGATGGGCAAGGTCTGCCTGGGCATAATACAAGTTGCTGATCCGCACCTTCCCACTTGTGGGAAGTTTTTCGTATCGCTCAGCTTCTACATCGGACATATATCCTTCGGCTTGTAGTTGGTCGATCTCCAACGCTCCTTTCACTGTCATCCCCTCAACTGGATAGAGCTTTATTAATTGTTCCAGATCTAGTCCTCCCTTAGCTGCTACCTGGTAGTGTGGATCTTCAAAGTGATCTACTAATAAACTACCTTGAATAGGCCTTCCTGCTAGATTAAAGGCAAAGTCAGGTACGTCAAATCGGCTGTTTTCCATTTTCCCGTCTGTATTTGACAAATTAGCATGGAAGGTAAGGTCCGTGAGTTCCGCCTCAGGATAATCAGCACTGCGGACGTAGCCTTCTTCCATAGACATATTTGCAGAAACCTGAGGAAAGGTTTCGGCCCCTTCATCATACACTCCATCGAAGGAAGCGTCGATGTCAAACTGTCCCTTGAGTTCGTTCCCCTCCAAGGGAAGACTTTGGGCTAAGGTTCCTAAGTCGAGGTTTGCCTTTACAGTTCCTTGTAAAAAAACTTTTTCCAGTCCCCGGATAAGCATTTTTGCATATAAAGGATTATCTCCCAACTTGGCTTCTAATGATTTAATTTCAATTTCGGTTTCTTCTAAGTTCCCATCAGCATTGCTGAGATGTAAGTCTAGTTGTATCCCAGATACGTCTTTGGGGAGTTGAGGGTATTTGATTGTACCATCGACTATGGTAAGATCTGTGGTAAAGCCAGGAAATTGACTTTCTGAATACCTACCTGTTACCGTTCCATCGAAGCTCAGTTCACCCTCAGAGATGACTTCTTCAAATCCTTCCCGATACACACCGGGAATTAAAGAATACAAACTGCTTACAGTGGCATTATCTGTAGAAGCAAAAACTAAATCCAGGTCCATTTCTTCTGGTTTATACAGAACTTCTCCTGAAACGGAAAGAGGGAAATCATTGACTTGAATCTCGTTTTCCCTCAATTGGATGAGCATATCTTCCTCTGCACGAATGTGTGTCAGTACCTTTGCATCAATTATTGCTTGCTTTAAATAGGTAACGCCTGCATAGGTAACTGTTAATTCCTCAGCATCTGTGAGGGTATTTAAATCGTATTCAACGGAGGTGAATGCTCCGTTTCCGGAATGATTCACCCCGGTAGCCCAAAGATCCATGGGATAGGTGGCGTCCTCATAGTGAATAGTCGCATTTTGGAGTTCGTAGGCATCTAAGTTAAACTGGTAATCAGAGCTTTCAGCAGATTCCTCAGCGACTTCCTCACTTTCCACGGCGATGTCCCAGTTAGCCGAACCGTCCGCTAACACGATTGCATGGACCTTGGGATTCTTTACAATAACTTTTCGGATTGAGGGATTCTTTCCTAAAAGGGAAAAAGGGCTGACTAATAGGGAGACCCTATCTGCTTGTATAAGGGTATCTCTAGAAAACTTTTCCTCCCCTACCAAAATCACTTGCTCCAAATCTAACGTGGCGTTGGGGAATTGCTTCAAAAATGAAAGGCCAAATTCACCCAGGTAAAAGGAACCTTTGATCTGTTGATCTATCGTGGAGACGGTGAGTTTTCGCAGGTCTTCCTTGAAAAGCCTAGGGGCAAAAGCCAATAAAGCTACCAACAATGCGCCTAAAACTGCTAAAACAATAAGGACTCGTTTCATTACGCCTATTTTTTACACAATATACGTGCTTTACTTTGCCATGTTAAAAAAATTTGGGTCATCCAATTGCTCGGATGACCCAAATTTTAAATAAGAATTTCTATTACCTATCATTTTTCTCTCCTCTGGTTCTCCAATCTTGCTCTCGGGAAATATAGGCTTCCATTTCTTCTTTCAACGCCTCTAAACGTTTTTGATCTTCTTCCATTTGGATGAGCTGGTCCGCTCGGTCAGTTTTATTTTTTTCTATCGCTGCCAAAGTCTCTTCATAGCGCTTCAGTAGCTTCACGGAGTCTCTTACCAACCCATCGTATTCTTTAGTGGCCTTGGCAAGTATCTGGGTCTGCTCGGCAACTGCCAGTTCAAATTCATACACTTTTGTCTCATACTGGAGGTTCTCCATAATCTCTCTTGCCGAAAGCATTTCTCCTGGGTTCTCATCAGAGTTAAGGAAATTGTTGGGTCCAGTAGCGATGAACAAGCGGACATTACACATATTTTCTTGCCCTTTTACCTTTTCCACATCATAGTAATAGTTCATGGAAGAAGAAGAAATATCCGCTACACGAGCTGACTCAAATACCCTTACTCCCTTATCGTTCTTGCTTTTCTTTCCAGATTTGGAGTTGAACTTCTGTTCTAGCAAATGCTGAATATTTTTTTGCTGACCTTCTATCGTTGTATACAAAGCATTTGCAGACTCTTTTTTACGAAAGGGTTGTTGTCCTTCTTGAACGGATTGTGCCAAGACACTGGAAGAAAGGAATAACCCCGCGATGATTATCGAAAGGAGTTTGTACATGGTAAATTGTTATTTTGGTTATACATTTTTCATTAAGACCAAAATAACTTAAATGCGTCACATTTCTAAGAAATTATTACATGGATGCAATCAGGAGTTCGATATCTCTGTAGAGTCGATTCATTCCAAAAAGGTGAGAAATATATTTTTTAGTGAGGTGGTGCCGATAGACAAAAATTCCTTGTTTGAGTCCGTTGTTGGTTTTGACATAGTGGTCAATCCCTCCATTATCCCCAATTTTTACCAAAAGGGGTCCCAAAACATTTGAAATAGCTAAGGAGGCGGTTCTCGCTACCCGCGAAGGTATATTGGGAACGCAATAGTGGATCACCCCATGCTTGATGAAGGTAGGATCGTCATGGGTAGTCGGTTGGCTGGTCTCAATACACCCTCCTTGGTCGATGGCTACATCGACGACTACGGAGCCTTCCTTCATCTCTTTCACCATATCTTCTGTAATTACCATAGGGGTTCGACTTCCCTGGTGATACACTGCTCCAATTACAACATCGGATTCACGCACAGCCGCTCGGATAAAATTCCCATGGGCGATTGAGGTGTATATATTGATCCCCAACTCGCGCTCAATTCTTCGGAGCTTATGCAATTCTTCATCGAGAATTCTTACGCGTGCCCCCATCCCCATTGCGGTCTGAGCAGCGTTGAATCCTACCGTTCCAGCTCCTACTATGGTAATCTCTGCTGGAGGGATTCCCGTGATGCCTCCCAATAGAATTCCTTGCCCGTCGTTATTCCCCGTAAGTAATTCTGAAGCAATATGAATAGAACTTACCCCAGCAATCTCGCTCATCATTTGGACCAGGGGAAGAGATCCGTCTTCTGATCGATAAAACTCAAAACCAATGGCTGTAATATTTTTTTCAATTAGGCTTTCTATGTAATTGGGGTTAAGGCTACCCAGGTTCACAGCAGAAATGATCACTTGGTTTTCCCGTAGCAACTCCAACTCATTAGGAGATAGAGGAGAGATTTTGAGAATGTAATCGGACTGTTTAAATAAATCTGCAGTTTTATAGGTAACAACCGCTCCTTCTTCCGCATAGTCTGCATCGGAATAGCGCGCACCAATTCCAGCATCATGCTCTATGAATACTTGATGGCCATTATTCACCAATACGCCAATGGATTCAGGGGTAATGGGAACCCGATTTTCTTGGTAATAATTTTCTTTGGGAATACCGATTTTTAAGCGCTGGTGCTTTTTACTCGTCCGAACGGCAAACTCTTGGGGAATGGCCCAAGAACCTGGATAGACAGATCCGATTCCCTGTGTCTCAAGCAATAGCTGTACCTTCCCCATAGTAAACTTCTATAAGCCTCCCCATTTTCGTTGAATCATCCAGTTGGGAAAGTCGAACCTCTACCCTATTATCTGGCAACAGGGATTCTAGGCGCTCAGGCCATTCAATAAAACAGTAAGCTCCAGAATAAAAATATTCCTCGCACCCTAAACCATACCCCTCTTCCGCACTTTTCAATCGATAAAAGTCGAAGTGATACACTGGCCCATGTTTTCCCATATATTCATGAATCAAGGTAAATGTAGGGCTTGAAACAAGCGTTTCAACCCCTAGTACGCTACAAAATGCTTTTATTAGCGTAGTTTTTCCTGCACCAAGATTACCGAAAAATGCAAAAATTCTTTCATTGCTGCAAGCCTGGAGGATTTCCTGAGCGATTTCATAGTTTTCAGAAAGCCCATGGCTTTCGAATACCTGCTTCATCGATTCCTTGGACTTAGTTCAATAATAGGAATGATCATTTCTTCCATACTCACCCCTCCATGTTGAAAGGTATCCCGGTAATACTTCACATAATAATTGTAGTTATTGGGATAAGCGAAAAAGTAATCCTCCATCGCAAATACATAGGATGAGCTTACATTGGATTTGGGCAATCTACCATCTTCCGGTTTCCGAATTGAAAATAGATACTTAGAACTGGTATCGTAGTTAAGGTTCTTTCCTTGCTTATATCGAAGATTCGTAGTGGTATTTCTGTCTCCAATAATCTTGGTAGGCCGTTTTACGCGGATGGTTCCGTGATCTGTGGTCAAAATAATTTTTACGTTCTTTTTACTTAACTTCTTAAGCACAGTAAGTAAGGGAGAAAATTCCAGCCAGGACCTGGAAATAGACCGATATGCTGCTTCATTGGGAGCCAATTCCCGAATTACGTTCATTTCGGTACGCGAGTGAGAGAGAAGGTCAATGAAATTGTAAACAATGGCATTGAAATCATTATTCATCAAATTGAGGATGTTATCTGCTAGACTTTTGCTGTCCTCATTACTAATGATTTTGTGATAGCTATGCTTTCCTTTGAAACGAAGGCGTTTGAGTTGCTCTTCCAGCAAAAGGGACTCCTTCATATTTTTTCCCCCTTCCTCGTCATCATTCAGCCAATATTTAGGGTAGCGCTTGGAGATTTCTAACGGGTAGAGCCCTGCAAATATAGCGTTCCGGGAATACTGTGTAGCTGTGGGGAGGATTCCGTAGTAGGACTGTTCCTTTTCAATGTAAAAGTATTCCGAAATGATAGGTTCGAAAGCTTTCCACTGATCAAAGCGCAAACAATCTACCAGCAGGAAAAATACACTGTCATACCCGTTGTCAAGGTGCGGTAAAACCGTCTGTGAAATAATGTCTGGAGATAGTAAGGGTCGATAATCCAGGGAGTCTGTATTGACCCAATCGAGGTATTCCTTCGAAATAAATTTACCGAAATTCGTATTGGCTTCGCTCATCTGCGCATTGAGGACCTCTTCCATACTCTTATCCTCATTTTCCTCCATTTTCCCTTCCCAGAATACCATTTTTTGGTAAATATCTGCCCAATCCTGGTAGTCATTATCTTCGAAGAACTGCATGGCAATGTTCCGAAAGTCCTGTTGATACCCTTGGTTAATTTTTCGCGTTACTAGCCGCTTATTATCCAATATTTTTTTGCAAGCAAGCAGGATTTGGCTGGGCTTGACAGGCTTGATGAGGTAGTCAGCAATCTGAGCCCCTAGTGCATCTTCCATGATGTGCTCCTCTTCCGACTTAGTAATCATTATAACTGGGGTCGTAGGAGAAATAGATTGGATTTCAGCCAGAACTGACAGGCCATCCATTCCAGGCATCTGCTCATCTAGAAAAACGATGTCAAAACTTCTCTGCTTAATCATCTCCAATGCGTCTATCCCATTACTGGCTGCTTCTACCTCCATGTTTTTCTCTTCTAAAAATAAAATTTGACCTTTTAACAGGTCAATTTCGTCATCCACCCAAAGAATCTTAGCTTTTTGCATGTAGTTGTCATTATTTGAGAAGGCAAAAGGGTAGAGCAAGGAGGTAGATTTTTAACCCGAAAAAATCTGAACCTTTTCCCTCCTACAAGTTAGAGTAAAAAAAATGTAAGTAGAAATTTTATCCCATATCTTAAACCTACGCCAAATAACCCTTAGGGTTCTATCCTATTGGGCGATTAGGTATTTTTTATTTAACGACTATTCTGCAAATTTAGTCCGTGGAAATCAAACTTGAACAAGCAAAAATACTCAATGATCCCGTACATGGGTTCATGGAAGTTCCCCGAGGGATTTTACTTGAGCTGATCGATTCTCCTGTCTTTCAGCGTTTGCGCAGGATTAAACAATTGGGGATGAGTTCATTGGTGTATCCCGGAGCTACTCACACACGATTCAACCATGCCCTTGGAGCTATGCACCTGATGCGTCAGGCCTTAGATACCCTAAAAAGCAAATCAGTGCCCATTTCCGACGAGGAATACGAAGCGGCCATGATTGCCATTTTACTCCACGATATAGGCCATGGCCCCTTTTCTCACGCCCTGGAAACCAGCATCATTACAGATCTACACCATGAGGATATGAGTCTTGCCCTCATGCACTACCTGAATGAGCGCTATCCTGGGAGGTTAGATCTTGCCATCGAAATTTTCATGGGAACTTACCATCGAAATTTTTTCCATCAATTGGTTTCCAGCCAGCTGGATATGGATCGAATGGATTATTTGGTTCGAGATAGCTTTTTCACGGGCGTAGTAGAGGGAAATGTAGGTGTAGACCGAATTATCAAAATACTCAACGTGTATCAAGATCAATTGGTATGCGAATCCAAAGGGATCTATTCCGTTGAGAATTTTATTATTTCTCGAAGGTTCATGTACTGGCAGGTGTACCTACACAAGGCAGCCATTGCTGCGGAGTTTATCATGGTCCAGATCCTAAAACGAGCCAAGGAGTTGTATAAAATGGGTACGCCTTTGTTCCTAGGACCTTCTCTAGCGTTTTTCTTCCACCATCAAATCGAGGCAAATGCACTTACCAAAGAGGTAATCACCCACTACCTGGGTCTGGATGATGTAAGCGTTGAATACGCTATTAAACAATGGCAAAATCACAAGGACTTCATTCTATCTTCACTCTGTAGGAGAATTTTGAGCCGAGGCTTACTAAAAGTAAAACTTCAAAATACCCCCTTCTCGCAGGCAGAAATATACCGGGTTCAAGCAGACGTTCTTTCACACTCGGATTTCACAGATCAATCAATCCCCTATTTTGTGAGCACGGGCAGGGTTTCTAACCAAGCCTACCTAAAAAGCCAGAAGGAGCCTATTATGATTTGGTTCAAATCTGGAGAACTTGTAGACCTCGCAGAGGTGACGGATCAACGAAATATTGCCGTTATGGCAGAACCCGTCGTAAAATACTACCTCGTTTCCCCCAACTTCCCCAAAAAGGAATTTCAACTCAGTGAATAACTATACACCCAGGGAGCTTGGTTTGAATCATAATTGTGCATAGATTCGGCGCCGGAATCATAAAAAAGCACGTTTCATCCAACAAAACTTATTCTCACACGCAATAAGCTTCCTGCTCTATGATTGTAATGAAATTCGGGGGTACATCCGTAGGATCACCAGAAAGAATTCAACAGGTATATGAAATCGTATGTGCTCAACGAGTGCGTCGCCCGATAGTGGTAGTTTCCGCTGTTGGTGGAGTTACAGATTTATTAGTAAAAGCAGGGGCTAATGCCCTCAATAAACACGTTGACATCCGGGCCATCCGGGAAAAGCATTATGGGGTCTTGGAGGGACTAGGTCTTGAAAAAGTAATTGCAGATCCTCTTTTAAAGGAATTAGAAGATTTACTTTTGGGGATTAAGATGATACGAGAGATCAGCCCTCGTATATCCGATCTTCTACTCTCATTCGGCGAACGAATTTCTTGTCAAATCGTTGCAGCCTATTTCCTTCAGCAAGGAACCCTTTCGAAACACCACTTCGCCTTTGACATTGGAATGAAAACAACGAATACTTTCCAAGAAGCAGAACCTCTTCCAGAGGCATTTAAAGCAATTGGAAAGCACCTTAAAGACCTGAATTATATTCCTATCATTACTGGATTTATCGGAAAAACAGAGGAGGGTGAAATCGCTACTCTCGGACGTGGAGGAAGTGACTACACAGCCGCTATTATCGGTGCGAGTGTACAAGCAGAAGAGATCCAAATCTGGACAGATGTTGATGGAATCCTTACAACTGATCCCCGCGTGGTTCCTTCCGCGTTCAATGTTCCTGAGGTATCCTTTAAGGAAGCTGCAGAACTCTCATATTTTGGCGCGAAGGTTTTACACCCCAAAACCATTCGACCCGCTATGGAGCAAAATATTCCCGTAGTAGTAAAAAATACAGGTAATCAATCCCATCCTGGTACTCGCATTCTCCCCCAAGTAAAAATTCACGATCGAGCAGTCAAGGCTATTTCCGTAAAGAAAAATGTTACCCTAGTCAATATTTATTCCTTAAGGATGCTACTAGCCCATGGTTTTCTGGCCAGAATTTTTAGAATTTTTGAAACCTATGAAGTGGTTGTAGATGTCGTTTCGACTTCAGAAGTGTCGGTATCTGTAACGGTTGACAAGCCCAAAAACCTTCCAAAGGTAGTAGAAGAGCTTTCTGAATTTGCCCAAGTGCGAGAAGAAAACCACAAAGCCATTCTATGTGTGGTCGGAGAGGGATTGCATGCTGATCAATCTGTTTCCGGTCGGGCACTAAGTACCCTGGCAAAGCACAAAATCCCCGTTAATATGGTATCCCTGGGTGCCTCGGACATCAATCTTTCTATGGTAATTGACCAAGATCAATCCTCCGAAGCAATTGTTGCCTTGCACGAAGAGTTCTTTGGGTAGTAAATGCATTACTATTATTTTTCATTTTTCAGTCGAAAATTGTAAATAAAGGAGATATGCAACGACTACCTCATACCTCTCTATTCCGGAGAATACTTTTTGGGTCCTTATTCGTGTACTCCCTGACACTATCATCCCAAAATTCCCCCAATAGTTTCCAAAAGTCTACACCAGAAGAAGAGGGTATTTCTTCCCAGGCTATTTTGGATTTTGTAGAAAGCCTTGAGCAGAAAATTGATGCAGTCCACAGCTTTATGCTTATCCGGCACGGCAAGCAAATTGCTCAAGGTTGGTGGGCTCCCTACGATGCCCCAACCCCTCACCTCATGCACTCCTTGAGTAAAAGTTTTACCTCCACGGCTATTGGATTGGCAGTTGGAGAAGGGAAACTGTCCCTGAATGATCAGGTGATCTCTTTTTTCCCTAAGTATATACCTGACTCCACCTCGTACAACCTCGATGCCATGCGTATCCGAGACCTGATTACCATGAATACAGGTCATATGAAAGAGCCTTGGGCCTTGGGAGAAGAAAATTGGGTAAAGTTCTTTTTGTCCCAAGAAGTCCCCCTTAAGCCGGGTACACATTTCAAATACAATTCCATGGCTACTTATATGCTTTCAGCCATAATACAGGAAGTAACGGGAGAGCAATTGGTAGCGTACTTAGAACCACGCTTGTTTCAACCTTTGGGAATCCCAACTCCATATTGGGATACTTGTCCAATGGGGATACATACCGGGGGTTGGGGTCTCCGTATTCGGACGGAAGATATTGCCAAATTAGGCCAACTCTATTTGCAAAAGGGAGTATGGAATGGGAAAAGAATCCTCTCTGAAGAATGGGTAGAGATGGCTTCAAGTAAGCAAACATCCAATGGGAGTAATCCCGACAGCGATTGGGAGCAAGGCTATGGCTTTCAATTTTGGCGCTGTCGACACAATGCCTACAGGGGAGATGGTGCGATGGGGCAATTTTGTATTGTGATCCCAGATCACGATGCGGTTATCGCCATAACAGCAGGAACAAATGATATGGGAGGTATTATGCAGGTAGTCTGGGACCAACTTCTTCCCGAAATGAAAGCAGAAGCCCTACCAGCAAATAGGACAGTGAATAAGTTATTGGAACGAAAAACCCAAGATTTGACCTTAGATCCTGTTGTTGGCGAAGCAGATAACCCCCTTTCAAAAAAATTGAGGAAAATCACGTATAATCTAGAGGAAAATAAAGAAGGGGTAAATGGAATTTCTTTTCACTTAGGAAAAAAAGAACCCTACTTGAGTATACTCATGGACCATGGTGAAGAAATAATTCCCATCGGTTGGGAGATGTATGAAAAAAGCAGATTGAAGCAATACATTCCCCACGTAAGAAATGTACCTTCGGAAATCGCTGCTAGCGGAGCATGGACAGACCCTCAAACTTATCAATTAAAAATGTATTTGGTAGAAACTCCTGCCAGAATGACTTATTCCTTTCACTTTGAAGGAAATAAGCTTACTTGGAAGACCGAATTAGAGCATTCCCTTTTTGGTCCCCGAGAGCCAGAGGTCCTAAGCGGTTTTCAAATTCAGAATTGAACCACAAAGACTTATATTTATTGCTCTTACCTATCTCTTCTGGGCTTTACCCTGTACTTTTTCTCCTATCCCCCTATTTCTTCCAAAGACCTGATCGTCCGAGTGATATCCTCCTCCGTCGTATAGACCGACATCCCCATTCGGGTTACCCCCCCTCTTTCCTCCAATCCTAGAACCTCTGAGGCAGTTTGGGCATAAAAATTCCCATCCCAGGCGAATATATTCTGTTTGGCTAAGCGATTGCAAATCTCAGCTGCGCTGTAATTTGGATGGATAAAGGAAACTGTTGGCGCCCTTTCTCCTGTTGTAAACTCAGGGCCAATTACCTCAAAAGTCTCTGAGTTGACTAAATAATCGTATAGACGCTTGGCCAAGCCCCTCTCTTGGGCTTGAATTTGGCTATAAGCAGATTCCAGTCGTTCTCTTAGGGTTTCTCCCATCCCTTGTTGTGCGAGAAACTCTACTGCAGCCTTTACCCCAGCAATCGCTGCGTGATTTAATGTACCGGTCTCAATCTTGTAGGGTGCATACTGGTCAGTAGTGCGCAAGCGATCGGTAGAGAGGCGGTCTAATAGGCCGGTTTTTGTATATAAGATCCCCACATGGGGCCCATAAAATTTATAAGCAGAACACAGCAAAAAGTCGACACCTAATTGTTGTACGTCGACCGAAAAATGAGGGGTGTAATGTACTGCATCAACCAACAGCCAAGCTCCAACCTTATAGGCCCAATCACGTACCTTTGCTACCTCATTTACCGTACCTACAAAGTTTGAAGCCATACCCATGCAAATCAGCCGAGTTTTAGGGCTAATCATCTCCTGGAACACATCGCAGTCCAAAGTAGCATTTCCGAGAATGGGAACCTCTTTTATAATAATTCCTGAATCCCTCAAGGCCAACCAAGGTCCTCGGTTAGATTCATGATCCAATTGTGTAATAATGACCTCATCCCCTACTTGCAACTTTCTCTCTATGGCTTTGCTTAGAGAATAGTTTAGGCTCGTCATGTTTTGGCCAAATGAAATATTGTGTGCGCCTGAGGCATTGAGTAAGGCCGCCATAGCTACTCTTGCCTGCTCCAGAAGCTCATCTGTTTCGTGCGCCGTAGCAAATTGCCCATGTGTATTGGAATTTGAATGGGCATAATAATGGGAGATTGCGTCTATAACTTGCTGTGGTACTTGGGTTCCCCCTGGGCCATCCAAAAACGTGATGCGCTTGCCATTAATCTCACGCAGTAAAGCAGGAAATTGTTCTATGAGCTGGGTTAACATGTATTCTTTAATTTTTCATTGAGTAAATTCACCTAAATGTAAGGCAAAATCCCTATATTAATTAGGAAACTACTCCTTAGGCTTACAAGCATAAAAATTCACCCCAAAATTTCTGTTCCCCAAATTAACTTGCACATGCTATTTCCTTGCTCAGAAAGAATCCCCTACGTTCTACTTTTTCTGTCTGGATTACTATTAGATAACTGTGTTTCCCACACACCAGCTGAAGAGGTGAACGGGGGGCTTCTTCTCCCAGACTATTTCGAGGCTACCGTATTTGTAGATAGCCTCGCAGGAAAAGCCAGACATATAGCAGTAAGGGATAATGGGGATGTCTTCGTTAAGTTGAAGTTTCAAATGGAGGGGAATAGTATGATGGTGCTTCGAGATAAAGACGGCGACGGAAAGGCAGATTCCCAAAAAGGATTTGCCGATTATCAGAAGGAAGGAAGATGGAGCTTAGAAACTGGGGTAAATTTCTATGGGGACTATGTCTATTACTCTTCTATGTTGACTGTATATCGGCAGAAATTGGAGCCAGATGAGATGGTTCCAACTAGCCCTATCGAAATTGTCCTTCAGGACGATCACGAGCATGGTCTGCATGAGCACATTGCCAAGCCTATCAGTTTCGACCCAAACGGTAATATGTACATCCCCTTCGGCGCTCCCTCTAATGCCTGCCAGGAACCCAAACGAATCCCTAGAGCTCCTGGATTAGATCCCTGCCCTCAATTGGAACACCATGCAGGTGTTTGGCGCTTTGATGCTTCAACCCTAAATCAAACCCAGTCAGACGGTGTCCGGGTAGCTTCGGGAATTCGGAGTGTAGTGGCAATGGATTGGAATACGCTAGATGAGAATTTATATGTGGTTATTCATGGCCGCGACGACCTCTTGCGATTGTTTTCCAATCACTACGATGCCTGGGAATCTGCTATGCTCCCCTCCGAAGAGTTTATCCGAGTTTCTGAAGGAGATCATTATGGATGGCCGTATTGTTACTACGACCAAATGCAAGGGAAGAAGGTATTGGCACCGGAGTACGGAGGAGACGGAGACAGCATAGGAAGATGTGAAGCATATAATAAACCCCTTATCGGATTTCCAGGACACTGGGCACCCAATGGGCTCTTATTTTATAAGGGAGATCAGTTCCCGGAGCGCTATAAAGGAGGTGCTTTTGTAGCCTTTCACGGTTCTACCATTCGGGCCCCTTATCCCCAATCTGGATATTTTGTCGGGTTTATTCCCTTTGAAAATGGACAACCTACTGGAGAGTGGGAGGTTTTTGCGGATGGTTTCGCCGAGGTGGATCCCATTATTTCGGTGAATGATGCAGTATACCGCCCGATGGGCTTAGCCGAAGGGCCTGATGGTTCTTTATATATCGGAGATACCGAGGAAGGAAGAATCTGGAAGGTAATGTATACAGGTTCTGACACCGTAGATTTTGGTCCTCTTCAGTTAGCCTCCATGGAAACTAGAAAACAGGCTGCCCACATTCGAACCCCAGATAAAGTCGCGGACAACTTAGAAAAAGAAGTGGCCTCAGCAGGGGAACAGGTCTACAATACCTTCTGTGCTAATTGCCATCAAAAAGATGGCTTGGGGGCCTCGGGAAGATTCCCCCCTCTTGCAGGTACCGACTGGGTAACAGGAGATAAGGAACGGCTAATTGGCGTAATCCTAAATGGAATGGAGGAGCCCTTGGAAATAAGCGGAGAAACGTATACCCTCGCTATGCCACAGCATGGATTTCTTTCCAATCAAGAAATTGCGGATGTGCTGACCTACATACGAGCGAGTTTTGGAAATGATGCAAGTGAGGTATTAGCCCAAGAGGTTAAGG
>JBCCTX010000100.1:0-22343 GCA_039197765.1 Bacteroidota bacterium
CTCTTCTCCAACGCAAGAGGCCAATGCTGCAAGGGGTTATGCAGAACAGGGTGTTTTGAGTCTGCTATTTAAAGTATTTAGCCTATGGTCTACAGACATTCAGCGCCTCTTAGCACATGCTAAGTCCCTAACATTCAGCGTCCTTCTGCGTCAAATAGAGTTCTGGGAGGGAGGGTAGATTAGTTGAATAGTCGATAGTCCGTAGTCCGTGGTAAAAAATAAGCGCCAGAAAGAGTTCCTGGCTGGAAGGTAGATTAGTTGAATAGTCGGTGGTCTTTGGTTCAGAGGTCTTCAGTGCCTTCTGCTGAGTCTTCCGTTAAGCGTCCAAAGCACATTAGGTGGAAACTTTAGTATTTTAGGGAACTGGGTACCTTTCGTCAGGATACTCATCACAACTTGAAAATCCATAATAAATATGAAAATCTACACAAGAAAAGGAGACAAAGGAACTACCGGTGTATTTGGAGGTAAAAGAGAACCCAAAAATGGTGCTCGAATGAAATGCCTTGGAACTTTGGATGAAGTAAACAGCACTATAGGTCTACTTCGTGCCAAACTGGGGTCTGATCATAGTTGGCAAGCTAATCTGCATCGGATTCAAAAAGACCTAATGGATATGATGTCCCATCTGGCGCGCCCATCCAATTCCAACAAAAAAAATCCAAACCCTAAACCTATGGATGGTGCGGAATTCTGCGAAGAATGGATTGATAAATTAGAGGAGGCAATGAGTAGCCCTTCAGATTATTTTCTACTTCCGGGAGGAAATGAAGTTTCTGCTCTCTGCCATGTTTGTAGAACGCAAATTCGGCGCGGTGAAAGAGCCTTGCTTAGCTTGGCTGATGAAGACCCTGAGTGCGTGGAAGAATACGTATCTGCCTACATCAACCGTTTATCTGATCTTTTCTTCATCCTGGCACGAGCCGAAATGGACAAGCATGGAGTGGCAGAGGAAAAATGGAACCTCTTCCTTTACAAGCGAAAAAAGAAAATTAAGGGGTAAATTGGAATAGCACTTCAGTATCTGTTCGGACCTCAATGAGCAGGTGAGCCTTCTATCTCATTTTCCTGGATCACTAAACGCCAGCTTGTTGTTGCGTAATACATAAAGAAGCTGGCCAATATCTTGGCAATGAATAGTACGATCATGAATATTTAGCTTCCACAGATTATTCCCATAATACACCTTAATGAAGAAGTTTGGATCGTCCACTACTTGGTAACCGTCCCTCTCCAGTGCACGCCGTGTCCATATGCTATGAAGGTCATTTCCAAATAGCGATACTTTCCCTTTTATCGGATGGACTACTTTAAATGAACCAGAAAGCTTATCAAATTGAAAAGCATTGCTTTTAAAGACTTGTTCAAACATACCTGATAAAACCAGGTCTTCTGGCGTACCACTCTTCATATTTTCTTCCCGGTTCATCAACCAGATCGTATCTGCAGTCTGAAGGGCAAGGTCTAATTCGTGTGTGGATAGAAATATGGCTTTATTAGTCTCTTTAGCCAAGCGTTTAAGAATATTCATGATTTCCACTCGACTCGGCAGATCGAGGTGAGCAGTTGGTTCGTCGAGCATAATCAATGGGGTGTCTTGTGCCAGCGCTTTGGCAATAAGCACCCTTTGCTTTTCTCCATCACTTAATTCAGTAAATAACCGATGTTTGTAATCATTTAAATGCACACTATCCAATGATTTTTCAATCATTTTATGGTCATTTGCTTGCAGCTTCGCAAAATAGTTGGTGTAAGGGTAGCGGCCTATAGAAACAATCTCCATCACTGTCATGGCCCCCACATTTATTCTCTCCGTCAATACTAGACTCAACAATCGCGCATATTGATGTGGCTTGATTTTTTTAAGGTCTACCTTAGAGATGAATGTATCCCCATTCAGGGGTTTTTGTAGCCCTGCAATCGTGCGCATAAGCGTAGATTTGCCACAACCATTCGGCCCAATTAGACATACAAGCTCGCCATTGTGGATTTTTATATTTAGGTTCTTTTCAAGTTCTAGTACACTGCGCTTAGTTTTATAGCCAATCGTCAATCCACTGGTATAGAGAATAGGTGTGGTGAAATGAGGAGCTTCTTTGTTCATCATTGCTAGATCTACCATTAGAATGCCCCTTTCATTTTCTTGCGTTTAATAATTATCGCCAATATAACCGGAGCCCCAAAGAGTGCTGTTATCGAGTTTAGGGGAAGCGTTGTTTGAGAACCTGGTACCTGAGAAACGATATCGCAAATGAGCATGATCACCATACCACATATCATAGTTCCGGGAATTAACACCTTATGATTGGATGTACGAAATAATAGACGAGCTAAATGTGGTACTGCAACCCCAATAAAGGCGATGGGGCCTGTGAAAGCAGTAATCGTTCCAGCCATCACACTCGTAATTAGGATTAATCTTACCCTCGTTTGAGAAACGTTAACTCCAACGCCCGTTGCATAGTTCTCACCTAGTAATAATGCATTCATCTGCTTGGAATACATTAAGGATAGTAGGAGGGTAAGGGTTATAATGGGTCCCATCACTTGAAGTTGAGACCATGCAACCCCAGCAAGGCTTCCAAATGTCCAGACTAGGAAGTTTTGAATCAGCTCTGGATCACTGAAGAACTGTAAGATATTTACTACAGCTCCTGTTATAAAACCAAACATTAATCCTACAATTAATACCGTAACACTATCTGATAATCGGGCTGACGCAAACAATACACTCAAAAGCACTAAAAATGATCCACTTACAGCAAACAGAACGAGGCCCCAACTACCCATTGTTTCTTGAAAGTTAGTAGTTATCCCAAAAATCGTTGTTGAGGAGAGTACAAAGATGGCTACACCCAAACTTGCCCCGTGGCTAATTCCTAATACAGATGGACCTGCCAGCGGGTTTTTGAAAAGCGTTTGCATCTGTAAACCCGCTACGGAAATACCTGCTCCGGTTAAAATGGCGGTAATTGCTTTAGGAAGTCTGAAATTAAAGAAAATGTATTCCCATGACTTTTTAGAGGCTTTTCCAGAGACAATATTGAGTAATTCATCCACTGATATTTTTACGCTCCCCAAGCTCAAATCAAGTATGAATAAGCTTATAATTGACCCAACGCCAATAAATGTAATCAGCCAATGCCTCAATATGCGACGCTTGTCTACAGTCAACTTCTTAAATCAATTATTGTAATTTTTTGTAATAGTGAAGTTGATGATTTGGAAGTAGCTCAGGATGGAATATTTTAATTACATCTTTAAGGATTAGGTCTGGGCGGGTCATGCCACTTTCCCAATAGTCATTGCCTCCATTTTCACTCATCCTTTTATTGAATGTATATACATTTCCCTGTTTGAAAGCTTTAAAAAGAGTGTATCGTTCATCCATCATTTCAAGTTCTTTTAGGGACTTTGCCCTGGGACCAATCCAGTAATCGGCCTCCATTAAGTTGTCAAGTACTACCTCGAAGCTGAGTGGGAGGCTACCGGTAGATTTTTCGTTCTTGAAGTAATACTCTCCTCCTGCATCTTGGATGAGCTTGGTCAGATAGCTTTCCGAGCTTGGCATATACCAAGTTCCTTTAAAATTATTTCCTGTCATAATGGAAGGCCTATCCTCAATATTGCTTGTAACCGATAGTGCTTGCAAGTACTCCTTTTCCACACTCTTAAAGACTGAATCTGCTTTTTCATCTTTATTGAAAAAAGCCCCTATATACTTAATCCACTCTGCCCTGGCCAACATATTAGTCTCCATCCATTCTACATTGTAAGAAATGGGTACCCCAGCCTCTATCAAACGTTCATCTTCATTTCTCACATTGTCATAGCCCGTCTTCATTACTAAATCCGGGGATAAATCCAATAAAATCTCAAGGTTACTGTTTTTCAGGGAGCCTACCTGGGATACCTTGCCATTGCTAACTTTTTCGTAGATGTAGGAATTATATACATATTTATCATCCGCAACTCCTGTAATTTTGTCTAATTCCTCTATTGAGCCAAGCAAACCAATGTGTGGGCTTGATGTTGTAACTACTTCATCGATTGGTATAGGAATCAGAAACTCCGCCCATTCAATAGGGGGAGCCTTGGTTCCTTTGGGATATAAAACATAAGAGACTAAGGTATCACCTAGCTCCCATGGATTTTTGATGATTATAAATTTGAAATCCTCATGTACCTCTACTGATAGGTGCTTAGCATATTTTATTTCTGGCTTAAACAGGGTTGACGTTTCAGCCAGAACATACGCTGTACTATCTTCTGATCGATCTTGGGGATTGTAACAAGCAGTTAGCAACAATCCTAATATTACTACTCCAATCCAATTTGATTTCATTCCCTTCAGAATTTACCTAAGCTGATGCATCAAATTCCCTTATGAGTTTATGCATCTTCCTTCAAACCAAAAATATGATTTTCACCGGATTTGTTTAAAATAGTTCCTGAAAAAGATCAAAACTTAATTATTCTACCTTCCCTTTTCTGGTTAATAGAAAATTGTAACTTCGCAACAGATTCGGTTTCCATGCCTTTCATCTTAAGGCTGGAATTAAAAGGGAATCTTGTGAAAATCAAGAACTGTCCCCGCAACTGTTAGTTCAGTAAGCTTTGGCCAAATCAAATTCCACTATCCTTTGATGAAGGGATGGGAAGGAAGCCTAAGTTGAACAAGTCAGGAGACCTGCCGAAAGAAACCTAATAGATGTAAACTTCGGGTGAAAGTTGACAGGAAATTTTGAGCATACCCCACAACGTTGGTTAAGCTCACTCTACACAAATAAACCTTTACACTATTTTAATCAAACGATGAAAAAGTCTTTTTTATTAGTAGCAGCTATCTGCTTAGGTACTGCTGCAAAATCCCAGGACTCCCTACAAGTTGTTCAGTTGAATGACGTCGTCATTACTGGAAACAAAATCAAAACCCCGATAGAGAAATCGGGAAAAACGATATTCAAACTGACGAGAAAAGAGATAGAAGCCAACCGGGGAAAGGACCTTACGGATCTACTCAATGAAATTCCCGGTGTTCAAATAGATGGAAATTTCGCAACACCAGGAACAGACATCAACTACCGAATTAGAGGGGCACAAAGTGAACAAACGTTGATACTTATCGATGGAATCCCTTTTAACGATCCATCAGGACTTGCTCAAACCTTTGACCTTCGTATGTTAGATATAGAGCAGGTAGAATCCATTGAAGTGTTAAAAGGAGGTTTGAGTTCCCTTTATGGTACGGGCGCAGCCGCAGGAGTGATTAACATCACACTAAAAAATTCATCGAGAGAAGGAATTTCTGGAAGCCTAAATCAAGAGTATGGGAGTTTTGAAACCTTTACATCTAGTGCAAATATATCTGGAAAGTTGGATCGCTTTAGGTATATGGTTAATGGTACTGTGAGGACATCCGATGGATTTTCAGCTGCAAGAGACACCTTAGGTACAGAAGGTTTTGATGACGATGGTTTTGAAAGCTTAAATTTTTTAGGAAAACTGGGGTATCAGTTTACCGATCATTTCTCAGTAGAGTTATTGGCAGCATATGACAATATAGAAAGCGATTTCGATGGAGGAGCATTTAGAGACAATAGCTCTGAATTAGATCAAACCCTGCTGAAATTTGCAATATCTCCTAGCTATAAGTGGGAAGGAGGTAGCTTAAAAGGGAACTTTTCCTATCACACCAATGAGCGAATCTTTAATTCCCCAAGCAGTCGGGACCCTAATACGAGAAATATTAGTGTGTTTAATGGCAACACGTTCCAAGCAGACTTAATAGTAGACCAAACCCTTACCGATGAAATAAAACTAATTGGAGGAGTTAATTTTCAACGACCCAATTGGGAACCTGAAGATGTGGATAGCGAAAGTTTTACGATGATTGATCCTTATGTATCATTGATATATGACTTAATAAATTTTAATATTCAGCTTGGAGGCCGGTTAAACCAGCATAGTCTGTATGGGTCTAATTTTGTTTGGAATGTCAATCCGAGCTATCGCTTTGACCTAGGTTCCAGTAGACTAAAAATTCTAGGCTCTTATGCTACTTCGTTCCTTTCTCCTTCGCTGAATCAATTGTATGCTGGAGACTTTGGATTTCTCGCCTCCAACGCTGGTAACCCTGATCTTGATCCACAAGCTTCAGAAACCGCTGAAGTCGGATTTGAATGGATCTTAGAAGAAAAATTTCAATTTGGGGCCGTCTATTTTTATAGAAAAGACAAGGACTTTATTGATTTTGTCTTTAACGACGATTTTACAAGCGGTACTTATATAAACATCGAAGGCGATACAGAGGTAGACGGTGTAGAGGTTTATGGTCGCTATGCTTTCCTTCCCCAACTCACTGTAGCAGGGCACTATACCTATACTAAATCCCTTACCGATGAGGTGATTTTGAGAAGAATACCTGAAAATAAATTTGGCTTTACCGTATCAGTCTTTCCAATAGAGGACTTGCTTGTGAAATTGACACATTTACACGTTGGTGAAGTACCTGAAGACGATGAAATCACACTGGATTCCTACAATCTTTTTGATGGATATGTGTCCTATGCATTCAATCAGCTTACAATCTCACTAGGTGTTAACAACATTTTTGATGCAGAATATGTAGATCGGTATGGATGGGCTAGTGCAGAAAGGAACTATAATATTGGATTGAGATACAGCTTCTAATGGTAAGCTATTTTATTTCCAGATACTAAGCTTTTAAATTGGCTTTGACGAAATTAACTCTGGCTCTGATGCTATCCTTTGGGAGTTTAATAAGCTCAAACCCTTTTTCGAGATAATTTTTTTCCAGTACTTTTTCCAATATCTGACAATAAGTGAACTCTTGCAGTCGCTGCTTGTCTTTGTGAAAAATAGCTTCCCATGTAGGCGCAAAAAATACCTTTTTGAAGAATTTATCATGGTATGGAAAGTGGTCGAGTAATAAGGGGGTAGGTTTATTTTCCACCTGAAGATAAGCAACAAGATCGAGTATGGATCGATCTGTAAACAAGGCTTGAGGATTTTCAGCAAGTTCAGCGATAGAAGCTTCGAAGACCAATTCAGTAAACTTGTTCAGGTCTTCCCATGGCATTCCGTCCCCTCCCTTTTCTTGTTCACTCATTATCACCTGTCTAGAAACTTCATGCATACAAGGATAATCCTCCTCCAGCGTGTTTATTAAAGTGGTTTTTCCTGTGCCAGGTGCACCCGTAATAATGTATTTTTTAACGTATGGTATCATGAACAAGGTAAAAAATAAGTATATACAATACTATGATAAGGACACTGCTTGCCCAGTTTACATAGGAGGCAGTTTTCAGGTCCTCGTGGGCAAGGATACGAGGGTTATTTCCTAGGAACGGTTTTTCTACCAATTTCCCTTGGTAGTAATTGGGTCCTCCAAATTGACAATCAAGGATGTAGGCAAGTGCCGCCTCGGGATATCCTGCATTGGGGCTTGTATGTTTCTTTCCTTCATGAAAAACGAAGGTTAATCCTTTGAGCTTACCTGTAACCCCTAGCATGAGAAAGGCAGTAATCCTGGCCGGGAGTAAGTTTGCAACATCATCCAGCTTAGCAGCAAACTTTCCAAATACTCTATACCGATCAGATTTATAGCCAATCATAGAGTCTAAGGTATTGATCATCTTATATACCGCAGCTCCCGGAACACCTAAAATAAAATAGTAGAGAAGTGGAGCGATCACCCCATCGCTCAAATTCTCTGAGAGCGTCTCAAGGGTCGCGGTACGTATCTGCTGTTCATTTAGACTTGAGGTATCCCTCCCGACAATCCAAGAAAGCCGTTTTCTGCCAGCTTCCAATCCTTGCTTTTCCAGGGTATTAAAAACCGCCTGCCCCTCTTTAATAAGCGTTCTGTTGGCCAAGCAGTAAAACAAGATCATAATAGCCACTATATCCGCAAGGAATGGATGTACCACGCACAACCATTCCAGCAAGTAATAAGTAGAGAGGTACGTAGATGCTACCAAGAAAAGGACTAAAAGTAGCCCTTTCAGGAATTTATTTTTGCCTTTGTTAAGTGCTTTCTCTCCTAAGGAAATAGCCTTTCCAAAAAGTACAATCAAGTGGGGTATCCCCCGTGGATCACCCAGTATGGAATCAAGTAAAAAGGCTAGGAGGAGTATATAAACCTGATTCATTTCCAATTTCTCAACGCTTGAATGAGTACGTTCTGTGCTTCTTGGTATTGTATAGAAAGCCGGATATGTTCCCCATGAAGTTTTTTGAAGTTATTGGCATTACGGATCAGGATCCCATGTTGTGTTACAAGGTAGTCTTTGAGAATGGAAGCTGTACCTTTTTTTAATTCCACAAGGAAATAGCTGGTATGACTAGGTTTCACTTTCAACCAACTGATCGCTGAAAGTTCTTGGATAAATTTTCTAGTTTCTTCGAGTAGCTCTTCGACATTGAAGAGCCAGTGGTTGTAATGTTCGAATACCAACAAACCTGAATGTATGGCTAGCGCATTCACGCTCCAAGGCATTTTCTTGGTTAGGAGTTGGGTAATAATGGTAGAAGAGGCGATGACATAGCCTAGCCGTATCCCTGGAATGGCGAATGCTTTGGTCAAAGAACGGACGACGATTAGATTTTCTAAGCGCTTGATCAAGGGGATGATAGACTCAATTTGGTCGGTAAACTCAATGTACGCTTCATCTATGACAAATATTGTAGAAGATGCTGCTTCGATGAGTCGAGACAACTCTTGGGTCGGGATAATGCTTCCATCGGGATTATTTGGGTTGCAAATGAAAACAAGCTGATAATCCTTGGGTTTCAGGGTTGTTTTGCTTACTAGATGGTAGTCTAACCCATGAATTTTACAGGCATCTTCATACTCAGAGAAAGTAGGTGCCACAATGGCAGCAGACATACCTGAGAATGCATGTGTGATAAGGTAAAATGCTTCTGTCGCCCCATTAGTGAATAAAAATTGGTCGCGGTTTAGCTGAAATTTCCTCGACGCAGCTTCATTAAGCTCTTCCGCAGCAGGAGAAGGGTAGCTTTGAATCATATGTGCAGCGGACGAAATCTCAGCTAAAAGTTCAGGTGGGCATCCCCTGTAATATACGTTGGAACTAAAGTTGTATTTTATTTTCCTGTTGTACAGGTGAAGATCATCTCCGTGTCCATTGATCATCCTTCTTTACTGTTTTTGATGATAGTATCCATGTCCAAATGTTGATCAATCCAGTCTGCAAGCTTATTGTATTGTTCTTCCTTGAAGGAAAAATAGTTTTTTGCTTGTGCCTCTTTATTTTTTAATTGAAGCATTTCATTCACAACTACCTGATTGTCCAAAATACCGTGAAGATATGTCCCCCAACTTTTATCCCCATCAAAGTAACCTTCTGGTGATCCGTTGATCATATTTAACTGTTTATGTTGAGGTACACGGGTTTCTCCCATGTGTATCTCGTATCCTAGGCAGTTAGTATCATAGTTTTTAAAGGTAAAGTTCTGCTGCACAACGGTCTTTTCTTGGGTAAGGGTAGTAGTAATATCGAATAATCCCATTCCCATCTCTTTACCCCTGTTGCTTTCAACTTCAAAAGGATCCTCAATCCATCTACCCATCATTTGATACCCGCCACAAATCCCAATGATAGGTATTTTTCCATATAAGTTTTGGATGATTTCGGTGACACCATCCTCTTTTAAAGCCACTAAGTCTTCAATTGTATTTTTGGTACCTGGAATGATAATCACATCCGCTTTTTCCAGTTCTTTCCAATCCCTGGTATAATAAAGGTTGATAAGCGGCTCTTGTTCCATAGCCTGGAAGTCCGTATAGTTCGACAGGTAATGGAGGTGTACTACGGCAACGTTTAACTTACCCTTTTCAGAAGAAGTTTTTTTATAATTGAGGGCTACTGAGTCTTCCTCTTCCAGTATGATCTCCGAAGCATAAGGAAGCACTCCAAGAACAGGGATTCCTGTTAGTCCTTCTAGCATCTTTCTCCCATCTTCAAAAAGGGAATAGTCCCCTCTGAATTTGTTAATGATAATGCCTTTAATCAATTCCTTTTCCCACGGTTCCAAAAGTGCTATCGTTCCGTAGACGCTTCCAAAAACTCCTCCCTTATCGATATCAGCGACAAGGTATACGCAAGCATTTGCCGCCCGCGCCATCCTCATATTTACAATATCTCGATGCTTCAAATTCAGCTCACTGATACTACCTGCACCTTCCATCACTATGGGGTTAAAAGTATCATATAAGGTGTGAAATGCCTTTTTAGCTTTTTCAAATAGATCGTTCTTATTGTGAGAAAAATATTCCTTCGCCGTTTGATCTCCAATAGGCTTTCCATACAATACTACTTGAGACTTATTTACAGAAGAGGGTTTTAATAATATTGGATTCATCTCCACCATTGGCGCTACCTTACAGGCTTCTGCCTGGACCGCCTGTGCCCTTCCAATCTCCAAGCCGTCCGGAGTTGAAAAACTATTGAGCGACATATTTTGCGCTTTAAAAGGGCTAGGATGAAAACCATGGTTTTTTAGCCAGCGGCAGACTCCAGTAGTTATCCAGCTTTTACCTACATCAGATCCGGTTCCTACAATCATTATTGGTTTTAGTCTTTCCATTAACCAGTAGTTTTATTTCTGATTGTTAAATAAATCGGCATGAAATTATAGCTTCAAACTACTTTAAGTCATTAATAAATACTAACTTGACCACTGTTCTGGTGGACTTTTTCTATGTCTGGAGAAAGCCTTAATATGGGAATCCGGTGATTCTGCGGAAAAATCCGGAGCTGTACCCGCAACTGTAAGTCCTTACAAGATTCTGAATCCTCATTCGCCACTGTTTTGTTCAAAGCAAAATGGGAAGGCCTCAGAATATGGATAAGCCAGGAGACCTGCCAAAACACATCGACATTACGGCTTCGGGATTAAAGGCTAATGGCATTGAGAATGACTATCGATTTAGGTCTAGTAAGTCTACAAGCGCTTTTTCTCAGTCTATATGGGGTGAATGGTGTTGTTCAGTCCATAGCTGATAAAAAGACACTTTGGGTGGCAGTTTTCGCGACTTATTTAGGAGTTGCAATTTCCTGTATTTTTGTGGGAGACTATGTAAAGAGCAATATTCAGCTTCTACTGTTTCTGCTCTTGGTTCTGAATTATTTCCTCCATTTACTATTCTCTCCTTCTTTAAGATGGGCACATACCCTTATTTTCAGTGTGATAACTTTTATGGCCTATGGCCTTCTGTACTTTCTGTGGGAAAGTCCAGTAGTGTGGGCAACAACTCCTCTTGTATTTGTGGCTTTTTGGGGGTTGGTGAATAAATGGCCTAGCTGGTTTGTGAACGTACAGGAGTATTTTTTAAAAGCTGGATCACTACTGACCTTATTTTTTGTAGTGGAGCCCTTGCTGATAAGTGTACAGCAAAACCTGAAACCGGTAGCTACAATTCCTATCTCTTCAATAATCAATCAACAAAGCTTCTTGCTTCTTAGTGTACTAATCATGCTGATGATTGGGGGATTCTTTTGGAAAGAAAAATCAAGTTTGTAACCCATGAATATGTTAGAATCGACCTTATTAGCCATCGCCAATTTACTTTACTATCCAGTTATCCTGGGTGTGCTATTTGTATTGGTACATCAAGCAGTAGCAGTTGGAAAGTTTCTGAGCGAACTCAAGCAAAGGCGCCACCAGAACTATAAAAGAATAAAAGCATTTGAAGCGCAATGTACAGATTATTTCATGGCTTCAGCCTCAACCTTTAAAGCCATAGAATTTGATCTTATTTACAGACTCCGGAAATGGCATCAAGCCTACAGCAAGGCACTTAGCGCCAATCGCCTAGTAATAAAGGCAGGGCCTACATTGGGTCTTATGGGGACACTAATTCCGATGGGGACTGCACTATCGTCTCTTTCTCAAGGCGACCTCATGATTATGTCGGCTAATATGGTGACGGCATTCACTACTACAGTGGTGGGTATGGCTTGTGGACTGACAGCTTTTCTTATGCATTACAAGCAAACGGAGTGGATGAAAAGAGATCTTCTTGAATGTGAGTCCTTATGCGAAAGGAGCCTGTTGGAATGGGAAAAGACCGTAGAACATACAGAAAAACTTATCAATAGCTAAGTAATTGATGATGAGCATATTAAGAAAAAAATCATTGGTCGATGAGAACTTTTCTTCGGAAACTGACCCTATTAGCAGTATGGCTAACCTATTCGATGTGAGTATCGTGTTTATTGTGGCTTTGTTCTTTGCGCTGTTCATGACTTATAGCACACTCGACCTGTTCAACCCCGATTCGAAATTGGTAATTACCAAAACAATGCCTAACGGAGAAATTCAAATAATTACCAAGAAAGGGAAAGAAGTCAAAATTGAAAGAATTACCGAAACCAGTGAATCAGGAAGAGGGGTAAAGCTCGGAACCGCATATAAGCTAGACGATGGGCGAGTTATTTATATCCCAGAAGAATAAGCTCCCGCACTTTTTTATGAATTGAATGTTTCGCATCCCATCAGACCTACCTAACTCAGATCTCCAGACAAAAACATGAAAAATTAACAAGATCATGATGAAATATTTTCTTTCATTACTTTGTCTTTCTTTCCTTTTGTCCCTTAGCAATGCCAATGGGCAAAGTCCAGATCAAAAAATAAACATCGCCCTTCTTCTGACCGATTCCTATCATCTATTGGGAGAAGGAACTGCCGAGGATGCCAAGGCCACCTTAGCAGCTTATGGAGTGCAAGCACAGGTAACTAGTTACTATCATTCAGACCTTGACATTCTTACCTACGAAGAGTTACGTGGAAATCAGTTGATATTCATCGACTTGATCAACGCTGCCAAAGTGACGAATGTATTACCGCTTTTGAACAGGATGGCAAACAATGAAACAAAGGTTTTTGCGGTTGGAACCAAAGAAGCTTCTAGTCTTGGCGAGTTTACATCCATTCAACAAGATGCAAAAACCATCGAATTTTATGAGCAGTCGGGACGAGAAAATCTGGTAGCTATGATTTTGGATCAGTGCCAACGCACATTCGGTTTGGATATTCCCCAACAGCGTCCGATTCCTATGCCCGAATTTGCCTTGTGCAATATTTACAACAATAGAGTTTACAAAGATTTTTCCGCTTACCAGCAAGACTACACCGCTTACATGCAAGGTAATCCCTGGATTGCGATCAACCTGTGGCGAAGTGATTTTTTGTCTGAACAGTTGACGCATTTTAAGGAGTATGCAACACAGTTTGAAGACAATGGCATTAATGTGCTTTTCTATTACGGTTATCCTACGAAAGAGGATGTACAGCCGCTATTTTATGACAAGAATAATCAGCTCGTACCGGAGGTAATCCTAGCGCAAGCGGCATGGTTAGGAGCTAATCCTAGAGCTAACCGAGAAACATTTGAAAAGCTGGGTATTCCGATCATCAATATGATTCAGGTCAATCAGACTGCTGAAGAGTGGATGGAAAGTGATCAGGGCATTAAAATTTACAAACGTACTAGCTCATTGAATATTCCCGAACAGATGGGAATCGTACAACCCATCGTTACCAGTAGCAAGGAGGTGGCAGATTCTACAGGGCAGTGGACGGAAAAGCGCTCTATCTTATTCCAGGTGCAGCGCTTGCTCAAACGGGTACAGAAAATACACGTTTTGCAAAACAAACCGAATGGTGAGAAACAAATTGCGCTGATTTATTACAGCCACCCTCCAGGTAAAGAACTCTTGGGTGCCAGCTACCTGAATGTGGTGCCCAATAGCCTTCATTCCATTCTCTCAAGACTAGAAAGCGAAGGGTATAACCTGGGGAGTGAGCCCCCTACCAAAGAGGGTGTTTTTGAAAAGGTATCCACCTACGGACTCAATATCGGACAGTGGGCGCCGAAAGAAATTGATAAACTGGTGGAAAAAGGGCAGGCGACTCTTGTTCCTATGGAGTTATACTTAAAATGGTACGCAAAATTGTCTAGCCCGTTGAAAAAAGAAATCGAGCAAGAATGGGGAGAGCCCGAAGAAAGCTCCATTATGATTTGGACAGATAAAAATGAACAGAAGTATTTTGTCATTCCATCTGTAAAATACGGCAATGTGCTGCTAACTCCCCAACCCGTTCGAGGTTGGTCACAAGATCTCGATGTGATGCACCATGACATCTCGGTCCCACCTCATCACCAGTATGTTGCTTTTTATCTCTATTTACAATTCGGCTACAATGCTGATGCGGTGATACATCTCGGTACCCATAGCACCTTAGAATGGCTTCCTGGCAAGGAAACAGGGCTAGATCACCATGATGCTTCGGAAGCGTTGATAGGAGACTTGGTCAATGTGTATCCCTACATTGTCGATGATGTAGGCGAGGGGCTTCAGGCAAAGCGTCGGTCTGGTGCGATTATTATCGACCACATGACACCCCCCTTTGATAAAATTGGTGTCAATCCAATGTTAGACAAATTAGAACAGCTTATTTCTGAACACGAGATCGCAGAATCCAAAAGTATCGCATTAGCAACAGCCAAGTTCAATGAAATATACAAGTATGCCAAGCAATCTGGAGTTTTAGCGGATTTGGGTATGGATACCATCGTAGGCGATGCGCAGTTACATTACTTGGAACACTACATTGAAGAAATACAAGAACAACATGCGCCTTTGGGGCTTCATACCTTCGGGAAACTACCTAAATCGGACTATGTAGAGAAAAATGTAAAGGCCATTGTCTCCCAAAAAAGTGGGCTCAATGAAAAGCAACGAAAAGCTTATGCAAATGATATTAGGCAGCGAATTATGGCTAGTGCTGAAGCCGAACTCAGTGCGTTAGTAGACGCTTTAAGTGGTAAATACATTCCCGCAAGTACAGGGAACGATCCACTCAGAAACCCTAATTCCTTACCAACAGGTAAAAACTTTTACGCTTTCGATGCAGATTACCTTCCCTCGCCGGAGGTGTACAAGACCGGCGAAAACTTGGCTAACGATCTTATTGAAACCCACAGAAAGGAACATGATGGGGAATTTCCCGATAAGGTAACCTTCAATTTATGGTCCACAGAATGCATTCGTAATGAAGGCATCATGGAATCAAAAATCTTGAGTCTATTGGGGGTAAAACCGGTTTATGATGGATACGGTAAAGTTGTCGATTTAACAGTGATTCCTCGTCGGATTCTCAAAAGACCTCGAGTGGACGTTATACTCATTCCTTCGGGACTTTACCGGGATATTTTTCCCCAATTGGTACTCCTGCTGGATAAGGCAGTGAAATTGGCGGCAAAACAAGATGAAGTGGATAACTACGTACGGCAAAATACAAACCGACATTATGATATGTTAGTTGCGAAGGGAGTGAAGAAAAGCTTAGCCACAGCGCTTTCGGAAGTCCGGATTTTTTCTACCCCGGATGGCGCATACGGCACTGGAACCAACACCGTTATTGATGCCTCTGGCAGTTGGGAAGATGACGAAGAGGTGGCAGATGTTTTTATGAACCGCATGCACTTTCCCTACAGCAATAATTTTTGGGGAGACCAACCCGCAGACGATTCTCTATTGGTCGCCCTATTTAAAGAAAATCTGTCGGGGACAAAAGCCGTACTACACAGCCGCACTTCTCACCTATATGCGAGCCTGGATAATGATGATTTCTTTCAGTATCTAGGGGGGACAGCCTTGGCCATACGTTCCATTGACGGCAAATCTCCCGAAGTTATCGTATCGAACCTGACCAACCAAGGTCAGATGAAAAACGAGAAGTTGACCTACTTTCTTAGTAAGGAGCTCCAAGCGCGTTACTTCAACCCCATATGGATCAACTCCATGCTGGATGAAGGATACTCCGGAGGACGATTTGTGAGACAAGTCACCTCCAACCTTTGGGGATGGCAAGTAACTGTTCCTGATGCGGTCAAGGAAAGCAAGTGGGATAACTTTTATAAGGTGTACGTAGACGATTCTTATGGACTAGATATTGCCAAGCGTTTCGAAGAATCAAAAAATTTATATGCTTACCAAGTAATGATCTCTCGTATGTACGAAGCGATAAGGAAGTCCTACTGGACACCTGATGAAGAGGTAAGGCAAAAGTTGTTAGCAGGCTTTCTTGAAACCGTCGAAAAGGTAGGCTTGTCTTGCAATCTGAATGTTTGTAACAACCCAAAGCTAGCGGACTTTCTGGATAGTGAATTTGAGGAAGTAAAAGGTATTCCGGCTGAAAGCGTAGAAAACTATCGCAATCAATTGAAACAAATACGTGAGCGTTTGGCAGCAGATGGACTGCCAAATTATGATCAATTAGCGCTAGACGCTGAGAACTCAAATGAATACTTACCAAGAAAAAATGTCAAAGGCTACAAAATAGAAGAATTGAATGCGGAAGAAGGACCTCAATCCACGATTGATCCTTCTATTTGGAGGTGGGCTGTATTGATATTAGTGGTGTTGTATTCTATTTTTTATTTTTCGCGAAGACATATGAAGAGGGCCTAAAAACCTCATTTTCAAGTCTAACAAGGAAATTGATCAACTAATCATAATCACCTCCCCATAATCCACAGCGTATAGGTTGAACGCCTCCTCTAAGGGTGTGTCATATACTTTGGACAGGATAATTCTAATAGGCCCAGCATGTGTGACGAGGATTACCTTCTCTGGTATGGTAGCAATCAGACTTTGATACCAACTATTCACGCGATCAGCGAGCATCTCCATGGATTCTCCATTGGGAACCTGATAATTGACAAAATCTTCCATCCAAGGATCTAATTCCTGTCTAGGAATTTCTGACCAAGGCAATAACTCCCAATTACCAAAATTCATCTCCCTTAGTTGGGAAACTTGTCTTAACTCCTGGGTTGGAATAAGTGTGGCCAATTCAAGGCATCTCTTAAGTGGGCTCGTGTAGACCATGTCCACTAAGGCAGGTAGTTTTTCAAGAACTTTCCTGGATTCCTCGGGAAAGGTTGCTGCAAGAGAAATATCTGATTGACCATAACATATCCCTTTAGAGATATCAGGAGTAGTATGCCGAACTAAATAAATTTCCATACCAATGCTGCAAAAACGTAGTAAGCCACTTCAGAAATTTGCTGTGTAGCCCCTAGGCAATCTCCCGTATAGCCACCAATTTTCTTTTGAAAGAAACCACCTAGATAAACTTTTACGAGGTAAAGAGGTAGGGGTAAAAAGCACCACCAAATCTGACCGGTAACGAAAGTGAGTACCGCGGTAGGGATTAATCCAAATAGTACGGCCAATACAGCATTGGTTCTGGAATAAGCCTTTGCCACCGGCCTTACTTTACTTAGCTCATCTTCTCGAACATATTGATGAGTGAAGATCACTGAAGCGGCCATCAGCCTGCTAAGGGTATGGCCGTTGATAACTATCATTAGTAGATGTACATAATCCTGTTGCTTGGACACTTCCACTAGAAGAGATACTTTGAGTAAGATCAGAAGGATAAGACCAACAACAGCGTAGGTTCCAACCCGGCTATCCTTCATGATATTCAAGATCTGCTCTTTGGTCCATCCGCCTCCAAAACCATCACATACATCTGCAAATCCATCTTCATGAAAGGCTCCTGTAAGCCAAACGGAGATGATGATGAAAAAAATCGCTGCAAATAAGGGACTAATCAGCCAGTTACCCACCAACAGCCCCATACCGGAAAGGATACCTATGATCCATCCAATAAGTGGAAAATATCGAACTGATTTATTAATGTACTCGGGGCTGTGATCCACCCAAGAAGGGCAGGGTATCCTTGTGTAGAACATAACCGCTGTAAAAAATATCTTCAGCTCTTCTTTCATGTGTCCATTTTTCCACTTACGCCAGCTGAGTCGAAGCTAGCCATTTCATTCACCATTGATACAGACATTTGCAGCAATGGATAACTCGCTGCACACCCTGTACCTTCTCCCAGCCTCATCTGGAGTTGTAGGAGCGGATCTGCTTGTAGGTAAGCCAACGCTTTAGTATGTCCAAGTTCTTCTGAGTGATGCGTGAAAATTGTGTATGACTTGATTAAAGGTTCCATTCGTTGTGCAATTAGAAAAGCAGCGGTGGAAATAAAGCCATCTACCATAATTATGCACTTCTTGGATGCCGCTTCAAGCATACCACCAACCATTTCCGCAATCTCAAATCCACCAAAGGTTGCCAATACTTGATCTGCAGGATCCTGGGCATTCAATCCGTGAAATGCCCAGACACTTTGTAGCGTCCTGAGTTTTTGGTCCAATAACTCCCCGGTTGCCCCCGTTCCCTTACCTACGCATTCTGACAAAGGAATATTACAAAGCGTACTCATAATCAGTGAAGCGGATGAGGTATTGCCAATACCCATTTCTCCAAAACCAATAATATTCGAACCTCCCTCAATAAAATCTGCTACTACATCTGCCCCTTTTTGCAAGGCCTTATGGCAGGTTGTAAGGCTCATAGCAGGTTTAGATCGGTAATCCGCAGTGCCCAACCCCATTTTTGCGTGGATTATAGGGAGCGTCGGGTCAAATTTATGATTCACACCAGAGTCTACCACTGCCACTTTCATCCCGGCTACTTGAGCCATGACATTGACGGCCGCTCCTCCATCTAAAAAATTCATCACCATTTGATGCGTTACCTCTTGAGGATAAGGGTTGACAAGGCCTGATTGTGCAATCCCATGATCGCCCGCAAATACCAGAACAACCGGTCTATTCAGCTTCGGAGTAAGTGTTCCCTGTACACGAGCTATTTGATAGGCAAGGTGCTCCAGCTTACCCAATGAGCCAGGAGGTTTGGTTTTGAGATTTAGCTTTTCCCAAATACGATGATCTAGTGAAGTATTTACAGGTTCTACGGACCATCTAAATCTGTCAATCATGATTGAAGGTTAGGCTATTTCAATTGCAGAGGTAAACCTGATACCATAAACACAGCCTTATCTGCTTTTTTAGCTATAAATTGGTTCGTCCAGCCTTGCAATTCTACAAATTTCCGACCGATATGACTTTCAGCATGCACCCCCATTCCGATCTCATTTGAAATAATGATAAGGGTAGCCTCTTGCTCGAATAATTGCTCTAACTCTTGCTTTCCTTGATGCAAACAAGCCTCAATATCATGTTTCAGGTCTACAAACCAATTAGTCAGCCACAAAGTGATGCAATCCAATACAACTACGCGTCCAGATATATTTAACTTCCCGATTGATTTCTCTTCTTCCCAGGTTTCCCAATGCTTATCTCTCTCATTCTGATGACGCTCTATCCTTTTTTCAAAATCAGCGTCCCACTTTCTAGAAGTAGCTAAGTAGATGGGCTTGTCAGATAATCCCAACGCCAAGTCCATCGCATAACGACTTTTCCCTGACCTTTCTCCGCCGGATATGTAGTAAATCAAAATAAATTAAAAATTTAGAATAGGTTTAGCTCACTTTGTTACAAATATCACTCGTAATCCTTTGGCAATCTACGGAAAAAGTCTATTCTGGTGAAGGGTCTCTCTAGTTCTAGCTATCGCGATAGAAAGTGTTTGGCGGTTCTAATCCTATCTATGCATCTTTCTATTGAACATTTAGCGAAAATAGAGCAATTGTCGATGCGATTGCCGCATCGACAATTGGTTCTTTAATACTTTTTGCTCACACTCAAACTAGCTGTTTGAAACTTACTCATCTACCAGGCATTCTACGGGATTAACCAAAGCGGCTTTTATGGATTGGGAGCTGATGGTTAAAAAGGCTAGAAGCATAGCACCTGCACCCGCTAAAGCAAATACCCACCATTTGATGGAAATATTGTAAGCAAAGCCCTCCAGCCATTTATGCATGGCAAACCAAGCAATGGGGATAGCGATGAAAAAGCCCAATACGACCATTTCTAAAAAATCCTTGGATAAGAGATTGACAATACTTTGAACAGAGGCTCCCAATACCTTCCTAATTCCTATCTCCTTGGTTCTTTGTCCGGCGGCAAATGCTGCAAGGCCAAATAACCCTATAGAGGCAATTAACACAGACAACAGAGTGAAAAATCCAAAGATTTTACCTAGGCGAATATCCGATTCATATAAGCTATCAAATCGCTCATCTAGAAATTGGAAATTCATGGGATAAGGAGTTTGGGGTTCTAGTTGGGAGGTGAGATAGTTCATCGTCTTATCTAACTCATTAGACTGGACCTTAAAGGCAATATGGTTGAAAAAATTGTTGCGCAATTCCAACATAAGCGGTTCAATTTTCATTCGCATAGAATGCATATGGAAGTCTTTTACTACACCTATTACTTTCGCTTTTTCATCCCCATACAGGTAAAGTTGTTTTTCTACTGTAGAATCTAATGACCATCCCAATGCTTTAACAGCAGTTTCGTTGAGAATAATAGCACTTTCTGCATCTGTTGGAAAGTCTTTTGAAAAGTTTCTGCCCGTAAGCAAAGGAATTTCGAAGATATCCAGGTAGTTATAATCTACTCTGCCCCTGTAAATGGCGATATTTTCCTCTGATCCTGCATCCTTCTCTTTTTTAATAAAGGTACTAGAATCAAAATTGGTAGGGAGGGAGGTGCAAGCTGTGTAGCTAAGAATCCGTGGATTATTATTCCAAATATTCGCAAGTCTATCAAAGTTTTCCCTCAGGGAGAAATCCCGCCAGGAGACAGGAAAGGTCACAATATGGTCTTTATTAAATCCCAGTTCCTTACTTTGGATAAATTGAAATTGCTGATAAAAGATAATACTGCAGATAACCAGGCCTATAGAAACAGTGTATTGACTGATAATGAGCACTTTTTGCAGATTAAGGCTTTTCAATCGATCTAAGCCTTTACCCTTCAGTACTCGAATAGGCTTAAGGGAAGACATAACCAGTGCTGGATAGCTACCTGATATTAGCCCCACAAAAATCATCAAAAGTATCAACCCAGGTATTAGAAGTGGGGTCTCTATAAAACTTAGCCTTAAATTTCTCTCCAATAGATTTCCAAAGAATGGGAGCAAGTACATTGAGATTAAGAGCGATAGGATGAGTGCCAGAAAGGAAACGATAAAAGATTCTCCTAAAAACTGACCCATCAATTGAAATTTTCTCGCCCCGATTACTTTGCGCAAGCCAACTTCTTTGGCCCTTCTAATAGAGCGGGCTATCGCAAGGTTTGTGTAGTTAACGCATGCCAGAAGTAAGACCAAAAGGGCAATCCAAGAAAATAAGCGAATGTACTGGGGGTTTCCCTTCATACCGATATCGAAGTTTGCCTTTGTTTCTAAATGAAGGTCATGAAGTGCCTGTACATAATATTCGTTACTAAAGGGATTGTGCTCTTCTTCTGATCGGTGCAAGGCAATAAGTTGAGGTAATTTCTCTTGTAAAGCGGCAGGGTCAGCATCCTGCCGAAGCTCAAAAAAGGTTATGTAACTATTGTTATTCCAAGCCTCTCGATCTACTTCTCTTACGTAGTCCCTATCAGAGAGAATCGATGCGACAAAGTCCAATTGTATGGAACTCTTTTCTGGAAGATCCTGAATGACTCCGGTTACCGTGAATGTAGTATCATTTTGATACAGTATGACCTGATTCATCGGATCTTTATTTCCAAAAAGCTTGGTTGCTAGGGATTGGGTAAGCACAATACTGTGGGAACTCTCCAAGCTCTTTTCCATATTTCCTTGCAAAAATTTGAAGGGGAAGACCTCAAAGAAATGGGGATCTGCTACAACTCCTTTTTCAACAAAAAACTGTTCGTCTACTCCCAGTAAGGTAGACCGCGCCTGAACAGAAGTGGCTACAGACACCTCTGGATAGGTATTTTCTAGGGCTGGAGCCAGACCTGCAGGGGTAACTGCAAAATAATCGGACCCGAGATAGGTATTTCCCTTTTGCTGGGAATAAATGCGATAAATATGTTCTGAATTGGGTAGAAAGCGATCATAGGAAAGCTCGTGCTGGACATAAATAAAAATGAGAATAAAAGCTGTAAGCCCAATAGCCAAGCCTCCTATGTTAAGGACAGCATAGAACTTTTGTTTTAGCATAGATCGCCAAGCGATTTTGAAATAGTTTCGGTACATAGCGTATGGGATAAATGGATGATTTATGGTCATAGGCCGGATTATACTCGGCCGAAAAAGTAGAAGAATGTCAAAAAAGAGGAGGATTTTGGCCTTCCTAAGGTTTTGCTCGCGGGTTCTCTCAGCGAATAGTTCCAATAAATCCCCTTCTATATCGTCATGGTATTCTGGGCGGCAAAACCACTTGAATGCCCTAAAAGGAAAGGTAGGAACTGAAAACTGTTTGGGATTATCTTTATTCATTTTTCA
>JBCCTX010000101.1:0-22319 GCA_039197765.1 Bacteroidota bacterium
CACTTACCCAAAGTTGAGGATCTATCTGTCCCTCAAGGGTACGATCCTCTTCAGGACTAAGTGCAGGGAAAAAATTGATTCCCGTGAGATTCTCTATGCTATCAATGGGTATCGCAAAGGAAAGTAGGGGATAGTGTGTGGTCTGATTGGGTATGATAAAACCAATACCCTTAGACTGGTCTCCAGTGTACATGAGGGCTACTTTGTAGTAGTATTCGGGAATAGACACTTGATTTACTACGCCTATGGTGGGTAAAGAGTCTCTTAAAATCCCACCTGTAACTACCCACAGTTGGGTATTTTCCCGAATGACTACTTCTCGAAGTTTCCCTTCTAATTCGGCCCAGATTTCTCGGTTGAGTCCTGGTCGTTGGGGACTCATATTAGAGTAATAATAGGATTCACTTAAGGCCTTTTGAGACCATCGAAAATCAGCTGAAGGGGCTAGGTGGCCTCGGTCGAAGCCAGAATCCCAATAATCCTCAGTTACAGGGGTTCCGGTAAGAATGAGATTGTCTGGCCGGAAGTCATTACTTCGAGATCGATTTCCTTGAATAATTTCAGGCGTGATAATATGTGCTACCCAGTTGGCTTGCTCGTGTTGCTCATTGTAACTGAGGGCTATAGCCGAGTGAGTAATGGTTTGACCCGGAAGGGATTGGATAGGGTATCCAAGTTTAAGTAAGTCCTGTTGAATGCGCAGTAGTTTTAATTCTTCTAAGGTGGATAGGACATCTTGGGTTTCCTCCTTTTTTTCCTCCAAAACCTTTTCCAGGGCTTCAATCCTACCTGCTAATGGAGGCTCCTGCTGGGAGCGTAATACCCCTGGTAGCAGAGCTATCAAAGCTAACCAAAAAGTAAAAGCTTTTTTCAAGAGGTGCATAGCGACGGGATTTGCTAGTCTATCGGGTTTCTGTAAAGGTCCAACATTCTCTTTCAGGAAATTTACAATTTTTCGTACTCCCAGGCATCAATTTTCAATTCCTATTCGTCAATAGTATATAGAGCAAAGAATTTTCTGATCTTTTTATGATTTATGTAAAAGTAAGCAAAGTAGAGGTCATCGACCCATATAATGGGGGTACAATTGATAGGATGCATGTAAGGAATTAATACCTTCAGGCTTTATGCTCATTTCAAAAGGTGTAAAACTACATTTTCCCAATGATTCATTTAGTCAAAATCGCCATCCTCGTACAGGCTTCGGGTTGATAGCAAATAGAAATATACTTTGGGTAACTAAAGATGGGAGAAATGCTTAGGTGCAGGGTATGAATCTCCCAAAGTTTGCCTCTTTTTTTGAGAAATATAGGCTGTGGAGAAGCGTTAAATTTGGGTTGTGGAGGGTCAACAGTAATGTGTGTAAAAGAATATTTCAAGGATGGAATTATGAGCTATCCCTCTGATAACAAAGGGTATGATCACTTGTAGGAACATGAAACGTTAAACATAATTTTTTTGAAATAAACTCCACTTTGAAAAATATTTTAGGCTAAATATTTCGAGTAGTTTACGTAAGAAGATTTTTTTATTTTTATTTTAATTAATTGATAACCAGTATATTAAAAAATAAATCTTTAAAAAATGCTAATTGTTAGGGTAAGATTTTTGTTAATAATATATTTTTTGCGATAATTGTAATATATACAATTGCTCTTAATACAATTCTTCTTTTTCCTATTCAGTAATTATTGTACGAGTAAGCAATTTTAACAGTCGGGGGTTCTCTTTAGATACCCTGACACTAGGACTTTATGTTTTTGCAGCAATTCGATTTCGGATTTCATACAGTTTTGTTGTGGGAAATATATGAATCGAGTATGATGTAAGAATTTACGATAGGCTCTGTAGATAATTTATACGTAATCTAGGTTATTTGTCGTTAAGAACATGTAATTCCAAGCGCTAACTCTACTTGTTATGAGAATAATAATACATGATGAAACACAATCAGGCTGCATTCTCAATCAAGTGAAACTCAAAGTTTCCAAAAATCGCATCACTATTAAGGAGTTGATTAAACTCCGAATTTTCCAGGAAGCGGAAGAGTTTAATGCTCGTAGATCATCTCATTACCGGGGACTTGTTAGACCTGACCACGCTGTGCCCATGCTGAGTGGATTCCAATTAGATCCCAGTTATCGGATCGACCCTCAAAAACAGTATTATGTCGCCATGGACGCTTTTAAAAGACAGGGTTTTTATGTGCTGGTCGATGAAGAGCGCATCGAAGACCCTGACTATGCGATTGCGGTTCGTTCTTGTCCTCGCATAAGCTTCTTGAAATTGGTTCCAGTTATTGGGGGATAGAAACGGGTAAACTAGTCCACAGTCCGTAGGAATGTAGTCTGTGGTCCATAGTAAGCTATGATGGGAGAGACCACAGCTAAATAGTTGGTAGTCCACCCAACCTTTGATAGGGTATTCCATAGTTAAATAGTCCACGGTAACCTTCGATACGAGATCAAAGTGCACCTCTCAAACCTCATACCTAAAAAAACTCAAAGCGGAAGAGCCATATACCTTAGAATAGTCATGAAATTCTTCGGCATCAAGTCGAAGCTTTGGATCGTGCTCTACAATGCACATTCCATCGGCATTCAGCAGTTTGCGTTGAAAAATCAATTGAATGAGGTCTGGAATTCCCGATAAGGCATATGGAGGGTCCATAAAAATCACATCCCAAGATTCTTCAGTTTGCTTACAAAAGCTTCTGCAGTCTTTACAAATTCCTTTTGTTTTAGATTCCTCTTTGAGCGTTTCGGCTAAGCGCTTAAAGGATTGTATACATCCCCGATTTTTGTCGACACCGGTGACGAATACAGCTCCCCTGCTTAAAAACTCCGCACTGACAATTCCCGTTCCACAGAAAAGGTCCAAAACAGAAGTTCGGGAAAGTTCTAGTCGATGACTAAGCATATTGAAAAGTGCTTCCCGGGTGCGGTCTGTTGTAGGGCGTACAGGGAGTCCTTTTTTTATGTGAAATCTTCTCCCTTTGTATGTTCCGCCAGTGATCCTCATGAAAATAGCAAATAGCAAAATTTCCAATAGGGAAGGGCGCTCGGCATACTGGGAAGGTAACGCTCAATCATGTGTGGAAAAGAGAATCCCGGTAAGTGAGAAAGTAGGTATTCAAACAGAGAATCTGAAGGATCGACTTCTCCTACCATAAAAATGGGAATAGAATCCTGCAAATCCATCAATTGGATCAAGGAGCGAATAAAGTATAATAAACCGGAGTCTGTTCGATACTCAAAGGCATTGCAATACTGGAATTGACCTTCCTTAAAAAAGGAAGCTACTACATGACTCCCTAGATGATGTAATAAAATATGGTTGGGGATCTCCCCAGATAGTACCGTACCAAATTCGAAGTTGGTAGTCGCAATATGCTTGAATGTATAGTTTCCCAAATATTCACCCAAGACGTGATGTAACTGGGGATTATCTAAAAATATACATCGAATACTGTCCTTGGCAAAGTCTTGTGTATATACCTCATCATCATAGATGGTATCCTGCAAAAAAAGTTGGGCGTAGAGTATATCCTTTCCCTTTTTTGAAAGTGCACGGGGTAATAGGGTAAACTTTGGACTGGAAGAAAGGACCTGTGAGCGATCATTCCACCCCTGTAATACCTTTTCTTTTTCGAAGACAAAGCGCAAAAATAAACTTGAAGAGAGCTGCTGTTTATTGTGTATAGCCTTACAAAGTTTGACTTTGTGGTCAGTTCCAATGATTACATAGAAAAGGGATTGGTCCTTAATAAATATAGTAAGCTTACCTGATTTAAGGTGTTCTTTATAATCAGGTGCTTCGATAAACAAAGTATGTGAAAACGGCGTAACCAATAAGTGTTGTGTTGATTTAATCCTTCAAGTAAAAAAATTGTATCTTTAGTTCAAATTTTAATAATCATTTGAAATCATGCAAAGAAAATATTGGACGGTAATTTTTTTGTTATTTCTAAGCTTGACTAGCCAGCAGGTACGCGGGCAGATGGGAGATAAAATGGTACCTCATTTAGGATTCATGTACGAGATAGTTGATCTTAAAGATCCCATTCAGAATGATTTGTCGCGAGTGTTCTACACCTTTTCCCTAGGAACCTACTACACCTTAGGGCATAAAAATGATGTCGTAAGTGTAGGTGTAGATCCCAGCGTAAACTTCGGGTTTAACCTCGTTTCTAATGTTACAGGCTCTGAGACTGGTTTGAATTTGGTGGTTCAGGTGCCTGTATTCCTCATGGGTCGATTTGGCGCAAATGCCACCAAGTATAACCAGCAGAAGTTTGGAGTAGGAGCCGGAATCGGAGGGGTATATACTTTTTTCAGGGAAGGCATCGTCAAGCAGCGCTCCAGTGCAATAAATCCTAGTGCAGTAGCGGAAATCACCTTTATGTCTGGTGGAGGCCCCTTGACTATTCGTGCACATGTTTCCTTGTTCAATCCAACAGCAACGCTAACCTTCCCATCGGGTTCCGTGGACTTCAATGAATTCCGAACCATTGGTTTTGGATTGATTTATGGATTGTAAGGAGGAACCAGAAGCCAGAAACTGGATGTGAAAAACTGGAGAAATACTGGTGTAAGAGGTAGGAAAAAGATTATTATTTACCTTCTAGTCTCTCTTCTCTCTGCACCGCGATCTCTCCTTTGGCTTCTACATTATATAATAATCTAAGCTCACCCTATTGAAAGCGAAGTCTTCACGTAAGGTCCTTGATATTGTTGTCATTTTACTGATTTTCTCGATTACTGGGAGTACCGCAGCTATACTTCCCAAGTATCTAATGCCCTTGTTGGGATTGGAAAAGGGGACCTTCCAATATGTATTGGGATATATTTTGGTAATCACTCCCATTTATCAAGTACTCCTCTTAGTATATGCATTCCTGTTTGGGAAATTCTCTTATTTTTATGAGAAGCAGAAAAAGTTGGGAAATTGGATATTGAAAAAGTTTCGAATATCTTCAACTCCCAAACAAGACTCTGAACCCAATACATGAAAAAAATTATTTACGCTTCTGCCGCACCAGAACCTATTGGTCCCTACAGCCAAGCGGTCCAGGTGGGTGATTTTGTTTTTGTTTCAGGACAGATTCCTATCGTACCAGAAACAGGTGATATCATCATGGGAGATCCCTCCGCGGCTACCCACCAAGTGATGAAGAATATCGGTGCAATTCTGGAAGAACTCAAGCTCAGCTTTGCACACATTGTCAAGACTTCTATCTTTTTGAAGGATATGGAAGATTTCTCTACCGTGAATGCCGCCTATGGAAGTTATTTCTCAGATAGTTTTCCCGCAAGAGAAACCGTAGAGGTATCTCGCCTTCCCAAAGGGGTAGAGGTAGAAATCTCCGTTATCGTATTTGCTAAGTAAACTCCCATGGATTTATCTACCTTTTTCGCCATTCTAGGCTTCATTTTCGCTGCCTATTCTGTAGTGGGCAACGATGTCATCCAGACATTGGGAACTTTTTTGACTTCTAATGCTAATCGTCCCTGGTATGTACTCTGGGCATTTGCAGCTGCAATTCTCTCCCTTGTCATGATCTATGGTTGGTTTGCCCATGGAGGGGATATGGCCTATGGCCGACTGGAAAAATTTCCTTACCCAGAAGAAATTAAGTGGTTTTATATTCTTCCGCCATTGGTACTCTTGCTAATCACAAGATTCGGTATTCCGGTGAGTACAACTTTCATGATCCTTAGCATTTTTGGATCTGCAACTGTTATGAGCAAGGTCATACTGAAATCAGTCAGTGGGTATTTTATAGCCTTCTTACTGGGTATTGCTGTCTATTCCTTGGTTTCTAAGAAAGTCGAGAAAAGCTTTATCGATTCTGAACATACAAAAGATGAATACCACGATAGATGGGTAATTGCCCAGTGGGTATCTACAGGGTTTCTATGGATGTATTGGCTTATACAGGACTTAGCCAATATTTATGTATACCTCCCGAGACAGCTAAGTATAGGTCAGATGTTGATGAGCTTGGCTGCCGTACTTGCACTCTTGGCTTACATATTCTATAATCGAGGGGGAGCCATTCAAGACATCGTAAAGTCCAAAACCAATACAGCCGACATTCGATCTGCTACCATAGTTGACTTTTTGTTTGCAATTCTACTTTTTGTATTCAAGGAATGGAGTAACCTCCCGATGAGTACTACCTGGGTGTTTATTGGCCTATTGGCCGGAAGGGAATTTGCCATAAGCTATATTCTAAAAGAACCTAAAATGTCTATTGTAACTCGGATGTCGCTTATGGACCTTGGGAAAACCGTGGCTGGACTGGTAGTGAGTATACTCTTAATTATCTTGATAAAATATATGGTAGGGGAGAGTCTTGTTTGGGCTTAGGAGGGAGCAAAAGTAGGACGAGAGCGTTCAGGAGAGAGGGGTAAGTAAGATGGCTAGGCCAATACTTTACGCTACTCACACAGCTAAGTGGTCTCTCCTGTGGAGTCAAAAATTGAATCACAGAGATTCTATCCAATTCGACAAATCCTTGGCAATCTCAGGTAAATTGAAATAGGTTGCGGCTCGGATTTGAGCTGCCTTTCCCATGGTGTTCCTTTTGGAATCATGGGTAAGTAAGTCAATGATCTTGTCTCCCATCACTTCTGAATGCCCATCTGGAACGACAAACCCCGTTTCCCCATCTATCACCACTTCCTTCATCGCAGGGGTATCCATCACTATGCACGGAAGTGACAAGGCCATAGCTTCTATGAGGGCGATACTTGTTCCTTCCCCGTATTTTGGGGTAAATATAAACAAGGAACATCGTGCCAATTCTTTTCTTACATCATGTGAAAAGCCCCTAAATACAACGTAATCCTCCAGATCAGATTCTTTTGTCAGAAGTTTTAGTCTTTCCTCATCAGGTCCTTTACCCAGGATATGTAATTCTCCGGAGATCCCTTCCTGCTTTACGCGTCTCATGGCCAAAATGGCCCGGTCAATTCCTTTTTCTTGGGATAGCCTTGCTACCAACCCCAATCTTCCTGGAATAGGTTCAGGGCTTACATCCGCCACCCATTCTTCGTACTGGATACCATTGTTCAATGTAAGCGTGGGTTTATGCTCCACACAGGGAAATGCAGATACAAACGCTGCATACGTCGCCTGAGAATTCGCCAGAAAACCCGTCACAACATGCTTAATCATCCACTTATTAAATCTGTGTGAGCGTAGGGGATAGGATACGCCCCTTCTAAAGATGATGTGGGGAATTCCCAACTCCTTTGCGACTAGACCAACGGTCTTTAGCTCTTGGGAAGCATTGAGTATAACCATGTCTGGACCAATCTCTCGCAATTTTTGCGTGAGGAAATTCAAAAAAAACGGAAGGTGTAGGAGCCGTAACGCTAGTGAAACATGGGGGAGTTTTTCTCGCTTACACTTTTCTTCTAGGGGGCTGCCAGGATATACGATCCAGGTTACTGGAAAGCCCTCATGGACAAGGGCCTTTCCCATTGTCAAAAACCATTTTTCCCCTCCGCCCCATATTTTACTAAGGTTTACCAGAAGGATCCGCTTCTTGTTGGTAAAACGGGTATTTCCTTGCATAGTAGGGACTGTCAGATCTATGCTTTCATTCCTTTGATCCGACTAATTTTAATCATATTGGTTAGTCCTTGCTCATCAAGTGGCATAGAACCTGTATTTATGATAATATCTCCAGGACTGACCAGGCCATTTTTCTTAAGGATTTCGTGAACATCCTGGATGGTTTTATCAGTACTTTCTGTTTTGTCGTAGTAAAAGGCTTTTATTCCCCAGACAAGGTTCAAGGTATTTAAAATGGCTTTGTTGTGAGTAAAGGCATAGATATGAGCCTTAGGGCGACAACGGGAGAGTTCTAAGGCTGTATAACCCGAATAGGTCATACCAATAATTGCGTTGGCATTGGTTTCATTTGCCAGTTTACATGCTGTGGTAATAATGGAGGAACTAAGGGGTTCTGCCTCAGGAGAGAGTTTATCTAGGAGTTTGTAATAGATACTATCATCTTCCTTTTCAACACTCGATAGGATTTTATCCATACTTTCTACTACCCGTATTGGATATTTTCCCACGGAGGTTTCTCCACTCAGCATAACAGCATCTGCTCCATCTACCAAGGCATTTGCAACGTCGTTTGCCTCTGCACGGGTAGGACGAGGACTCGTAATCATAGACTCCATCATTTGCGTAGCTACAATTACAGGCTTAGAGAGGTGGTTACACATTTTAATGATGCGCTTCTGCCATGCAGGAACCTCCTCCATAGGAATCTCCACCCCAAGATCTCCACGAGCAATCATAATGCCATCTGCAGAATGGATGATTTCCTCAATATTTTTTAGGGCTTCGGGTTTTTCGATCTTAGCAATGATACGACTGGAACCATTTTTTAGGCGAATGAGCTCTTTTAAAACGCGAATGTCATCTGCTGTCCTTACAAATGATAAGGCAAGCCATTCGACATTGTGCTTAATGGCAAAGTCGATATCCTTAAAATCCTTTTCAGTTATAGTGGGAACAGAAATATTAGTTGTCGGAAGGTTTACTCCCTTGCGGCTTTTGATTACTTCTCCATGAATAATTTCTAGAATCACTTCATGGGCTTTGTCCGTCGCTACTACCTTACACTCAATTTTCCCGTCATCAATCAGTATGGAATCTCCTTCTTGTACATCTTGAGCGAAAGTATCGTAGATGATAGGAATGGCTTTGCTGGTTTGCGTTTTTATATCAGAGCGAATGGTAATTCGATCACCAGGCTTTATGGGGACATCATCTTTGAGAACTCCAATCCGGATTTTTGGACCTTGAAGGTCTTGAAGAATGGCGATGTGTGATCCCTTCTCCTTATTGAGTTCTCGTACCGTCTTAAGTGACTTTTCATGGGTAGGATGGTCTGCATGAGAGAAGTTCAGTCTTGCAACATCCATACCTGCGTCGATCATCGCACTCAAGGTTTCTTTATCGGTACAGGCAGGGCCAAGTGTGGCGATTATCTTTGTCCGTCTAAATTTTACTGTGCTCAAGGTAATTGGGGATTAAGATCGTTATAGTCAGTGAGGTCTACAGCTGAAAGTATGATGGAGGAAGAATTAATAATGTTCAAGAGTTTCTCCTTTTCTATGAGTAATTCGCCTTCGTAGCGTATTACAAATAGATAGCGAAAGGCCCGTAGACTTTTTGACCTTTCTGTAAATCTGGCACTAAATAATAAAAAATCTTGATCTTTGCGACTCTTATCGTCCTGATAAAAGATATTATCTTCCTCTGTGGAAAAAGAAAAAAGTTTGTGGTCCACCGTCCATTCCTGAAATGGCTCTGTTTTTGTGTCGTGGACTTCTCTTTCTACGGCTTTCATGTCTATTTCCAGTAGCTGATTTATTTCCCAGCAAAGCTTCCATATTCGTTCATCCGAGGCAATTCCTAACAAGAGAATCTGCTCAGGTTCTTCCCAATTTTCAAGATGAATTCTTTTTGCCACCCCTTTTCTTTTAGTATACGAAGATAAAATAAGGCAGGTAATAATCTTGGATCATTCGAAAAAGTATTATATTTGGCAAAATTTTTTGAAAATCTATCGTCTGTTTATTCATTAAAATTCACAAAAAGATGTCTCAAATTTCTGAAAGAGTTATAGAGATAATTGTCGACAAGTTAGGGGTTGAAGCCTCAGAGGTTACGCCAGAAGCTAGCTTCGCCAATGATCTTGGAGCTGACTCCTTGGACACTGTAGAGTTGATCATGGAGTTTGAAAAAGAATTTAAGCTTAGTATTCCCGACGAGGCAGCTGAAAAGATTGTTACAGTTGGGGATTCCATCACTTATTTAGAAGCAAATATTAAATAATATTTTATACATGGAAGAAAAAAGAGTAGTCGTTACAGGTTTGGGTGCAATTACTCCTATTGGAAATACGGTCTCAGCTTATTGGGAAGGCCTCTCTCAGGGAAAAAGTGGCTCCGACCTTATTACTCATTTTGATGCTTCCAAGTTTAAAACGCGATTTGCTTGTGAGGTAAAGGGATTCGATCCACTTTCCCATTTCAATAGGAAAGAAGCAAGAAAGATGGATCCCTTTACCCAATTTGCTGTTGTAGCAGCAAATGAAGCCCTCTCAGATGCAGAAATTGATCTCGAAAAGGTAGATCGAAATCGCTTTGGGGTCCTGATGGGTTCTGGTATTGGGGGGCTTAACGTAATGTATCAAGAGATTAGAAACTTTGTCGAAGGAGAGGGGAACCCCAGGTTCAATCCCTTTTTCATTCCCAAAATGATAATTGACATAAGTTCCGGCCAGATCTCTATCAAGCATGGGCTTAAAGGCCCTAATTACTCTTCCGTTTCAGCATGTGCTACGGCCAGTAACTGTATCATTGATGCCTATATGCTCATTAAGCAAGGGTTTGCAGATCGGATGCTTGCAGGAGGCTCTGAAGCGGCTATCAATGAGATTGGAATGGGAGGCTTTAATGGAATGAAAGCACTCTCCGAAAATAATGAAGCCTATAAATCCGCTAGTAGGCCCTTTGATGTCTCCAGAGATGGATTTGTAATGGGAGAAGGTGGAGGATGCCTGTTGTTGGAGGAATACCAGTCAGCTATGGACCGAGGAGCAAAGGTTTATGCTGAGCTCAAAGGGGTGGGAATGTCTGCAGATGCAAATCATATCACAGCTCCTTGTGCAGATGGAGAAGGTGCCGCGCGCGTAATGGCCTCTACCTTAGCACATGCAGGGGTCCAACCTGATGAGGTGGACTATATTAACGTACATGGGACTTCAACACCACTAGGGGATAAGAGCGAAACCCTAGCCATAAAAACAGTATTTGGCTCTTATGCGGAGAAGATCAACATCAGTTCTTCGAAGTCTATGACGGGACATTTACTCGGGGCAGCAGGGGCCATCGAATCTATTGCAGCTATTCTAGCAATGAACCATAACCTAGTACCCCCTACCATCAACTTTGAACACTCCGATCCAGATTGTGATCTAAACTATACATTTAATGCTGCACAACCGAGAGAGGTTAAGGTAGCTATCAGCAATACCTTTGGATTTGGAGGCCATAATGCCTGCCTTCTATTCAAAAAGTGGGAGGATTGACTCAGTATTCCTTTCCAAGTTGCAAAAATCCTCATATATTTGACTAGCTCCCAGCTTGAATCACATGAATTACTAGGGGAAGAGCGGAAGTTATGCTTAGTATTGGGCAATTTTATAATATTTTCCTATCAAAAGATAAGGTACTTGCTAAGAAAGTTCACCGGATCGTGGGATTCGTTCCCCGCGAGCTATTTATCTATCGACTGGCGTTAACGCATAGCTCTTCTATTCAGAAGTCAAAGAGCAAATCCATAGTTGCCAAAGAATGCAACGAACGATTAGAGTTCTTGGGGGACTCCATCTTGGATGCCATTATTGCGGATTACTTGTTCAAAATCTATCCCTTTAAGGATGAGGGATTTCTGACCGAAATGCGGTCAAAGATTGTGAACCGTAAGTCCTTAAACCGAATTTGTAGGAAGTTGGGGATTGATGAACTCATTGTCCACAAGCAGACCAATCAGGTAAATGAATCTATGTATGGGGACGCACTAGAAGCCTTCATTGGGGCTATTTACTTAGATCATGGCTATAAATATGTGAAGCATTTTGTGTATCACAAGATCATCGATCCCCATATCCAGTTGTACGCCGTTGAGCAACAGATCATTAGCTATAAAAATAAACTGATAGAGTACGTCCAACGCGAAAAGATAGGGCAGTTAGAATTTGAATTGATTTCGGAAAAAGGAGAGGGGAGAAATAAAACCTTTTTTATGCGTGCCAAAGTTGGCGAGCAGGAATTGGGTACAGGAGAAGGAAAAAATAAAAAGACAGCAGAGCAAAACGCCGCGCAAGATGCCCTTATTTCTCTGGAACTTATAAGCCCGTAACCTCAACCTATTTTCGTATTCTTCCTAAATCAACAGGTTCTTGTAGCATCGAAAGTAGCTAATGTCCCTTTAGGTAGACAAAAATACTTACTAACCTACCAACCGAATATGCTCAATTCAAGCCGTAAAAGCATATTTTTTTTAATTTGGAATAGTTTTTAAAGGGTATTAATTTTGACCGATTCTTTGAATAGCGCAAACATGCTAGTAAAATTAAATCCGGGAAAACCGGAGATAGATAAAGTACTTGAGGTAGTAAAGTGTTTGAAGGATGGGGGCGTAATTATTTACCCAACTGACAGTGTCTACGGTTTAGGTTGTGATATTACCCATAAGAAAGCCGTTGAGAAGCTTCGTCGAATCAAGCAACTCGACCCAGAGCGTGCCAGCCTTACATGTGTATGTGAGAGTGTAAAGTGCGTAGGGACGTATGCGAAGAAGCTGAGTACTCCCCTTTACAAAATGATTAAGCAAGCCTTCCCCGGTCCTTACACCTTTATCCTCCCTGCTTCCAAGCGTGTACCTAAACATTTCCAGACGAGAAATACTGTGGGTATTCGGGTAGTGGATCACCCTATCCCGAAGGAAATTGTCCATTATTTGGGTAATCCGATTGCTTCTATTAGCTTAATGCAACCTGAAGAGGGATTTGATTGGGACTATTATACTGACCCCCATTTAATTCAGGAAAAATTTGGCCCTAAAGTGGATATGGTAATAGATGGAGGGTACGGAAATATGATCCCCAGTACAGTTATTGATTGTAGCGAAGGACTTGAGTTTCTCACCATCGTACGACAAGGAATGGGAGAGTTGGAACATTTGGGAATAGAGCTAGTCTGATGCACAGTCGAGTGGCCATATTGCTCGTTTCTGTATGTATTATTGCGATATGTGGACTCCTGTACGAACTATTAATCAGTACACTTACAAGTTATTTTCAAGGAAATAGTGTCCTACACTTTTCTCTCGTCATTGGTTTCTTTCTCTCTTTTATGGGAGTTGGGTCCTTCTTATCGCGTTTTATCAAGAAAGACCTTATTTCCTGGTTTATAGGATTTGAACTCTTGCTTGGGGTTGTGGGAGGGCTATCCACTTTTATCCTGTATTCGGCTTTTGCCTTTACCGAGTACTACTACGGAATTGCTTTTTTCATAATTGGGATTATTGGGAGCTTGATCGGAATAGAAATCCCCCTGCTTACCCGGATCGTAAGGACCTATGATTCCTTAAGAGAAGCCTTATCCAATGTACTATCCTTCGATTATTTAGGGGCTTTAGTAGCCTCTTTACTATTTCCCTTAGTCCTACTTCCCACCTTTGGCACGATGCGCACAGCCTTTTTCGTAGGCTTGCTAAATGTAAGTGTGGCCATTATGAATACGTGGTTGTTTCGTACAGAAATTCCTCGTTTTCGCCAGTTAATGGGAGCCTGCATCGCGACAAGCTTTGTCCTGATCTGGGGCTTCATTTTTTCCTTTCAACTTTTGGGATTTTTTGAGCCTTTGCTCTACCAAGACGAAATTGTTTATTCCAAGCAGAGTACTTACCAAAAAATTGTTCTCACAAGGTGGAACGAAGACTACAGGCTGTTTCTCAATGGGAATTTGCAATTTTCCTCTAGGGATGAATACCGATACCACGAAGCCCTGGTACATATTCCTATGGCAATGTCTCAATCCCATGAACAGGTATTAATCCTCGGAGGGGGAGATGGGCTGATTGCTCGGGAAGTACTCAAGTACCCGGAAATAGACTCGATTACGCTAGTTGATTTAGACCCCGAAGTAACAGAAATGGCCACCCAACATCCCATGTTAAAGCGCCTGAATATGGGGGCAATGGAACACCCCAAAGTAAAGGTAATCAATGAAGATGCATATTCTTTTGTGGAAAAGAGCCAACAGGTTTATGACGTTATCTTGATTGATTTACCCGATCCCAATAGCCCAGAGCTAGGAAAGCTGTATACAGCTGAATTTTATGGCTTGTTGTCGAAGGTCCTTTCCACAGGAGGAATTTGCGCAACGCAGTCTACCTCCCCTTACTTTGCTCCGAAAGCTTTTTGGTGCATTCATAGAACACTGGAGGAAGTTTTTCCGCGATCCTATGCGTATTCGGCTTTCGTTCCAGCCTTTGGTCTTTGGGGGTTCAACATGGCTCAGAACCTCCCAATTAATGTGCAAGATTCCTCCATGACAGAATCGGCAATAAAGCAAATCCAATCTGTTCTCGACCAAAGAGCACAAGAACTTGGGCTTCGATTTCTACAGCCAGCCTTGGTCCCTAGTTTATTTGTGTTCGATGTAGATACTGAAGAGCAACCAGTAGAGGTAAACCACCTAGAAGACCAAGGACTGATTCAGTACTATGAAGAGAGCTGGAGTCAATGGCAGTAAACTAAAAAAGGCTGGATTGTCCCGTATTGCTTCCCTCTCTCCCTGACAAGCGGTCGCAGTGCTCATAGGCTCGTTCCGTTGCCATTCTACCTCGGGCAGTCCGTTTGATGAAGCCCTCCATTACCAGGTAAGGTTCGTACACTTCCTCAAGGGTATCAGGCTCTTCCCCTACAGAGGCGGCAATGGAATTCAGCCCAACAGGGCCCCCTTTGAATTTGTCTATAATCGTCAACAGAATCTTATTATCCATATCGTCCAAACCGGACTCGTCTACCTCTAGGGCACTCAGGGTAGTTTTGGCTATGGCCAAGGTAATAATTCCATCCCCTTTTACTTGGGCAAAGTCGCGGCTGCGGCGTAGCAGCCGATTGGCTATTCGAGGGGTCCCCCTACTTCTTCGGGCAATTTCTAAGGCTGCTTCTGCTTCAATAGGCACCTGTAATACTCCTGAAGAGCGCTGCACAATCTTTTTCAGCGTTTCTGCATCGTAATACTCAAGGCGTGCGTTGATCCCAAAGCGCGCGAGCATAGGAGAAGTGAGTAGACCCGCACGTGTAGTTGCCCCAACCAAGGTAAAAGGGTTCAAGGCAATTTCAATACTCCTTGCATTAGGCCCAGTTTCTACCATAATGTCGATTTTGAAGTCTTCCATGGCAGAATACAGGTATTCTTCAATCACAGAGGAAAGGCGGTGAATTTCATCTATAAACAAGACATCGCCGCGCTCCAAATTGGTAAGAAGGCCCGCTAAGTCTCCTGGTTTTTCCAGTACAGGTCCTGAAGTAGTCGTGATATCAGATCCTAATTCATGGGCAATAATAAAGGAAAGGGTCGTCTTGCCCAGCCCTGGAGGTCCGTGTAATAAGACGTGATCCAGCGCTTCTCCACGCATTTTGGCAGCTTCAATAAAGATCTTTAGGTTATCCGTTATCTTTTTCTGACCCGTAAAATCCTCCAGCAACTGTGGCCTAAGCTGTTTATCTTCATCTCCCGGACTCGTATTGGGATCTAATAAGGTATTTCTCATGTCTTTTCCCCCTGTTTTTGAAGTTCGTACAGCTTGGTGTACTTAAGAAATTTTGCATGGGCAGAATTCACACAGATGACTAAGCCATAATATCCATCTAAAATACCCAATTTGAGGAAATAGCTCTGAAAAAACTTAAATAAGGGCTTAAAAAATATCTTCCCTAAATTTGACCGCTTGCCCTTTTCGTAGGCAGCCTGTGCACTGATGTCTGTAAAGAGGTTAATCTGTTGGATGTGTTGGCGGATCGTGTAGAAGGAATAATGAAGCAGGTCACCTGATAGGTGTGAACGGCTCGTATTAGGATCCATGACCACTTTGTCATGGGGGTTTGTACCGCCCCATTTTCCGAGGGTTCGGTCCCAGATCCTCAATTTCTTATCTGGATACCAACCACAGTACCTGATCCATTTTCCACAGAAATTTGTCTTTCGGTTAAATGTATAGGCCGAATACGAAAAATCGGCTTTTATCGCTTGTATAGACTGCGTCAACTCTTCCGTCAAGGCTTCATCTGCATCTAAGGAAAGGATATGGTCATAACTTGCTTGCGTTAGGGCGTAATTTTTTTGTTGGATATGGCCTTCAAAGGGATGTTGTATCACCTTTGCTCCTAGTTCCTTTGAAATGGCAACGGTTTGGTCCTGAGAAAAGGAATCTATTACTACAATTTCATCTGCTACATTTTTGAGAGATTCAATACATCGACGGATATTTTTTTCCTCATTAAACGTAATGATCACAGCAGAAAGCTTCCCCATAGGTCAGTTATTACTTCTATATATTCCGTCGAATACTATTTTCCAGGGATCTGCCATCTTCTGTTTTTGTTCCCAGGTTTGACGGACTTCTCCATTCTCTTGAGGGGTCCAGGATATTTTGTTGACAGGGAAGGCTAGAGAATCGGATTCTAATACCATACTTCCCCCTTGGATTCCTCCCTTTATGTGGAGGCGTAATCCTGAATTATCAACCCAAAATTGTTCCCATTGATCATTAGCCTTATTGTACATATTTAGGCTTGTGCCCTCAAAGGGCCCTCTCGTAGATTGGTAATGCTCTTGAATGGCAGTTCCACTGAGTATAGAGGTGATTTGGCTTTTTCCCACAAGGGTGTCTGTGCCATACTTGTATACATTCCATTCCCCTATCCAGAAATCAAAGTGGTTTGTCTTATCCTTCTGGCCATAGCCTGAAAGGTAGATTCCCCCTATAGCAATGATTAGTGTACAAATGCGGAGTGTCATAACGGATGTTTTTGATAGGTTTCCTATCAAATTTCCGAAATTTAGTAAAATAAAGCTAAAATAGTCTTAATAGGCCAAATTGGCCGTTAACCACCTTTCCACTTGCTCTGTAGGAAAGCCTTTCCGTTTTGCAAGATTCTCCACTTGCTCTTTTGTAATTTTTCCAATGCCAAAGTACCGAGCACTAGGATGAGCCAAATACAGTCCACTTACCGAAGCTGCAGGATACATGGCGAGGCTTTCTGTTAGGGAAATACCTGTTTGTGCTTCTACATCCAGAAGTTGAAAAAGGGTGATCTTCTCCGAATGGTCGGGATTGGCAGGATAGCCTGGAGCCGGTCGGATCCCTTTGTAGGCTTCACGGATGAGTTCGGCCTGTGTGAAAGACTCGGATGGACTATAGCCCCAATACTCTGTCCTTACCTTCTGGTGCATAAGTTCAGCGAATGCCTCGGCCAGTCGATCGGCCAATGCCTTAAGTAAGATACTGTTGTAATCATCGTGGGCAGCTTCAAACTCCTTGAGTTTTTTCTCAATCCCAAGTCCTGTAGTCACGGCAAAGGCCCCTATATGATCGGGGAGTCCCAACTCTTTTGGTGCCAAGAAATCTGCTATCGACACATTTGGTGCTCCCTTCTTTTCAGCTTGTTGGCGAGGATTAAAGAACTTAGCCTTAACTTTCTTTCGGCTCTGATCTTCATATACTTCTATATCATCGTGGTTAACTGTATTGGCTGGATACAGCCCAATTACAGCATTCGCTTGTAACCACTTTTCCTCGATAATGCGATCCAGCATTTGCTGAGCATCTTGGTATAGTTTACGGGCTTCTTCCCCTTTTTGAGGATCATCCAAAATCTTGGGGTATTGGCCCTTCAATTCCCAGGTATAAAAGAAAGGAGTCCAGTCAATGAAGGGACGAATCTCTTCCAAGGGGTAGTCTTCAAAGTATTTGTTGCCCAAGAAACTTGGGGCCGGGGCAATGGGTTGGGTCCAGTCGAGCTGCATTTTATTGGAACGCGCCTGGTCAAGGGAAAGGTAAGATTTTGCTTTTTGCCGGCTTTCATATCCCTCGCGGAATTTATCGTAACTCTCCTTTACTTCTGCTACATATTCTTGGCTCACCTCTTCATTATCGCTTAGCAATTTCTGCGCAACCGGGACGGCCTTGGAGGCATCTAGTACATGAATGACTGCGCCATCATATTTTGGGGCAATTTTTACTGCAGTATGAATACGAGAGGTAGTGGCCCCTCCAATGAGTAGGGGCAAATTCATCTTGCGTTTCTCCATTTCCTCAGAGATAAATACCATTTCGTCGAGTGAGGGGGTGATTAGCCCACTGAGTCCGATAATATCCACCTCTTCTTCTAGCGCCTTGTCCAAGATTTGTTCCATAGGCACCATTACCCCCATGTCAATTACTTCAAAATTATTACAGGCGAGCACAACGCCCACGATATTTTTTCCAATGTCATGGACATCTCCTTTTACAGTAGCCATGAGGATCTTTCCTGCATTTCTCGAAACTTCTCCAGTCCTCTCTTTTTCTTCTTCCATGAAGGGTAGTAGATAGGCTACCCCCTTTTTCATTACTCGTGCACTTTTCACCACCTGTGGGAGGAACATTTTCCCTTCCCCAAAGAGATCTCCGACCACATTCATGCCCTTCATAAGTGGGCCTTCAATCACTTCCAAAGGTTTTGCGAACTGCTGTCGGGCTTCTTCTACATCCTCCTCAATAAAGTCCACGATGCCTTTAACCAAAGAGTAGGAAAGGCGCTCTTCTACTGGAGCGTTCCTCCACTCAAGGTTGACTTCTCGTTTGGCCCCTTTACCTTTTACCGTTTCCGCAAAATCGACTAAGCGCTCGGTCGCGTCCGGTCTTCGGTTCAATACAACGTCTTCGACGCGCTCCAAAAGATCCTTGGGAATATCCTCATATACTTGTAGCATACCCGCATTTACAATACCCATATCCATACCTGCACGCACGGCATGATAGAGGAATACAGAGTGGATTGCCTCCCTTACTACGTTATTCCCACGAAAAGAAAAGGAAACATTACTCACCCCTCCACTTACCAACGCTCCAGGAAGATTTTCCTTAATCCACCGTGTGGCGTTGATGAAGTCTACTGCATAGTTATTGTGTTCTTCAATTCCGGTAGCAATGGCAAAAATATTGGGATCGAAGATGATATCTTCCGGCTGGAATCCAACCTTTTGGGTAAGGAAGTCATAGGCGCGTTTACAAATTTCTATTTTGCGCTCATACGTATCTGCCTGGCCTTTTTCGTCAAAGGCCATAACTACCACGCTTGCGCCGTACTGGCGGATTTTATTGGCTTGCTGGAGAAAGATTTCTTCTCCTTCTTTGAGAGATATGGAGTTTACCACCCCTTTCCCCTGGAGGCATTTCAAGCCCGCTTCGATTACGTCCCATTTAGATGAGTCCACCATCACTGGAACCCGCGAAATATCGGGTTCTGAAGCTAGTAAGTTCAGAAATTTAACCATGGCAGCCTGGCTATCCAGCATCCCCTCATCCATGTTTATATCAATGATCTGCGCGCCTCCTTCGACTTGCTGCCTCGCAACGGACAGGGCTTCCTCGTAGTTTCCCTCCTTGATCAAGCGGGCGAAACGCCTAGAACCCGTGACATTGGTCCGTTCCCCTATGTTGACAAAATTGGTATTTTCCGTTACAATCAATGGCTCCAAGCCACTGAGGACGGGAGCCGTACTGAAATCAGGTACCTGCCGGGGGGCAAACTGATTGGCAACATTTGCGATGGCTCCAATATGTTCTGGCGTACTTCCACAGCATCCCCCGAGAAAGTTGACCATCCCTCCATCCAGAAAGGGTCTCATGAGTCGGGCCATTTCTTCAGGGCCCTGGTCGTATTGCCCAAATTCATTGGGTAGGCCCGCATTGGGGTAGGCACTTATCGGGATAGGTGCAATGCGCGATAAATCATTTACATATTGCTTGAGCTGTTTTGCTCCCAAAGCGCAGTTGAGTCCTACACTGAGAAGGTCTGCATGTGAGACAGAAATCCAAAAAGCTTCTACTACCTGGCCGGATAGGGTCCTACCACTCGCATCGGTGATGGTTCCTGAGACCATTACAGGGACCCTTCGTCTTTTTTCTTTGCAGTAGGTATCTATGGCATAAAGGGCTGCCTTACAATTTAAAGTATCGAATACGGTCTCTACTAGAAGCAAGTCTGCCCCTCCATCCATGAGTCCCCGAACTTGATCGTAATAGGCTATAACAAGTTCATCAAAGGTAACTGCTCGAAATCCAGGATCGTTTACATCGGGTGAGAGTGAAGCTGTGCGGTTTGTTGGTCCCATGGCGCCAGCCACGAAGCGAGGTTTATCAGGATTGAGCGCCGTAAATTCAAGGGCGGCTTCCTTTGCGATTTTAGCGGATTGGAAATTGAGTTCATAAATCAGGTTTTCCATTTCGTAATCGGCCATTGCGATTGCAGTACCACTGAAAGTGTTGGTCTCGATGATATCCGCCCCTACTGCCAAGTACTCTTTATGTATATCCTTTATGAGTTGGGGTCGTGTAATTGAGAGCAAATCATTATTGCCTTTCAATTGGCCTGGATGATCTGCAAATCGTTCCCCTCTGAAGTCTTTTTCTTCTAGCTTATGGCGCTGAATCATGGTTCCCATAGCCCCATCGAGGATGAGTATCCTGTCTTCGAGCAAGGAATTTAGGTATTCTTTGGTTACAGGTGTAGATGATATAGTGGGAATCATAAATTACTATTTTTAGAAAATTGGACTTCAAAATAAATAATAGTCCGCATATTTCAATAGCTATAGTCCTGAACAGTGTGTACAAAGGCCTTTAAATGATCTGGATGGATATCTGGATACATTCCATGCCCTAAATTTGCAATATGTTTTCCTTTTGGAAACGCATCAAGCATTTGTAAGGTTCTAGCCTTTATCTCTTTTGGAGCGGCATACAAGGTGTTGGGGTCGAGATTTCCTTGTAGAGCTTTATGGGGAAAAAATCTTTTTGCAAAAGAGGGATGAGTCTGCCAATCTAGTCCAATCACTTCGCAAGGTAAGTCATTGAGCTGCTCGAGTGCATAAAAAGCTCCTTTGGCAAATACGATTCTGGGTACTTCTTCTATGGCTGAACAGATTTTGTGGATATAGGGCAAAGAAAATTCTTCAAAGTCAGTTGGACTGAGAATGCCAGCCCATGAGTCAAAAACTTGAATCAAATTTACTCCCGCTTCAATTTGACCTTTGAGGTAGGTGATCGTTGCCTGTGTTATGGCTGAAAGCAGTTGGTGGCTACCTGCTGGATTTTGGTAGAGCAGGCGCTTTGCGTGGGAGAAGGTTTTTGAGCCAGATCCTTCTGTCATGTAGCAAAACAAAGTCCAGGGGGCTCCGGCAAATCCGATTAAGGGGCATTTACCATGTAACTCTCGACTCACAATTCGGATGGCATCATAGGTATCTACCAAGTTATCGGATTCAGAAATGCTTCGCAAAGAGGAAAGGTCCGATAAGTTTCGGATGGGTTGATCAAAGACAGGGCCTTTATTAGGGACTAGTTTATAATTCAGCCCCATGGCTTCAGCAACGACCAGAATGTCTGAGAAAATGATCGCAGCATCTACCCCAATTAGTTCTATCGGTTGAAGGGTAACTTCAGCGGCCCATTCTGGGTGAGCGATCATCTCTTTAAAACTGCCCGCTTGTTTTCGGACGGCCATATACTGGGGAAGATATCTTCCCGCTTGCCGCATGGCCCAAACTGGAGGCCTAGAAACTTCTTTCCCAAGAGCAACTTTCATCAGAACGTGGTCCGCTATTCCCATACTTAGTAATTTACCTTCAACTTCCATTATTTTTTCGGGCCATAAAGATACAATTTCCCATAAAAAATACATCAGGTACCTTTGGCACCTGATGTATTTTCTTGGGGCTATGGAAAAACCTTAGTTTACACACTCGAATTCTACCCTACGGTTGGCTAAGTGTAGCGCCTCTAGGGTCTGGTTATAGTTATCGGGTAGTCCAGGAATTTGTGCTTCATCCTCTCCTTTGTATTGGATATCAAATCTTCCGGGATCGATTCCATAGGTTTCGATGATGAAGTTAACCGCATTTTCTACTCTTCTCTGTGAAAGTCCCATATTGTAATCTGGGTCTGCACGATTATCTGCGTATCCAATAGCTTGGATTTTCAAGCTTGAATTGGATTTCATGAGTTGGGCTATGTAGTACAACTCGGGGTAGAAGTCAGGCTTGATTACATCTTTGTTTAGGTCGAAATATACGATAGGGAGTACACAAGGATTTCCCATTCCATCTCCTGATACTTGGCTAGGAGCATTAGAAAGGTTAATCGTAATCCCTTTTGCGTCAACTAAAGCTCCTGGATTAGAACCGGGTTCTTTGTCATAGCAATCGGGTACTCCATCGCTATCGCTGTCTAAGGCCAACCCTTTGCTATCCACATCGCAATCCCTTGGAGTAAAAGGCTCCGCATCGATGTTGTCTGGGAAACCATCTCTATCGCTATCTAGGGTTCTTCCTTGTACATCCACGGGCATACCTTCTGGGGTATCGGGTTCTTTGTCGTACAGATCGGGGATACCATCGTTATCCATATCGTCTGTGAAGCGCTTGACAATATCTTTAGAGTCC
>JBCCTX010000102.1:0-22317 GCA_039197765.1 Bacteroidota bacterium
AGGTCCGGATCTACTGGCGAAAAGCTCGCATCTGGTTGGGTCTCACTGTGTACATGGACCAGTGTTTTCCCTGTTTTTAATTGGGAGGAGATAACATTGAGGTCTTTTCTTAGTACTTCAACTTCTTGTTTATCCACCAATTTTTGCCAGATATTTCCCCTAATTGAATCGATAAGCTCTTTCGGGTGGCCAGAGACAACCACCTCACCCAAACAGATAATAGCCATATTTTCGCAGAGTGTAGAGACATCATCTACAATGTGAGTTGAGAGAATTACAATTGTATTCTCCCCAATGTCGCTGAGCAGATTGTGAAACCTATTGCGTTCAGTGGGGTCGAGCCCAGCAGTCGGCTCGTCCACAATGATGAGACGCGGATCCCCAATGAGTGCCTGTGCGATCCCAAAGCGTTGCTTCATACCCCCAGAGTATGTACCTAAATTCTTTTTTCTAGATTTACTGAGGTTGACTTTTTCAAGTAAGTGTCCCACTAGCTCTCTACGCTCTTTTTTATTATGGATTCCTTTGAGAGAGGCAATGTGGTCGAGCATAGTTTCAGCACTCACTTTGGGATACACGCCAAACTCTTGGGGTAAATATCCTAAGATCTTCCGAACTTCTGAGGGGTTCTGGAGTACGTCTATTTCTCCTATATGGATTGTCCCACTATCTGCCTCTTGTAGAGTAGCTATGGTACGCATTAGAGTTGATTTTCCAGCTCCGTTAGGACCTAATAATCCGAACATTCCTTGAGGAATGCTTAAGGTAACGTCTTTCAAGGCTTGCACGCCATTTGAATAGGTCTTTGAAAGGTGTGAAATTTGTAATTCCATGGGTTAGTTGAGCATAAATGAATAAGAGCTAGCCATTTCCGTAGCCTTCTAAATGTAATATAGATGGGAATAATTTATAATAAGTTGCAAGGAAACCTAGAATAAATAGTTTCTCATATGCTCATTAATTATATTTGCTAATCACATATTCTATGCAGAACTTAGAATAGTAGAGTGTATCAAAAACTATAAATCCTTTAATTTTCTGGTTCATGTCAAATACCTCAACGAAGACAAAGGCAAACGCTGAAACTTACTCCAAAGAACAAGTGCTTGAATGGTTTGAAACCATGCTATTGATGCGCAAGTTTGAAGAAAAGGCGAGCCAATTGTACATGCAGGGAAAATTTCGAGGCTTTTGCCATTTGTATATCGGGCAAGAGGCTGTGGCTGTAGGCTTGGAAACAGCTATTCGCCCTGAGGATTATGTTATCACCGCCTACAGAGATCATGGGCCTGCCTTGGCAAGAGGGGTCTCAGCGAATGCTTGCATGGCTGAGTTGTTTGGAAAAGCGACAGGGTGTTCCAAAGGTAGGGGAGGATCTATGCACTTCTTTTCAAAAGAGCATAACTTTCTCGGAGGTCATGGAATTGTAGGGGGACAGATTCCCTTAGGTACAGGAGTAGCCTTTGGCTGTCAATACAAAGAGGAAGATAAGTTATGTGTGACCATGATGGGAGATGGTGCCACACGTCAGGGTTCTATGCATGAATCTTTCAATCTTGCCATGTTGTGGAACCTACCTGTTTTATATATCATTGAGAACAATCAGTATGCGATGGGTACCTCGGTGGAGCGTACTTCTAATGTGACGGAGCTGTATACGCTGGGAGAGAGTTATGACATGCCCTCTAAGCCTATCGATGGAATGGATGTAGTTACTGTGTATGAAGAGTTGAAGCCAGTGATTGAACATATCCGTTCTGGTAAAGGTCCTTACCTAGTTGAAATGAAGACCTATAGATACCGCGGTCATTCAATGTCTGATCCAGCGAAGTATAGAACCCGTGAAGAATTGGAGAACTTTAAAGGGAAAGATCCCATTGCCAATTTAAAACTCTACATTGTGGAGCATAATCTCGCTTCGGACGATGAGCTGAAAGAGATAGATGTTCGAGTGAAAAAAGCTGTTAAAGATTGTGTAGATTTCGCAGAAAGTTCTCCCTTTCCAGATCCCTCAGAGCTATATGAGGATGTATATGTGGGGGATTACCCTTACATAATGGAATAACTCAAGTGGTCCCTTGAAGGTAAGGGGCCGCAACTTGGGAAAATTTGATGGGATCGAATGGCTTTAAAATGTAAGCGTCTATACCTGCAGCAGTGAACTCCTCAATTTTCTCAGGAGTGGAGTGAGCAGTAAGAGCGATAATGGGAGTCTTCCTACCATTGTCTAAGGACCGAATTTGTGGGGTGGCTTCTAAGCCACTCATGATAGGCATTTCAATATCCATTAGAATGAGCTGAAACCTCTCTCTCCTTACCATCTCAATGGCATCCTCGCCATTGTCTGCTTTTGCTACCTCGAATCCTTCTTTATTCAAGACATGTTCAGCGATGATTAGACTTACTTCGTCATCTTCCACCACTAATATGCGTGGATTCGTATTCATAGATTATGATATTTATACAGCCAAAAACAAGAACTTACCGAGAGATAGATTTCTATGTATGAGACGTGGTAAAACGACTTAGGATACTTTTCATTATTCAAAACCCCTTTAAGATACCCTATTATACACACATAAACACGTGAAATTTGTTCAAAGTGTATTTTTTTTAGGTGGCTAGTAAAAAATCACAAGTAATTGTCCAATTTATAGCCTCAACCGTAGAGAAATTCCAGTCTATTGGTTAGTAAGTCTACATCGATGTACTTTTTGAATAGTGCAACGGCTTTTGTAACCTTCCACGGAGTGCGCGTATTTATTTTTACTTCTATGCGGCTAATTTTTATCACGCACTCATAAGTATCCATTGGGGAAGACACGACTGGAATACCAAACGTATTTACATATTCAGTCGCTGACTCACTTAACTCTCCTTTGCCAGATATTACAATGCCTGCCAGAATCGTTTCCCCAGTTCCCATGACCATAGATACTTCCTTGAGTTTTTTAAGGGCATCATCTAGGCGACTTTGGCTTACCACCAGTAGTAGATTGGAAGTATTTTTTAAAACTTTCTTGTCGATTAAAGAGCCAGCAATAATTTCCTGAACGCGATTGTCTAACTTTTCCCTATTGAATAAAACTTTACCATTAATGCTTTCCACTACAGATTGCATGAGGGGGAGGGCAAGTTCTTCTTCATAAGGAATGACCCCTAATAGGGGAATCCCCTTTTGTGAAAGCTTCTTCCCTACAAAGTATTTTACCTTCTCGTACTTTTGTTCGAGGGTTTTATTAACGATTACGCCTATTATCGGCACCTGCTTTTGCTCAAAGACAGCGAGACACATAGTTAAGCGATCCAGTGTACTGCCAATGCCCGCTTCCACTACCATAATGACCCCGGAATTGAGATTCTTTGCGACCTGTGCATTAGATAGGTCGACTACACTCCCTACCCCTGGATGTCCAGTGCCCTCATAGACGACAAACTTATGCCGCTGACAAAGGATTCTTGAAGCCTTTTCGATTTTCTGAGGGAAAGTGAATTGAGAGGGGTTTTCAATGTAATCCGTTACGGTACTTCCACTTAGAATGACGGGACTATGAATATTGGGCTCAAGGTCAAAGCCCATTACCTTGGCAAATAATACAGCATCTTTATCTACTTGACCATTTCGAGCAATCACATATTTTTGGCCTACTGGCTTACAATACCCAGTATCTATATTGAGCGATTGTAAGGTTTGGACCAATCCCAATGTAGTAGTTGTCTTACCTACGTGTTGATTAGTAGCAGAAATATAAACGCGATTGTTCATATAAAAGATGGGTTTCAAGTCTATGGCCTGAGGGTTACAGTTTGACTTTCTATCACGCTAAGTGGGAAACGGAAAACTATAAACACTGAATAAGCCTATTTTTATTTCAGTATACAATCTTTTTGATAAGTTAACAAACCGGGATTTTCAGATTCATTTTGTACCTTTGACCGGCTATAGAAGACCTACTATACCAATTTTTTTCTCCTGGCAACGCCACGGATTTGTGTGCGTTAATAAATCATCTGGCAATTGTCCATGGCTCTTTTTGAACAGATTCAACATTTTAGACTTCCTCAACACATTGCCATTATCATGGATGGGAATGGGCGTTGGGCAAGAAAGAAAGGAAATGCTAGGGTATTTGGCCATCGGTCAGCCATAGAAGCCGTCCGAGATACGACAGAAGGAGCTGCAGAATTGGGGATAAAGTATCTTACGTTATTCGCCTTTTCTACAGAAAACTGGCAGCGACCTAAGTTAGAGGTTAATGCACTGATGCAGCTTCTCGTTGAGACGATTCGAAAGGAAACGTCAACCCTGATGAAAAACGATATTCGGCTCAATGCAATTGGTGAATTGGAAAGTTTACCTGCGAAATGCCGGAAAGAACTCGACGAGGCGATTAATTTGACGAAGGGAAACGAACGAATGACACTCAACTTGGCACTTAGTTATGGATCAAGGGCTGATATTGTGAAAGGGGTGCAAAGATTGGTTGAAGAAGTACAAAAAGGAGTAATAGCTCCTCAAGATATAGGGGAAGAAGTTTTTAGCTCGTTTTTGAGTACGGCAAATATGCCAGATCCAGAGTTACTGATTCGAACCTCAGGTGAGGAGCGAATCTCCAACTTTCTTCTTTGGGAAATAGCCTATGCAGAAATATATTTCACGGGCAAACTCTGGCCGGATTTCCGTAGAGAAGATCTATATGAGGCTGTTCGTAACTACCAAAGCAGAGAACGGCGTTTTGGGAAAATAAGTGAACAAATAGTGAACAAATCTAATCTTTGAGATGAAATACATAGTTTATTTTTGTGCGGTAAGTTTCTTCCTACTCGGTTTATTTGTAGGTGGAATGGGGCAAGAAGCTAACCAAAATACGGAGAAGCGTATTCCCTATCTTATTGCTGATATTGAGGTAATTGGTGCTGAATACAGTGATGAGAATGCAATCCTTAATTTTAGTGGACTAGCTGTAGGAAACTCCGTAACACTGATTTCCAGGACACTACCAGATGGCGAAAAACTTCTTGGAGGACAGGCGATTGCCGATGTGGTGAAAAGACTATGGCGCGAGAATATATTTTCAGATATAGAGGTTCGTGCGAAGGAGATCTCAGGAACAACTGTGAAATTGGAGATTGAAGTAACCGAGCGTCCACGAATTGCCTCAATAGAATTCAAGGGGATCTCCAAGACACAGGCAGAAGACCTCAAAGAGAAGATCAACTTCATTCGCGGGACAATTCTTACAGAATCTAAAGAGCAGACCGCTAGGCGCATCATCCGTAACTTCTACATCGAAAAGGGATTCTTTAATATCGGTGTGGATATCACGGAAGAACCCGATAAAGTTATTAAAAATGGAGTTACAGTTAAGCTAAATGTTTCTAAGGGAAAGAGGACCAAAATAGATGAGATTTTGGTAGAAGGAAATGAAGCCTTTAACGATAAAAAGATCAAAAGATTGCTCAAAAAGGTAAATGAAAAGCGTATCTGGCGCTTTTGGGCCAGGTCAAAGTATGTACCTAAAATCTTTAGAGAAGCTAAGGATAACTTGATTCTGGCATACAATGACGATGGATACCGAGATGCCAAAGTCCAGTTTGACACAGTTCAAACACTTGATAATAAAACGGTTCAAGTCAAACTCGATCTGTATGAAGGACAGCAATACTACTTCCGTAACCTCGTCTGGTCGGGAAACCTGAAGTACAATTCTTTTGTACTTGCTAGTAAGCTGGGGATTGAAAAGGGCGATGTATACAATGAATCTCTCTTACAAAAACGATTAAATGGAGATCCACAGGGCTCAGATGTAAGTTCACTCTACCTAGATGATGGGTATCTCTTCTTTCAAGTAAACCCCGTAGAGGTAGCTGTAGAAGAAGACTCAATAGACCTTGAACTACGGATTATAGAAGGTCCACAATCAACGATTCAGAAGGTGGACGTGCGAGGCAATGACAAAACAAGTGATTATGTCATCGTGCGGGAGTTACGGTCTTCTCCCGGTCAGAAGTTTAGCCGAACCAACCTGATCCGTAGCCAACGAGAGATTATCAATTTGGGCTACTTTGACCAGGAAAACCTGGGGGTAGAACCTATTCCAAATCAGGCTACAGGTACCGTGGATATTGTTTACAGTGTTACAGAACGCTCTGCTGACCAACTTCAATTACAAGGAGGCTGGGGACAGCGTTTCCGCGATGGTGCAGGAAATGTAATTGGAGGAGGATTTATTGGGACTGTACAATTGGCATTTAATAACTTCTCTACGAAACGAATTTTCCAGCCGAAAGCTTGGCGGCCTGTTCCTTCAGGAGATGGGCAGAAGGTCAATCTGGCTGTTCAGATTAATGGTCTAGGATATAGAAACTTTTCTCTCTCCTTCTTGGAGCCCTGGCTCGGAGGTAAGAAGCCTAACTCCTTGGGTGTAAGTGCATCCTATTTCATATTCCAGAACGGAAGTATTTTTACCCAGACCTTCCGAAACGCAATTTTATCTACCTCTGTAGATTTCCGTCAGCGTCTTAAGTTTCCAGATGATTTCTTTACGCTGAATAGCTCTATTAACTACAAATACTATGATATCGAAAACCCTTCAAGGACAAGTGGAGGAATTTTTCAAGGCTTTGAAAATGACGCCAAAGCCTTTATCAATGTAATTACGCTGAAAGAGACCTTGGGAAGAAGCAGTGTAGACGCCGTGATTTATCCACGTAGTGGCTCGATAATGAGTCTTTCAGTAGAGGCTACTCCCCCCTATTCCTTATTTACAGACAAGAGTGATCTCTACGATACTAGCTCCGATGCAGCCCGCTTCCAGTTCCTGGAATACCACAAATGGGAGTTCTCCAGTAACTGGTTCTTTAATATCATCGGAGACATGGTATTTTCTGCCAAAATCGAATCTGGTTTCTTGGGATCCTATGACAGGAGACTGGGTCTATCTCCCTTTGAACGTTACTTCTTAGGAGGTTCAGGCATGAATGCAGGTTTTGGTTTTGATGGAAGGCGGATTATTCCTTTACGTGGATATGACGACTTCTCTATTACAGACAATGGGAATGGATATCCGATCTACAACCGCTTTGTGATGGAACTCCGCCAACCACTTTCATTGAACCAAAGTTCCCCTATTTGGATGCTGGGTTTCTTAGAAGGAGGAAATGGCTATACCAGTATTCGCAAGTACAATCCCTTCGACCTCAAGCGTGCAGCTGGTGTGGGACTTCGCGTAATGCTACCCATGGTTGGCCTCCTTGGCCTGGACTGGGCCTATGGATTTGACCGACTCAACGGTGTGAATGAAGTATCCGGAAGCCAATTCCACTTTATTCTTGGACAGCAGTTCTAGGCTGTAAGGCAAATGTACATAAGAGAAAGGGTATGTCATGTCGAGGGATTTCTTGAAGATCCCTCCTTCCTTCTTTCTCTCAGCTAAATTTTCCTCCATTAGCTTCACTCAGTGGTAAAACCTAGTTCAGGGAGTACATTACATCTGTATTATCCATAGTAAAGATTCATTAATTACTAAATTATTTAGTATATTTACCTTGTAATTGCTAAAATTGAAGGTAAATGGATAACATAGATACTTTACAGAAGTACAAACTCCTGAAAGCGTTGGTTGACGAGCCTCGTTCCTTAGAGTGCCTTTCTTGGATTGCAGGTACAAGTATGATCAACGCGATTAAGGTCTTGGATGAATTAGTAGAGGAGGGGAAAGCTGAGCGGGAAGGGGAGGGGTACTTGCTGCCAAGGGAGGAGCGTGATAGTTCTGCGCTTGATATTGAGTAGCAAGGTACGAAAATGTGAACCTTTTGGTGTATCCTAATTCAAATTTGTCCTAAATTAAGGGATATGGATATGAGGATAATCTCAACAAGAAAATGAACTACATCTCCATTAGCTTATATCGAAAGTTGATACATCACGCGCTGGATGAGGGGATGGTACATGGGGATTTTGACAGCCTTCCAATATCCATAGATGCGATGGATACGATACAGGCTGTTCCCGCAGATATCTTTTTTGAACTCCACGAGCAATTGGACCAGCGTTTGGGTCCAGGCTTTGCCGTAAGAGTTGGTCAGCAGATGAAAATGGATGATTACGGGGTCTTAGGCTTATCCTGGAAGACCTGTTCTAAGGCTGCGGAAATCTTCGAGCGTTGTGAGCGTTATTTTCAGTTGCTTTCCAATACCTATGTATTTAAAGTTGAAAAAGAAAAAGAAGTTTCTAAGATTCATCTCATGCGCGATACCTATCGCAGAGGAGTAGAGCTATCCAATGAGGCTACTTTCTCCGCGACAGTAGTCGTACTTCAGGCGATGACAGAAACCGAAATTTCACCTATAAGTGTATCATTTAAGCATGCCGCACCTACAGATCTCATGAGCCATCACGAGGGTTTTAAGTGCCCTGTGTATTTCAATCAGCCCCATTACGAGATGGTATATACAGCTTCAGACCTTGATATGCGAACGGCAAAAGCGGATAAAAGTATCAATAAATTCCTGTTGGAAAGAGTAGAGGAAGAAACCAAGGGTTTAGCAATTAGCCCAATCAAAATAGCATCAGATGTTGAAGACCTTATAATCGATGCGCTTCCCAGTGGCATTCCCAGTATCAACCAAATCGGAGAACATATGGGAATGAGTAGCCGCACACTCACAAGAAGATTGGCAGACAGTGGGGTAACTTTTCGGGAACTTGTGAGGCAAACCCAAGAAAAAATCTCTAAAAAATTACTCAAGCATTCTACCAGTTCCATGAGCGAAATTGCCTTCCAGACCGGTTTCTCCGAGCAGAGTGCTTTTAACCGAGCATTCAAGCGTTGGACGGGCCAGTCTCCCACCACTTTTCGGAAAAATTAAGCAAATCATTCGGTTTGGCAGAATATGTCAAAATGCTGGCGGTATAGGTCAAGCATAAGGGACCTTTGACTCCCATTTTTGCTTCTGTAAATCAAACAGAAGTAATATGAAAAAAGTACTAATCACACTCTTCTTATTCAAGGTACTCAGTATTCATACCCTCCTTTTTTCAGCTTTGCTGGAACCGAAAAGCCCCACAAATATATACTTGGAGTTGCTTGATAACTTAGAAAGAGATCTCAAAGAACAAGCGCTAGAAGTTCTGGATACCAAATGCAATATATGCCATCGCAGGCAAAACCCCTTCAAGGTTTTTTCCCTTAAAAACATGAACAAGCACGCTGCCAAAATTTATGAGCAGGTATTTCTTAAACAAAGAATGCCCAAGGGAGATGCGATCAAACTGACCGAAGAAGAAGCTCAAATCCTGATAGAGTGGCTCAAATCTCAAAACATACGCTAGTTATGGAAATTTCAATCAAATCAATCACACTTTTTGTCGCGCTGTTGCTGACAGGTCTTTCCGCAGGTTTGTTTTACGCCTGGAGTGTATCTGTAATCCCCGGAACAAAGCGGATACCTGACCTTATGTACCTAGAGACAATGCAGGCCATCAATCGGGCCATCTTGAATCCTGCGTTCTTTCTGATATTTTTTGGGAGCCTTATTCTTTTGGGCATAAGTACCTTTCAACACGTTCAAGATGGGCTAGCGTTTAAGCTGTTACTCGCTGCCACACTTACCTATCTCCTAGGGACATTTGGTGTGACAAGCATAGGAAATGTACCCCTGAATAATTCGTTAGACGCACTCGAATTACACGAATTGGGAGCTGAGATGCTTGCCCAAACCCGAAAGCAGTACGAACGCAAGTGGAACCGTCTGCATACGATTCGGACAGTGTTTGCTGTGCTTTCCTTTGTATGCTCACTCCTGGGAATATTCACTCAATTAAAAACATCCTAATTATTTCAATAATCTTTAACATCTAGAAACATGACAAATCAACGTAACATCTTAGTAATCGGAGGCACAGGTAAGACGGGCCGAAAAGTCGTAGAAGGATTGAGACGAGAAAATCAACGAGTAAGAATTGGCGCGCGCAGTCAGGAACCTGCCTTTGACTGGAATTATCCTGAATCCTGGCCAAACGCACTGGCAGGAATTGATACGATGTATATCGTCTATTATCCAGACCTTGCGGTTCCCGGTGCGTATGAGGCGATTCAAGGGCTTACAGAAGCAGCAAAAAAGGCAGGGGTAGAAAAAGCGGTACTGCTCTCTGGTAAGGGAGAAAAAGAGGCTGAGCGTTGTGAGCGTGTTGTGGCAAATTCTGGTTTGGAATATACCTTGGTAAGGGCCTCTTGGTTCAGTCAGAATTTCAGTGAAAGTTTCTTGCTTGACCCAATACTGGCAGGTCATGTGGCCTTACCTATGCCTCTGGCGAAGATCCCTTTTGTAGATACAGGAGACATAGCAGAAGTCGTAGTGAAGGCACTATTAGATGAGGCGCATAATGGCAAGACCTATGAACTAACAGGTCCTAGAGCCCTTACCTTTGAAGAAGTGGTAAGAGAGATTGCTGTTGCCACTGGAAGAGATATCCAATACCAAGCGGTATCCCTGGAAGCCTATAACTCCATGATGAAGTCAGCGGGAGTTCCAGAGGACTATATATGGTTGTTTGACTATCTATTTAGGGAGGTATTGAGCAAAGAAGAAAACCATGTAGTAACTGCCGATATAGAAAAGGTATTGGGAAGAAAGGCTACAGATTTTAGCGAATACGTACAAAATACTGCTAACTCAGGGGTTTGGAACCAGCCAATCCCTCAATCCATTTAGCTAGCGATAGCCTAAACAGGGGGGGAGAGGGTAGCCCACTTCCCTCCTTATTTTTTAGAGAAGAGGAAAATACTAGGAGGGGAGACTGACTAGCGCCTCTTTCTTCTTCCTTTTACTCGACTTTTTGAGGACTTTGAGAAGGCTTTTTGAGGCTTTACCTCCTTACCCAACAGTTTATCCACCATATCCCAGCGCTTCCAATTACCCAGCTTATCCTTGATCTTTTGACGATTCTCAGGTTTGTACCAAAAAAAGAATAGGTGTTGAGCCATGCGCTCCCGTTTGGACTTAGCTGTGTAAATGGGTTTCAGGGTATAGGGATGGAGTCCTGTATAGTAGATTATGGTAGCAACAGTCATGGGAGTTGGCGTAAAACCCTGCACCTGTTCTAGCTTAAAGCCCATATCTTTTGTCTCGCAGGCTAGGTGTGCCATATCTTCCTCCTTACTACCAGGATGACTAGAAATAAAATAAGGGATTAAGGGTTGAGACAACCGGTGTTTTTTATTGAGGCGATCATACCGCTTTTTGAAGGCGTGAAAGAAGCGAAACGAAGGTTTACGCATGATGTGCAAGGTCTCATCCGAAGTATGTTCAGGGGCTACCTTCATTCGGCCAGACAGATGGTGTCCAACCAACTGCTCCATATATGCTTCCATATCCTGGTCGTCCCCCTTCTTGTTATATTCCTTTACCAATAGATCATAGCGGATACCGCTGCTCACAAACGCATTCTTCACCTCGGGATGTGCATCCACCTTTTTATACAGCTCTGTTAAGGGTTTGTGGCTGGTATCTAGGTTATGGCATACAACTGGATGGATACAAGAAGGAGCAGAACACTTATCACATATTTCCTGGACTTTACCCTTCATCCGGTACATATTGGCAGAAGGACCTCCCAGATCGCTAATAAACCCCTTGAAGTCAGGCATCTGAGTGACTGAATCCACCTCTTTCATAATGGATTCTTCTGAACGAGAGGCAATGAACTTGCCTTGATGGGCGGAAATGGTGCAAAAGCTGCACCCACCAAAACAGCCCCGATGCATGTTGATGGAGAACTTGATCATCTCATAAGCGGGAATAGGTCCTCGCTTTCTATACTTGGGGTGGGGCAAACGGGTAAAGGGGAGATCAAAAGACTGATCAATCTCATTCTCCGTCATAGGAGGGTATGGTGGATTGATGACGAGGGTTTGTTTCCCTACCTTTTGCAAAATCCGTCGGGCCTGAACCTTATTTGACTCTTGTTCAATGATTTTGAAATTACTGGCGAATTTCACCTTGTCCCTTAGACACTGCTCATGAGAAGCTACTTCGACATCCTGCCAGTGTTTGTTCTTAGGAAGTTTTTCCGTAGCGTTTACTAGAAATCCGGTTTGGGGAATGGTGCGTAAAGAAGAGAAAGGAAGCCCTTTATCGAGTAAATGTAACATCTCATGGAGGGGTTGCTCGCCCATTCCATATACCAGTAAATCAGCTCCGGACTGTTCTAGGATAGTTGGAAGTAGTTTGTCATCCCAATAGTCGTAATGGGTTATCCTTCGAAGCGAAGCTTCTATTCCCCCTATTACAATGGGAACCTCAGGATACAATTCCTTGAGGATTTTACAGTATTCTCTAGTGGCATAATCTGGCCGAAATCCTGCTTCTCCCCCCGGTGTGTAGGCATCTGTAGAGCGGCGGCGCTTGTTGGCTGTATAGTGGTTAACCATGCTATCCATACAACCGGAGGTCACTCCGAAGAAGAGACGAGGTTTTCCAAATTTTTTGAAATCTCGCAGGTCATCCCGCCAGTTGGGCTGCGGAATAATGGCAACGCGGTAGCCTGCTGCCTGAATAATGCGTCCAATCGCAGCGGGTCCAAAGGCTGGATGGTCTACATAGGCATCTCCTGAAATGAGTATTACGTCCAGCTCCTCCCAGCCGCGCTGCTCAGCTTCCTTGCGTGTGATGGGTAACCAATCGGTGATAGGACGGTGAATACTCATAGAACAAATTTATGGAATAAATTTAGAAGGCAGAAAGGAGACCGCTTTGCGGTGAGAGTTATCCAAGGAGATAAGATGTATTCGGTCCCTGATCTTTAAACACTCACTACTCACTACTCACTTCACTCCTCTCATTTCTCTCGCTTTGTATCTTCAGCAGATGTTCATCAATCCAAGCCTTAGCTTGGGCTCGCAGATCCATAGGGTCATCAGAGCGAATTGCTGGGCCATACCATAACACTGCATCTGTGTATTTGTTTCCAAAAGTCTTGATGAAATGCGGAATGAACTTGTCTCTACCTACCCAAGCAACTTCTGGATTTATATATTCTATGACAAAGGGTACAACAGGAATATTTTCAGAAGCTGCTATGATAAATGCACCAGGGCGTAGCTCTCTAGTTGTAGGCTCTTTGTGTGTGGTACCTTCAGGAAAGATAAGGATATGATGTCCAGTGGTATTAATCAGCTCCTTCATAGCTTCGCGCGTTTGTTTCCGACTATCCTTGCTAGACCTTTGTACCCATATTACCCCCGTCTCTGAGGTTCCATATCCCACGAGTGGCCACTTGGTAACTTCTGCTTTTACTACCGGAAAGGCCAGGATTTGGGTGAGCATGGGCATAGGGTCTAAGTAACTTCGGTGGTTTCCTATTAAAAGGCTGGGCTGTTGAGGAATTTCTCCTCGAAAGTCTGTTCTAACCCCTAAAGCCTTAAGGAGATATTGTAACCATCGGCGACGGATATCCAAGGCATGGTCTATATCTCTTCCCCGTGTGAGCCGAAAGAAAAAATACTTGATTAATACCCACCAAGCAGAGAAGAAGAAGACAAAAAAGCGGTAGGTTCCTCTCAAAAATGGTATCATAAGGGACTTTGTTTTCTCTGAAAGATACAGAAAAGATAAAAGCAGTGAGCGAACTCACTGCTTCAATATTAGTTTTTATTTTCTCAGAAAGAAAAATCTGGCTTCCTGCCTTCTCTTCTCTGGCCTCTCTCTTATGGGTTCTATTTCCCCTGCTCTTCCTCAATCTTAATACCCAAGGCATCCATGATTGCACGGGTAACATTGTCTTGCTCTGGACCTTTCAGAACGATAGAAACACCAGAGCCATCGATTGTATTCAAGATGTATGTATATCCATTAGTCTCTGCATAGGTTTTAATGGTTTCATCTATCTTTTTGGTAATAGGCTCCAACAAAGTTGCACGCTTCTGAAGCAGGTTCTGCTCAGATTCAGCGGCCTTTGCTCGCAACTCTTCATCTAGCTTCATCAATTCTTCTTGCAGCGGCTTTAGTTCTTCTTCACTTGCCCCTGCTTGTGCTTTTTCTTGATATTCTTGCAATTTTCCTTGAGCATATTGCTCTTTGGTACCCAGATCTTCGCGAAGTTTGGTTTGGAAGGTCTGCAATTGTTGGTTCATGGTCTTAGTTTCAGGCATCAGGCGCAAGATGGCCTCAATGTTACAATAGCCGATCTTTGTCTGTGCTGATAGCTGAATACTTATTCCCGCAACTAGTGCGAGTGCTAAAAATATGGATTTGATCTTCATTTGAGTTAAATAGTGGTTTGATTAATTACTTACCTGCAGTAGCCGTTTCTGGAATCTCGATTCCAAGTCGCTCCATGAGCCTCTTAGTCAGATTGTGCTCCTCTGGTCCATAAAGGATCAAAGATAACCCGGTTCCATCTACTGCATTCAAAATGATTTCGTAGCCTTCCTCTTCCGCCAATGCATCCAACTCTCCCTGGACAGCGTCAAAAATAGGCATCATCTCATCTTGGCGCCTAGCAGCGAGCTTTTGCTCTGCTTCCGCCTGATACGTTTGAATTTCCTGCTGAAGCTTTTGCAATTCTCCTTGCATAGCTTGAATTTCTTCTTCCTTAACCTCTTCCTGTTGGCCCTTTTCCAAAAACTCCTGGTACTTCATTTGCGCATAATCCTGCTTAATTTTCAACTGCTCCTGAAGTTGGGAACTAAAGGCTGTAAGGTTATCGTTTACGGATTTCATATCTGGATGTAAGCCAAGTACAGCTTCCAGATTGACAAAACCTATCTTCTGGGCAGAGAGCGACATACTCACTCCCAAGAACATAAGTAGTATGCTAAGACGCATAAATTGGTTCATATGATGTAAATAAATAAGGACAAACTCCACCCTACTTTTCTATTGGACTAGTACAGCGTATATACTCTATACGATAAAGCTGCTAGAAAAGTGGTCTGCAAATATACAAAATGTAAGGGAATATAGTGGAGAGTTTTTTAGTCGGTGGTCCATGGTCTGTGGTTAGGATGTTTTGAGAATTACTCAAAACCAATAGCGCTACCGACCACTGACCACCGATCCATCAACTCCTCGTTAATTCCTACCCTGGTCGTCTCCTTCTTCAATCTTGTATCCCATCTCTGCAAGTACTTCCTTACTCATATCAAAGGTAGGGTTAACGAAAAGCCAGTTGACTTCTCCTGCTTTGTCAAAGACAAAGTCCAGGCGCTTTTTCCGCGATACAGCTTCTACGGCCTTGAAGACTTTATCTTGAATAGGGCGAATTTTACTCTCCTGTAATTTGAAGATTTCCCCCTCCTGGCCAAACTTGGTCTCACGGAATTCCTTGGCTTCACGCTCGGATTCGAAAATCTCTTCCTGACGCTCTTTGCGGGTTTCTTCTGTCATCAATACCTCACCTGCCTGATACTCACTATACAGGCGCTCAATATCTTGGTACATTTTCTCTAAGTCCTCCTGCCAGCGCTCCGAGGCATCCTCTATCTCATCCTGAGCAGACTGATACTCGGGAATATTACTCATTACATATTCTGAATCTATATATCCGATTCTCTGGGCAAATGTGGTAAGCCCCATTAGGCTAAACAGGGCAATAAGGGTGAATACTTTTTTCATTGTGCAAAATTTGAATGTCAACATGTACTAACAAAGTTAAAACGATTATCCATTTGTGCGGTATGTATGGCCCAAATGCATCTTAGTTTACGGAAAATTTGAGGGAAGTATGGGGGAAATATTAGGTATATGTACACGCTTGGTAGATGAAAAGGGGATTTGCAGTTGTCGGATACCATATACCTATATCCAGTCGGTATACTGAATGATCAGTTTTTACAGGGATTATGTATAATTTTAATAAAATCCTAAATTGGGAATAATTGGGCAGTTCGTATAAAATAGCTGAAATCAGATTACTTATTATGTATCAAATTACTACTTTTTTAGGATATTTACTCCCAATGGTATGTATTATCATTGGCTGCCAAGGTCTTGATAAACCTGCTTCAACTCAATTGCAGGCCCCGGATGCAAAGAAAGTTGACCACACTTTTCGAGAGTTCGATAATACACGAATAGATCCCTATCACTGGTTGAGCGACCCAGAAAATCCTGAGGTCATTTCTCTCCTTGAGGCTGAAAATGCTTTTTTAAAGCAAAAAATGTCCCATACAACGGCCTTACAGGAGGAATTACTGGAAGAAATAATCGGCAGAATCGAGAAAAAATATGAATCTCTCCCTACAAAACGCAATGGGTACTGGTATTATGTGCGTTACGAAGCTGAAAATGAATACCCCTTCTACTGTAGGAAAAAGGGAAGTTTAGAGGCTGAGGAGGAGATTCTGCTCAATGTAGAGGAAATGGCGAAGGGGCATGATGTATATCGTTTGTTTAGCTATTTTGTAAGCCCAGATAACCAAATGTTAGCCTATCTAGTAGACACTGCTGGGGATAGACGCAATACCTTGTACTTTAAACGGCTAGATACAGGTGAAATGCTTCCTGATCAGATTCCCAACTGTTCATACAGTGGTGCTTGGGCAGATGACAACCAAACGTTTTTCTATACCTTAAATGATAAGACAGTTCGAAGTTATCGAATAATGCGCCATCAACTTGGGTCGTCAAATAACCAGGATGTAGAAGTTTTCATTGAAAGAGATAGTACATTTTCCGTTGGGGTACGTCGTTCCACTGATAATAAGTTTGTTCTTATTGGATCTAGAAGTACCACCTCAGCGGAATATTGGTTTTTACCAGCGAATCAGCCCAAGGCACCTTCGCTGGTGATCCAGCCCAGGAAGGAAGGCTTAGAATACTCAGTAGATTCCTACACAGGGAAAGCGTTTCACATATATCACAATCACGAGGCGCAAAACTTCATGTTGTCTTCTGCTCCATTAGCAACACCTGGAATCGCAAATTGGGAAACGATAATTCCTCACAGAAAAGATATATACCTTAACGATTACACAGTAAAGGAAAAGTACCTGATTTTACAGGAGCGATCCAAAGCACTTGATCAGATTAAAGTTATAGATCGCAAAACCAAAGAGTCGTACTACATAGATTTTGGAGAAGAAGTTTACACAGCAAATATGTATGCTTCGACAGATGAGTTTACCTCAGATAGCATTCGTTATTCTTACCAATCTTTGACGACTCCTAGTTCTACTTTTGACTACAATTTGACGTCCAAATCCAGGAAACTGTTGAAGGAAAATACGGTGATGGGAGGCTTCAAGAAAGAACTATATGAGACCAAACGGCTTTGGGTGAAAGCAAGGGATGGAAAAGAAGTACCTATGTCTATTGTGTATAGAAAAGATTTGTTTAAAAAAGATGGTAGTAATCCTTGTCTTATTTATTCGTATGGTTCCTATGGTGCTAGCACCATGCCTTATTTTCGTTCAGAGGTCGTAAGTTTGCTAGATAGAGGCTTTGTTTATGCGTTGGCGCATATCCGGGGTGGTCAGGAGATGGGGCGTGCCTGGTATGAAGATGGGAAACTTCTCAATAAGAAAAATACGTTTACAGATTTTATAGATTGTGCTCAACATCTGGTGAATGAGGGATATACAAATGAGGAAAAACTTTTTGCCATGGGGGCAAGTGCCGGAGGCATGCTTATGGGAGCCATTACCAATATGCGTTCCGATCTATTCAAAGGTATCATTGCCCTGGTACCCTGGATGGATGTGATCAGTGATATGATGAATGAAGACCTACCACTCGTTACCTTGGAGTATGATGAATGGGGAGATCCTAGAGAAAAGACTTACTACGACTATATGTTATCCTGGTCTCCCTATGATAATGTAGAAGACGCAGATTTTCCCGCTATCCTAGCTACAGGGGGACTCAACGATACCCAGGTTCCCTACTTCAGTCCTGCAAAATGGGTTCAGAAAGTTAGGGACCACAATCAGGGAACAGAGCCCATAATCTTTCAGGTGGAAATGGGAGCAGGTCATGGGGGTAAATCTGGTCGGTTTTCCAGACAAGAGCAGACATCCCTAATCTATGCATTTATGATTGACCTTTTAAAAGGGTGACAACCCTGATTAAGGGAATTTGAAGCCTAAGAGAAATAGTAAGAACTCAATTATACAAATCATTTAACTTCTCCAACAAGGCCTCATACATCTCCTCCCTTCTCTCTTCTAAAGTACTTTTATTGTAAGCATACATCCCCTTCAAATTCTCCCAAGTATTACAGGGGTCGGTATAATCCCATTCGATATCTCCTGAATCATCCGTGTAATAATTCGGACGTGTATCGGGAAAAGGTTGGGCAAACTTCCCTGCCCAACTGCTCTGGGTCGGATCGTCAGGGTTGTGGTTTTCATCGATCAGATATAAAACCGTTGGCGTGTCTCCCACCCGGAAATACTGGGCCCAGGGATGGTCTTTGACCACGGTCTTGATATGGGCACCCATCGCCCCAAAGGTGGCAAGGGTATCAAACATTTCTGCCGGGCGAGTACCACTGAACATACCATTGTAGGTCCAATTGTTCTCCAGCCACCACATCTGATGAAAACGAGGGTCATCGTATATGTCATTTCTCCCTGGACCATTCCAATTTACCACATTGCAATCTGTTCCTGCAACTTCATCTTTGGGCCCATACTTTCGACCGGTGCCGATGGTCAATACACGTACTTTGTCTGCAATTTCTGGATGTTCAAACAAGGTTTGCCTGAAGGTCTTCATCTGACCCCAAATCAGGATATATAAGGGCTCAGAGCTTGCCATAGCTTCTTGGTAAATCAATTCTACAGCGAGGCTATCATTTGGGGCCGTTCGATTGCGTAGGGTGTCTGGCATAGGATATCCTTTCTGGGCAAACTCAAACTGCTTAAAATCGGATTCATATGCTTCTAACCCCTCCATAGCAGCCTCATAGCCCTTGCCTGTCCAGTAGTCAGGTACCAAGCCCCGTATATCCAGCACATCTGCGTACCAGAGTACGTGAATCCAAGATTGCTTGTCATCAGGATCACCTCCGGCATTGTTGATATCGGTAAGAATTATGACAGGGATTTTTCGTGCAGGCTGGAAGTCTACTTGCTGATTCTGTTCTACCTGAGGAGAACAGCTGAAACCCAGCAAAACCCAAAGCATTAAAAGGGAGTACATTCTTTCCATAAGTAGGAAATTAACAAAGAATCCCCAATTTCTCCTGCGAGATATGTTTGCTACAATCTCAACTTGGCTTATAAACCATGGACCACGGACTACCGACGGATAAGCCCCTACTCCCTCAGTCTTCTCAAAGCCGCCTCCAAAATGGTATCGGTTCCTCTTGCCTCATCAGTAGGAGAGAGGTCTACCCGAATTGCAGGAGGGATCCCATCTTCTATGTTAAAGGCTACCTGTTCGTTATTAGTAGAATCTGTTAGTAAAATGAAGGATTGGGTATTAGATACACGCATTTGCCAGCCATTGGCAAGTTCAGTAAAGGAAGGGGTGCCTCCTCCTCCACCAGTTGTATCTCCTAGGACCGTAACTTGGGGGAGAGCACCCATCGTCATAACGAAACGATTTGTAGCACTGTAGCACCTCCGGTTCGTTAGCACAAAGACAGGCTTTGTGTAAGGGTCATCGCGTTGAGAAGTGAGGGTAATGCCGAAGAGATCTCCAAAGTCATTGCGATTTGGGCCATTTCTTCTTCGGAAAATACCCACTGTCCGGTCCTCTGCAACAAAATGTCCAGCAATTCGGTTTACGTTGCTTGTTGCTCCTCCTCCATTATTTCTCACATCTATAATGAGTCCCCTTTTATCTTGGACCTTATTCAAAATAAAGTCCATGTCCTCACTTTCGACCAAGCTACTGAAGCTGCCGTAATACATATAGCCTACATCTCCAAAATCGCGGTAAACAAAAGGGCCTACAAACTGCTCCTCTTGATTGAAATAGTTTCGCTCTAGCAGACTGTAGTCAAAATTTTCTGGGGAATTCAGGTACCATTCCCAGTTGCGGGAGCGATCGAAGTTAGATCGTAGGTTTACATGCCCATCTCTGAGCACGAAGAGCATGTCAGCCAAAATTTCAAACAAAGCCTCTTCTGAAGTGCTGGAGGTCACCTGAGGGCGGTAGGTAGAATATTGTTGATCCCAATCGATATTTTTAAACTCAAAGAAAGAGTACTCCTGATCGGCGAAGTTCCAGGCCTCATCAAAAATACTTTCTGGATCTGTAGTCGGAGGGTCCAGAAAGGCTTCCTCACAGCCCCACAATACAACTACCATAAGGCCGAGAATGGCGAGCCACTTATATGAAAAGTTTAGCGAAAATGATGTGAAAATATACTTCATCTGCATTCACAAAAAAGTTAGTTCCAAAATGAATTTACCTAATACCCTCATTCCCCTATATCTCTAGCCCCTTCTCCAAGGATTTAGTTTTTCTCCTCATAGCTTAACTAAAAAGACAAATAAAACTTGATGTGTGGCTACGCGAACATCGTGTATCTCCGATTCGTTGAGGCTGTAGAAATCCCAAGTGTAGGACAGGCGAACCCTGTTGGGACTATTTCGACCAATGTTTTGGCTGATGCCCACCTCAGAGAGAATTCGCGTGAAGGTTCCAATAGGTGCAAAAGAGTGATCCATCCCATCGCTAGATAAGGAGTAGGTAGGTAAGCGGTTGACATAGGTGGCAAGGGGAAACGTAATGCGGTAATCCCACGCCCCCTCACGAGGGATCTTAAGCTTCCCCGACCAGTGAGAAGCGACTCCTAGGGAAGCCAATCCATCCCAGGTAATCCCACTGTTCGAAAGTCTTGTATTCCATCGAAAGTTGTAAAGCCCTGTAAAGGCTCCTCCCAATCGCCACAAAATTTTGTCATTTGCGAGCCTCCGGAAGTCCCTTAGGTAGTGATAGTTGATGTCTGCACGCCAATTTTGTATCTGGCTTTCATCGTGCTCAGGGGAGAGAAAGGCAAATTGGCCTCCGGCAAGATCAACTTCGTGAAGACCTTTTGGGGTTTCAGAGATGTAAGTGAGGTTTAATTTTCCCCCTATACCATCAAAAACACTTGACTGCATCCGGGTATCCTGGACTTGGGAATAGATTCCTCCTGTTTCTACTCCAAAGAATCGAACTTTTTGAAAACGACGAGTAAGCTTTCTAGCTTTCTTGAGTTGTCGTTTTTCCTGTTTTAATTCTTTCTTACTTCGCTTTACTTCTTGGCCGTATCCATAACTTCCTAATGATAACAAGAATATACCCGACAAGAAAATCTTTACGTAAAAGTACCTCATAAAATGATAGATAATCTTAGGCAAAAATGGTTAATTTTTGAGGATAAACCCAGAACAGAATATCCCAAGGCTCGAAATGGATCTTAATTTAGAACAAAGGTTTTTAGCAAACAATGGAAAAATTTTAATTTATCCCTATGAATGAATCCCCTCAAACTAGGCCCTTAGCAATAACCACTGGAACAGGTGGAAATCTAGGAAAGGGCGTCGTGAGCGCCTTGCTAGCCGCAGAGTACAATGTATTGGGTACTATGCGGTATCACAAACACGTACCCGAATTAGAATCATTGCCAGGATTCACTAGGGGAATTCTAGATGTGTTAGATGAATCAGCCTGTAGGGAATTTGTTGTGTCACTTAAGCGGCAGGTTCATATGACTGTTCTAATGGTAGGTGGTTTTCAAATGGGAGGAATCCGGGAAACTACATGGGAGCAACTACAACGAATGGTTCAGATGAACTTCCAGAGCTGCTTTTTTCTAGCACAATCCTTTTTGGAAAAAATGAAACAGCAAGTCAATGGAGGACACATCGTGTTGATTGGAGCAACTCCTGCTTTGGATCCTATAAATGGTCGCTTTGCCTGGGCTTACACGCTTTCTAAATCGCTGGTCCACAATTTTGCAGCCATGTTAGATGCAGAAGGGAAGGAACATGGAGTAAGAACCCACCTCATTGTCCCCGGAATTATCGATACCCCCGTAAATCGTCAAGCTATGCCAGATGCTGACTTCAGCACTTGGACAAAGCCGGAAGCCATAGGGAAAATCATCGCATTCTTAGGAACCAAAGAAGGACAAGTACTGCGCGAAACAGTATTGAAAGTATGAATATTAAGCGGGAAATTATTGAGGGTTAATGGTCCGTGGTAAGGTAGTCGGTAGTCGGTAGTCCATAGTTAAATAGTCCATAGTCCATGGCAACCTTTGATTGGAGATCAAAGTACACCTAATCATACCTCATACCTCATACCTCATACCTCATACCTCATACCTCATACCTCATACCTCATACCTCATACCTCATACCTCATACCTCATAC
>JBCCTX010000103.1:0-21967 GCA_039197765.1 Bacteroidota bacterium
GCTAATCTCAGAAATCGAAAAAGGAAAATCCTACAAATACATGGCCTTTTGGGGCCACAAACCCTCTTGGGATGGAAGCCTTACCAAGACCTGTTTTAGTCAGTGGTGGGCGGGGAATGCCTTCAAAGAAGGTGCAATCATTTATCCTACTGCTGAGCATTACATGATGGCTGGCAAAGCGAAACTGTTTGATGATCAAGAGATGTTTTCCAAAATTATCCAGTCCCATTCCCCTGGCGAGGCAAAGAAACTAGGAAGGCAGGTCAGGAACTTCGATCCATCAACCTGGGAATCAAAAAGATGTGAAATAGTAGTTCGAGGAAATTATTTGAAATTTTCTCAACACAAACCGTTACAAGAATTTTTGCTTAATACGAATAATAGAATTATTGTAGAAGCAAGCCCGGTAGATAAAATATGGGGAATCGGGATGGACCCGAATCATCCACATGTAGAGAATCCGAGGAACTGGTTGGGCGAAAATCTACTAGGGTTTTGCCTAATGGAAACAAGAGAATTGTTAAAAACATGATAAGGTTAGTATGCCCATTAAGCTATATCTTCGCCCTTATGGGCTTTCCGCAGCCAAATAAAACCCGTTAAATCCAAAAACTACATACCATGGAAGAAAAAAAGAAAAAGAAAAATAGATTTGCCTTTGTAATAGGAATTGGAGTAGGAATTATATTATACAAAGTCTTCTTCGAAGTTTTGTGGCCAATAATTTTCAAATAATATGCACACCTCCCTTATCAGATTGGAGAGAACATGAAAAAGTTTTGTGGAATTAATCTACGGAAACAACATTGTTGCAATCGATCCAATACTTTTATCGATAGCTTTGTTAATTGTTTCAGTATCAAATTTTCACATAAAGCTTACCAGATGAAACATTTACTCTTTTTTGCTATTACCTTTTTTTTCAGTGATTCTGAATTGAAAGGTCAAGAAAATTTAATTCTAAAGTGGTTTGAAGGGGTTGAGAGGAATTTTGAATACATTGTAGACTTTGAGAAAAAGAAAAGAATTTCGAGAGGTTTTGGTTATCTAGCGTCTGATTTAGATCAAATCATGTCTATAAAAGATCAAATCCAAAACAACTGGATGCTGTATTGCGCTGGTGATACGTTACAAAAAGACAAAATTTTTGAGAATGTAGAATCATTGAATACTAAGATTGGGAAAGTGAAGAATCGGATTATTTCAATAAGGGGAAATTTTATTTTTACTGATGAAGCGGGTTTGAAAATTAGCGAAAGAAAGGAGTATCATCCACAACATCCAGATCATCCATATAATCGGCCAATTTTGAGTGAGGTTATCATAATTAAGAACCGAAAAGAAAAAAGGAAAGAACAAAGAAATCGCAAGAAATATGATCCTTACACAAAAATTTACCCCATTTTGATAACTGACTATAAAGTAGAAGGTGCCTTAGAGGAGATGATTACTTCCTTAACCTATAAGTCAATAAATCTACAGGAGTTTGTTACTTACATTAATGACTGTAATATGGTTAGTATTGAGGAAGACTTCAGAGTGTCTAAGGATATCTTAAAAACCTTTAGAGACATTTGTATTTCTTTAAGTGAGAGCTGATTTGGATATTTATCCAGCCTGCTTCGCTACGGCCTATCGCATAGCTCAAGCGTTAGACGAAAAATGAAAATACTATTTACTGTCTCCGTACGCGACAAAAAATAATTATTCCCGAATACCCCCTTTTGGCGATGGGATTTTGCCTCGGAGAAGGGGGCTTGGGGGATGACAAATAGCTCAGAAATAGATTGAAAATCGGCCTTATGTAGTTTTGTAATGTATAGAAATTTACTGTGTTAGTACTGACTAAAGGCTAATAATCGACAGTAGTTATACTCCAAAATCTACAGTTATATAAGCCGCCTCATAGCCGCAAACCCGTCTTTACCATAAGCCCTTCATTGCTATCACCATTCTCATACACCTGGCCAAAGGCTTTAAGTCCTACCAGAAAACGATGAGAAAATGAGAAGGTATACTCCGCAACAAGATTAAACCCAGCAGATTCCCGAATCTCGAATGCATACTCTTCCAACAATTCCCCTGTATTAATATCTAAGCGAGTAGAGGTGATACGCGTATCAGAAACCCGGTAAACGGATAATCCTCCTCCGACCCTTAGGTCGTGTTGATGAGTGTTTTTAAAGGGGGAAATAAAGACATTGGCATTGCCTTGGATAAAGGAAGCCGAGAGCCATACACCTTTATCACTTCTGCCATAGGCAACGGAGGCACTTGCTGAAAAGAGGTCATTGACAAAATAATTCAGTTCGTTTTCCAATACCAGGGTACGCATGTCCCCATTGCCCATAAAAGAGCGCCCCACGCCAAATCTAAGGTCAAAATGTTGGGAGAAAAGGGAACTTGAGGAAGCCAGAAGTAAAATGAGTAGAAGTGATCTCATTTCAGGTGTGGTTAGTGGTTATTCGATTGATGCTGATAGGCTTAGAGGGAATCTTCCAGGCTACTTGGGTCGAAAGTTAAGTTCTAAAGAAATAGGGGCAAAACAAACGCTCATTGAGTAAGCGTGTAGGAATAATGAGAATTCGTGTAAGAAAGAAATTCTAATTCTTATATTAGAGAAACCCCCAAACACATACCTCATATGAAGTCTTCAAATCCTTCCCCCACAACGCCTTCAAGTAGCCGTCGGAAATTTATCCAGAAAAGTGGTAAAGTGCTCGGTGCCCTTACGATTGTCCCCAGCCATGTTCTTTTCTCCAAACCTGAACTCCGGTCTAAAACAGGCGAACTCATTCAAAGGGCCACAGTCCTGCCCAGCGACAAAGTCAACCTGGCCTGTGTGGGCATAGGCAATCGAGGCGGAGGTGTGTTGAACAGTTTTGCGAAAACGGGAATGGCCAATATCATCGCCTTATGCGATGTAGACATGGGAGGCGAACATACCGTGGCAAGCCTTGAAAAATTCCCGAAGGTTCCCCGATTTCAGGATTTTCGGCAAATGTTTGACAAAATGTCCAAGGACTTTGACGCAGTCTACATCGCAACGCCTGATTTTTCCCATTTCCCCATTACGATTCAGGCCATGTCCATGGGCAAGCACGTCTACGTAGAAAAACCCCTCACACGCACCTTCATGGAGGCAGAAATGTTGATTCAGGCAGCAAAAAAATATAAGGTAGCCACCCAGATGGGCAACCAAGGCCACTGTCAAGACAACTACTATCAATTCAAGGCTTGGGTAGATGCGGGGATCATTGAAGGGGTAAAAAAAATCACCGTTCACATGAATGGCAAACGCAGATGGCATGGTTGGGATACGAATATGTCTCAGTTTCCTGCAGCAGAACCCATTCCAGAGGCCCTGGACTGGAATACTTGGCTCATGACCGCTGGCCCGCATGACTACAACAAAGATTTCATTAATGGCCAGTGGCGCTGCTGGTATGATTTCGGGATGGGTGCCTTAGGGGATTGGGGAGCACATACCATGGATGGATGCCATCAATTCCTAGACCTAGGGCTTCCTACAGTTATCGATCCGGTAAAAATCGAGGGGCACAATTCCTTATTTTACCCCCAAGCCACTACCCTAGCCTTCAAATTTCCTCGTCGGGGAAAAATGCCTCCAGTTACCATGACCTGGTATGATGGGGTGGACAACCTCCCAACCGTACCAGCGGGATATGGAGAGCTGGAAGTAGATCCTAATATTCCTCCTATAAATGGTCAGGTAAAACCCACAAAATTAGGAGCGGGAAAAATCATCTATGGAAAAAACCTAACGTTCAAAGGAGGTTCTCATGGAAGCACCTTGAAAATTATCCCTGAAGAGATAGCAAAAGACATGGAAGCCCAACTTCCAATGTATAAAAAGAGCACCACAGATCATTTCAGTAATTTCCTATTAGCCTGTCGAGGAGAGGAAGAATGCCTTTCTCCCTTCGAGGTTTCTGGACCGTTAAGCCAGGTCTTTTGCTTGGGCACACTGGCACAGCGGCTTAATACCCGCCTTAAGTTTAATCGGAAAACCAAGCAGATTACCAACAACAAAGTGGCGAATGAGTTACTTGCAGGACCTCCCCCAAGGAAAGGATGGGAAGCCTATTATAAACTCGTGTAGGCTAGATCAAAGCGGAGGTCCTGACTTGTAAGTTTATCCAAATTGGGGGTGATAGCACTCTCTGAGCCATAACGACCTAGCTCGGGACGCAAGTCATCAATTGCTAGAAAAAGTATATTGGGCTTAAGAGGAAAAGTATCCGATGGAGGAACTACAGCGGTACAAGAACCAAAGAAACCTAGGAAATGAGGTAAAAAACTACTTTATAATTCATGCTCCATGCGTAAGTTTGTTCATTACAATCACCCATCTCCTAAAAATTCGATGTACGTATAGTAGACGCCATAACTTTGATCTCCCTCTATAAAGTCGTTGACCAACAAGGTTTTACCTGACTCTAATTTAAGTTCCCATCTAACCGCATCTGCATTTTCGGGTATAGGTTTCTCCAGAATTAGATTGGCTATTTGGAGCCGTACCTTATTTGGGGAGATGACTTGATATTGATATTGATTCTTGGGATTTTCGGAAGGAATTCCCTTAATAGGCCCAGGACATTCCTCTGGCCAGCGCATACAAGAGATTCTGTAAATTCCTGGGCGTTCTACAGCTATTGCATGGGTATTATTCGTGTTGGTTAGACCTGCTGCCACCTGTTCAGGTTTCCAAATCCCTTTGTCTTCTCCAATAGCGTGCTGAATAGTCAGTTTGATTTTGTTTTGTGCAGGGTTCCCAACAACATGAACAGGAAGTTCATGAAAGCGAGCGTTTTGTTTGACCCCTACAAGAAATTGTCGATTCTCTTCCAAAAGTTCTTCTACCACTTCAGGGAACTGATCTGCAATATTCTTTTTTTGAAGGGGATCAGCATCGATGTCATATAGTTCCTCTCCATTGATAAGGCGCCATGCATCCTTCATAATACAGGTACCTATGACATCTTGAGGGGGTCTCCAATCTTGCCGGTGATGGATAAATAGGGTTCGGTCTGAGAGTAAGTCAGAGCAAGAATCCTTTGAGGAAAATAAGCAGGTAAAGTCAATCCCATCTAGGGTGTTCGGCTTAGGGATATCCAAACCGCATAACCCTGCCAATGTCGGCAAAAGATCTATATGAGCAAGTAAATGCGGAATATCCTGCCCTCCACCTATTCCTCCTTCGGGCCAACGAATGAAAAAGGGTACACGGTGTCCCCCTTCTAGCTTATCACCCTTGTTGCCATTAAATCCCTTGTTAAACCCCAGTTTTCGGTCCTCATCATAGCCGAATTGGCCTCCATTGTCCGACATAAATATTATGATGGTATTTGCATCTAGCCCAGTTGCCTTTAAATAGGCATCCAATTTTCCGAAATTTTCGTCAATGCTAGCCAACATACCATAAAAAGGAGCATTGGGAATCTGCTTCCCTTCCAATTCTCTGTAAGGAGCGATATAGGATTCTGGAGCAATGAGAGGAGAATGGGGAGCATTCGTAGGGAGATAGATAAAAAAAGGGCGATCGCCTACATCTTCAATAAATGTTTTCGCTTCCTCAAACCAAACATCTGTACAGTATCCGGAAAATTTTCGAGGGACATTGTTGACAAAATAGGTATCGTCGAAGTAGGTATTTCCCCAGTAATCAGATAACTCCCCTACCCCTCCTGCCATGTGCTGGATTGCTACCTCAAAGCCACAATCTGTAGCTCTTACCGGGTAGTTATCTCCTAAGTGCCATTTACCGAATAATCCCGTAGCATATCCCGATTGTTGAAACAATTCTGCCAGGGTAAGATCTCCTGCGGTAAGGGCATCTCTGCCTTTGTAGGTGGCCCAAGCTCCATTGTTAATGGGATATTTGCCAGTCATAATCGCCCCTCTCGTAGGGGTGCAGAGGGGAGAAACATGGAAATTGGTGAGTCGTACACTCTCTTCATAGAACGCGTCTAACGCAGGAGTTTTTAGCCAGGGGTTTCCATGGCAAGCCAAGTCTCCAATCCCCTGATCATCCGTTAATACGAGAATTACATTTGGCAGAGATCCAGCCTTTGAAGCACTTTGTCCAAAAAAGGGAAGAACTACCCCCCAAAACAACAACAAGATCCCGATTAACCGATTTATGTTCCTTTTCATATTCCTAAGTTTTGGGGGGAATTTTAGGTAAACAAGAAACCAAAGTCTTCCCCAAGAAAATGGTTCCACGTTACCATTCCCCCGTCCATATTTGCCCAATCAAAAAAAGTTTATTGAACTTCAGATAACATGCTTCTTGCCCAAGCATGACCCGGATTCCAATCCAATGCTTTTTGGTAATACGCTGAGGCGGCTTGAGGGTCTGCCTGCCAGTGGGCAGATAAGCCTAGCAAGTAATTGGCTTTGGCCTTTCGCAAGCGCATGGATTCCTCTCCTCCAAACTTGGAAAAGAAGTCAACTGAACGGTCTTCTTCCAGTAGGCGCCGACCCATTTGTGCAAGGTTGTCTACTACCTTTGCAGCCTCCTCCTGCTTACCTAAATTCTGCAAGGCCAAAGCCTGCTGGAAGGCATATTCTGGTTCGTCTACTTTAATCTCTAGCGCTTTTTTGAACCAGGAGTTTGCCTCATCTGCCTTACCCATCTGATTAGCAAGAAAGCCCCTGTAAAAGAAGATTTGCGCCCTTCGCTCAGATTCTTCGTCTCGTCCAATAGATTGGTTTTCGGGGTATAGGTCTGCGGCTTCTAAGGACTCCAGGGCCAGTTGCCACTTTTTTTCCTTCATGAGCGCCTTGGCCTTCAGCAAGCAAGCATCTACATAAATATCGTGTAAGCCACTCCGCCCTTCCTGGCGATTGAAGTAGTTCTGCGTTAAAACATTTATAGAACGATCATAGTCCTTTGCAGCATTCGCTACCAGGGCCTCCCTTACAAGTGCACTACTGTGTTGGGCAAGGGTAGTCCTATGTTTGAGAATCAACTGATTGCGTTTGTCTATTTCGGTTCCATTCCGTTCGTATAAGCGGTCTAATTCTATAAAGAACCGGGGATAGCGTGAATCGATCGCTACAGCTCGTTCATAAGCCGTTATTGCCTTTTCTAAGTCTTGCAAGGTTCGAAAATATCCCCAGCCTAAATTCCGATAAGCCATCGCAAAATTGGGATCTTGTGCAACAGCTTTTTCCCAAAACTCCATAGCTAACATGGGCTGCTTATCATACAATAGGTTACCCAAGTAGTAATAGGCTCGAGAATCGGTAGCATCCATATCCAAGGCAGTTTCCAATACGGCCCTAGATTCCCATCTATGGGGGAAACAATAGTCGATCGGATATTGGCTTCCGTTGGAAAAATGAACGTGGGCTTCTGAAGCATTTCCTTTCATGTGATGGATAAAGCCCAAGTAATAGGAAATTATTGGATATTGAGCAAGTTCAGTTGAAGAAGAAGAAATCGCTCGATTTAACACAGCGAGGGACTCATCCAATAGTCCTGCATGTAGGTATTGCAATGCCAATTCGAGGTAATTTTCTGGCTGGTCTCGCATGAAAGCGTTAAGCTTCTTAAAAGGATTAGAAGCATCTGAAAGCAAAGCCTGTTCGTTCCAGCCAGCAAAGTTCAACGGATCCTTTTCTATTAATTCTGTTAGCAGGCTCCCTGCCGCCTCTCGTTCCCCCATTTTACGAAGGATCGCTGCCTTTAAGTGGAGTGCATTGAGATGAGAGGCATTATTCATCAGGCAACGATCCAACTCCACCAGGGCTTGCTCGTAGGCACCCTTTTGTACGGAAATTTGAGCCAAATGGAAATAGGCGGGTGCAGTGAATGCATGGTCCCAGGCAGCTCGATACAGGGTGTCATAAGCAGCCTCCAATTGGCCTTGGGCTTTCAAGATTAGTCCCAAATGGTAAAAAGCCTCACAATCTCGCGGACGTGTATAATTCTTGGTTAATCGGATTAGGGCCTTTCGAAAATGTGAAGCAGCTTTCGGGAACTCCCCATTTTCTTTGAAATGTATACCCATTTGGAGATGGCTGCGCGTATCGAGGGGATCTCTCTTCAAGGCTTCTTGAAAGTATGGAAGCGGATCAATCCGTGCATTGTGAAATTGCTTAATTCTTAAGCCTGTGAGGTATACATCCTCTATCGAGGTAATTTCAGAAGGAGGAAGAGGAGGTTCAACCGGATCTGGTAAAGGACTATCCATGGCCTTTGCTTGAGGACTATAGGACACGAGGAGTTCTCCTGCAGCATCCAGCAAATCTAGTGTCAATCCCTGGGTTGTGTTAAGGCCAGAGACGTTTATCGTGGCTTGGTAAGGAGACGCAGGAGATATATGGATAGTTTCTGTATACAGTGTCTCCTTCTGCTTTCTCAATACGATGGAAGCCCCCTCATATGCAGCCGTTGTATTCGCGGCAAGGTACATACCTCCTTCTGGTCCCATCGTTAGGTTGAGCAGTCCATTCAAATTAGCAGAAGCGGCCCCTTTGCTATCACGCATGGGATACCAATACTGTTTAAAGACCTTGTACTCGTAGGGCTTTAACCAGCTATAATCTGGCTGATTATCTGAATAGGCACCCGACATAACTTCTGCATAAGGACCATCTGTATCTGTAAGAACATGGGTATCCCAGTAGGAGCCCTTCCCCCACTCCCATAATTTCGCTCCCTTCACAATATGTGGATTCCCAACCAGCATAGTTCCGGCCTGTTTCCCATGGTCGTATCCTGCCAAGAAGCCTTCCTGAATCTCATGTGCAAAGAAAGAATTTTGCCCTGGGTGGTTTCTCCACCAACTGGCATCAATTTGGTTTTCATAATACGGGTTTCCTCGGTAGGCCTCCTGGGTTACAGGCCAGTGGGAGAAGCTATTTTTAGCATGGAATACTGCAAATTCTGTACTCGGAGGGAAAATAATCTGGTAGTCTTCATTGACTGAGGTTGCCACATTTGCCCAGTATAAAATAGAGTTGGTATTTTCTGTACTATTAATTAGCCTTCCATCAAGCTCTAAATAAGACTTCCCGGGAAAAAGAGAGATCCCAAAGGTCCATTTCATGCGGTGTCGCAACTCTGTCTCTCCCATCCATAGGGTTACACTTCCATCCTCATTTTCTACCAAGTCATAGTCAACGGGCATATTTGTTGTGGCTCGATGATGGTGAAAAACACAAAATTCTATCCCTCCAGAAATCCATGCGCCAAGCATACCGATGTGGGCAGGCTTAATCACACTCTGACGGTAAAAAATTTCATACCCATTGGTTTTGTCGGTGGTATAAAATAACCTCCCCCCAATCTCTGGTAATACACAAACTTTGAGGTATTCATTTTCCAGGTAGACTGCTCGATAGGTTCTTTCTCCCTTTTTCCCTGTGAAGTCATCCTCCAAGGGATAGGGATAGATTTTCCTACTGGCTCCTTGATAGGAATCATTTTTGAAAAACATAGGACATTTTTCTGGGGGGTCCACCAAGTACGTAGGGAGGACGAGGTCTTCCTCCCAAATGTGAACAGATCCAGATTCTTGTCCCAGAACATAGAAGGAGTTTCCCCACAAAAAGCAGGGGATTACGAGTAAAAGTAGGTTGATTTTCATAGATAGGTAGTTGGGGGTAAGAAAAGGAATTTATCTCCTGGGACCACATTCAAATCGACGAATGTACTGCCAATCTCGGCTGTGATATGTATGCGTCAATCCCCAGGACAGTGCCTCTATAGGACTTTTTCCAGTATTAAGCGAACGGACCAATCCCGCTGCCTCGGGGCCTCCCTTTATGTGGGATTTAATCTCAAAATTAATCCCATCTGGTGCCCATTGAATCGTGTTTCTTTCTGGGCCATCTGTGGTTATCAAGGCGGATAATCCTCCTTGATAGGGCCAAATACAAATCTCATGGCCGCTATTGGAAATAGGGTTATAAGGGGATTTCACATAGGGGCCTTCTAATTTTTCCGAAATAGCCACCCCATGTCTTATCTCCCTCCCTCCAAAGGTAAGTCGCTCTCCCATTCGTTCTCCTTTGTAGTAGAGTCGGTATGCACCCTGAAAGAATATCAAGGTAGGATCGTGAACTTTATGGCTGTCAAAGTCTCCCTGTATTTTAGCTAGGAAGCGATTGTCCTCCTCTCCTTCCCATTCGCCATTATCCGCTGGAGAGAGTATGGGTTCAGCTAATTTCTCAAACGGGCCAGACGGAGAACTTGCAATGGCCATGCCCACCTGATTTTTTACCCGAATGACGTAGGGTGCCTTTACCGTTTGATAGACCAAAATATATTTACCCTCATGGGCGAGAACTTCTGGGGTAAATACTGAACGATCGTCATAGCTACCTGGTTTTCCCCGGCCAACAGCAAGGCCCTCTTCCTTCCATTCCCATCCATCATGGGAAGTTGCATACCAAATTTCCGTCTTATCCCAAGGGAAGACTTTTGCATCGGGATCTCCTGTATGAAATCCTTGGGTTTTCCCTGTAGTACGCGAATAATATACGTAGTATAAATCTCCAACCCGGATAATACTACTGGGATCCCTACGCGTTACCCCTTCTTCAAAGGCAAAATCTCCCGTTAAATCCATGGCTTCACACCTACAAAACCACTCAGGCCCTTGTGCATAGTTCCTCTCTAAGGCTCTTTTGGAAGCAGCGCTAAGCTTACCATCCTTGGGAATAGCCAGGAAATCATAGGCCGCTTCAGGGTAGGAAGCTTCCGTTGTATTGGCGGTTGTATCTGAAGGGGCCGATTCTTTACACTGGATGAACAAAAGTAAAAAGGCAGTGCAGGCCAGAAGAGAAAAAAGTATTTGATTCATAGCAAGGGTAATACAAACGATCATTAAGGGTTTGGGCGTACTGTGGCGAGACTGTATAAATCATGTTGGTCATTGTTGTTGAGAACCAAAATTAGGGGTTGCTCGCGGTTGTTTAGCAGGACCATGTTTCGGACATCTTTATGCGCAAAAAAGCCCGTTTGCATATGAGAAATGGGGATAAATTCTCCATTTTCCTTCCCTTTTAATAGTACCCCAATACCTGCATCAGAACGCGTAGTCTCTATTTCTGACAGGTAGTTGTTCCCCGCTACCAGAAGGTCCTTAATCCCATCCTTGTCCAAGTCTTCATAAACCAGGGAATTCAGGGGAGATTGCTGTACTTGGTTGGGAAATGGGGAGAACGTGAAGTTTCCTCCTTCATTTAGAAATATCCCCGAGCGAAACTCTACTACGGTGTAATGCAAAGCAGATTGGATAGAAGGTCCAAGTATTCCGGCTATGTCTCTGGAAGCAAAATCATTGAAGCTGGGAATCTTGTTCGCTAAGTGTGGAAGCTGCTGCGCCGAGCAGGTTCGGCCCCTAACAGGTACTTCCATACCCTTATAATCCTTAGCCAAAAATACGTCTACGGTTCCATTGTAATCGAAATCTTTGGTATAGACGTGAAAGGGTTTTTGGGCAGTAGCATGGAACTTATAATTCAAGCCTAAATTTCCAGCAATAATATCCATATCCCCGTCTTGATCCACGTCTTCAACTAGTATCCGGTTCCACCAACCAGTGGTAGAGCTCAGTTCTTCATACAGCTCTTGTTTTGATAGATTCCCTTCTTCATTCACAAAAACTTCAATCCCCATCCACTCCCCTACTACGATTAGGTCTAAGTCCCCATCTCCTTCTATATCCTCCCAAACTGCGTCCGTAACCATCCCAATCTGGGTAAGTTCAGGTGCGAAAGTAGGATTTCCTACACGGAAACTACCTTCTGAATTAATCAGTAGGTAGCTCTCAGGTGGATAGGGATATCCTCCGGGTATAACTCTTGAGCCAACAAAGAGGTCTATGTCCCCATCCTGGTCAAAATCACCAGGAGAAACGATTGAAGCTGCCGTAGCAATTCCGGGGAGCTTATCCGATGCATAGGTAAAATTACCCTTCCCATCATTTGTGTAGATTCGATCGAGTAAGAGTTTTGAATTGGGTGCAAACTCATAGCTTCCACTAGCTACATACAGATCCAAATCTCCATCTTTGTCAAGGTCAAATAAGCAGGCAGCAACGTCCTCTCTTTGGCGGTGCCGAACAAAGACTGAGTTACTTTTCTGGGTAAAAGAACCAGCCGCATTTCCCAGGAGAATTTGTCCCGCCTGCGTGTGCCCCCCTCCGATAAATACATCTTCCCATCCGTCTCCATTTACATCACCCGTAGCAACAGCAGGCCCTGTCTGGGATAATTTGTGAGGGAGGAGGATTTGCTTGGAGTAATCGTTAAACGGGGGATCTACATGAGCAAAATTAAAGGCTTTCTGCACCAGCAAAGGTTTTTCTGGGTTGATTTCCTTTCTTTCCGTTTCTTGTGCCTCAGCATAATCCACTACTAATATCTGATTTAGGGCAATTTCCGATACCTCTTGGGCTTTACCATCTGGCCAAATGACTTCCAAGTGGGTAATGGGTTCGGCTGTGTCCAATCCAAAATGGAGGCGATTAGAAACAGACGATAGAAACCCTCGGGTATTGATTAGCTGCCGGGTCAAAACGTCTCCATTAGCAAGAGATAATTTTACCATAGCCCCTACACCATTAGGATTTTTGTCAGGACCTTCCAAATCAACCTGAAGAAAATTACCCAATTTATTTTCACTTGCATTATTTTTTAGAATGAGTGCCTCACTATTTATGTTGTTTACCACTACCTCTAAGTCTCCATCATTATCCAGGTCTACGTAGGTTGCTCCATTTGAAAAGCTGGGTATGACATCAGTCCATACGGAAGATGTGTTTTCAAACGTAAAATCTCCGTTGTTCCTGAAGAAATAATTATTGAGTTTTTGTTGGGGGAGCATTTGTGTAAACTCAAGGAAGTCTGCAGGAGAAGGCTTTCGCCCGTTTTCCTTTAATTTAGCAAGAATGGCATTGTTGGCATCGCGGTCTATTACGTCGCGAAATACCCCATTGGTAACGTAAATATCATTATAACCATCCAGGTCAAAATCTGCAAGTAAACAAGACCAACTCCAGTCTGTATTAGCAACTCCCGAGAGGTTGGCAATTTCTCGAAAACTGCCATTCCCATTGTTCACCTGAAGCATGTTGTGCATGTAATTATAATGGTAGCCTTTGGCGACCATCTCCTCAAAGCGTTCTACAGGAGTCATTCCCATGGTAGTCTTGGACCTAACATAGTCCTCTGGGTTCATATCCAACGTGTATAGGTCAAGAAACCCATCATTATTTACATCTCCCATATCTCCTCCCATGCTATTGAAAGAAAGGTGTTTGAATAACTCATCCCTTCCCTCCCTAAAAGTCCCATCTCCTTGATTGATATAGGCAAAGTCAGGAATTCTGAAATCATTACAGACATATACATCCAGCCAACCATCATTATTCAGGTCCCCCACCTGGGGGTTTAGGCCAAATCCCAGATCAGGCAAAATACCTGCAGCTTCGGATACATCCTGAAAAAATCCCTTGCCATCGTTCTGATACAATTTATCACTCCCCCTTTGTGCTAAGGTCATGGGGTCTTTTCTCAAGGCATCTAGGTCGAGAATTTCTGCGGCCCTGTCCTCAAAATCCGGGGTATTGGACACATAGCAGTCCAAATCTCCATCTTGATCATAGTCGAAAAAGGTGGAATGGATCGAGCGATTGGTATCCGCAAGTCCATAACTTTGTGCCATTTCCAAGAAGCGCACTTCCTGAAAGCCTTCGTCTGAGGGTACAATTCCCTGGTTGACATAAAGCATATTTGCGAATCGGTTGTCAGCAGAATTACCTCCCCCTCGCGAAAGATAGATATCCAATAATCCATCAGCGTTGATATCGACTACCGCAACTCCTGCGTCAAATCCATCCCTTTTTTCAATTCCTGCTTTTTCTGTCAAGTCCACAAATTTGAGGTCTCCCAAATTGAGGTAGAGTTTGTTTTCAAACGCATTCGAAACGAAAAATAGGTCTTGTAATCCATCCTGGTTAAAATCTGCCGCAGCCACTCCTCCTCCAATGTAGCTATACATATACTGGTAATAATTGGAGCTTTCTGATTCCTGAATGGTATTTTGAAAAGTGATTCCAGATTGCTCTGGAGGAAGTATGCTAAACAGTTTTTCTTGGGAAATGGGTTGCTGCTGCTCTGATTCTTTGCAGGCGCCCAAAAAGTTCAGCAGCACCACAACTAGGAGGGGCCAACCCAACGGCTTCTTTATTCGGTCCATACTCACGGTGTATCCTTATTTGGAATTCTAACACAGAAGATAAGGAAATATATAAAACGGTAAAGCCATTTCAGGCTTTACCGTTAACTACTACTATAGTAAACCTACTTACCTAGGTTTGGAAGCTGTGCTACTTCGTCTGGTGGCAATGGTGAAAAATATGCATCTGGACTAAGCGAACCAAGAATAGGATTCGAGGGAACAGTCAGCGGCATAGGGCTGGCATTTCCATCAGCATCAAAGGCCGTACCTATAGAAACCTGAGGGTTTCTCGCGGTACCTCCCAATGCCTGTTCTACGCGCTCCATTCTTACCAGATCATACCATCTGAGGTATTCCCCTGCCAATTCCCATTTCCGTTCGGTATAGGCTAATTCAGCCAAATCTCCAGCCGTTATGTCGACACTAGGATCAGGAGAGTTAGCTGGCAAGCCCTCTGCTCTGCGGCGGACCATGTTTAAGGCCTCCCATGCATCGGGGGTATCTCCACCTGATCTTCCAGTTGCCTCTGCATAAGTCAACAAAACCTCTGCATAACGCATCAGGTAATCACTGCGTGAAGCCTGGAAGTCATTGAAAATATTGTCTTCAAATGGGCCTACGATCTTTCTAAAAATGGGATTCTGCTGGTCCTTAAACTCCGTCCATGGAAGTAAGGTTGCAGCATTCGCCACATCTGCAGTCACTCTTCCATTCTCATCTAAGGGAACGGTGGTATGATAGGTGGCTTCCTTTCTAGGGCCTTCTGGGAAATCCTCAAAAAATCGAATTTCGGCAAAAGACTCCTGCCAGCCGCCAAAGTCTCCAGGTAATCCCAACTTTCCCGTTTTGCGATTCGGGTGTCCACAGGGCTGGCAATGCGATAGGGTAAAGACTCCTTCAGAGTTCTGCGAGCCCGCTAAGGTGTACAAGGTAGCCATATCAGGCACTAGCGCAAATCCATGGCTCGCCGAATTATCTATCACTTGCTTAGCACTAGAGGCAGCCTGTGAATACTTTCCTGCGTCATTTAGTGGATAACCTGCCCAATCCATATACAACCTAGCTAGAAAAGCTCTGGCAGTTCCAGCATTGGGACGGGTTCCACCCAACGTACTTTGGGCAGGAAGCAAGGATTCCGCTGTCGCGTAATCGCTCTCAATTTGAGCATAGACTTCAGCCTGTGAAGCCAAGCCAATCTCAAAATCTGGGGCAATATCTAATACCAGAGGTATTTGACCAAAATTTCTAGCAAGGTGTTGGAACAAGTAGCCTCTGATAAAGTAAGCTTCTCCTGTTAATTGGTTTTGCTTTGCCTGATCGGCCAACGTCACTCCCATCGAATTGACAATGATGGTATTTGCTGCGCGGATTGCGTTGTAGCAACCGTTCCAGGTACCTGCTAATCGCGCATTTCCAGTGGAAACAGACCGCTGGTCATATTCCCGGAAATCCGCTTTATTACTCGCTCTATGTGTTGTGAGATCATCTCCCCCCCAAGAAGAGGCAAAAGAAGTCGTCATCCAAAGGGCTCGGTGAACTCGGTTGAACATACCGGTTACAGCCAGTTCCATTTCCGCAATGGACTCATAGGGAAGAACGGCTAGCTGAGATTGTCCGGGATCTTCATCCAGGTCAAAATCTTCACACCCTACAAAGGTAAGGCTTACTACCATGGCGAGGATCATCACCTGGGTAAATTTAAAAGAATGGCTTATGAAGTATTTTTGCATCGTATTTTTAGTTAAGTAGTCCGAGAGAATATACTAAAATCCAATTTTTGCCCCAAAGCTATAATTACGTGGATTAGGATAAGCTCCAATATTGATACCAGGGGCAACGTCTTCAATACCCTGGTTTCCTTTCCTAGAAGAAAGCTCTGGATCGTACCCTGTGTAATCTGTAATCAGGAATAGGTTCTGACTACTGGCATACAGTTGTACAGTAAGATTGGGGTTGTTGAACAAGTTGCTGAAGGTATAAGCTAAGTTGATATTGCTCAAGCGGATGAAGTCTCCCTTTTCAATGTAACGAGAGGAGTTGTAAAACTGAACCGTCGCAGGAATATCCGTTTCATTTGTCGGAGTCCATTGGTTGACCTGATCTGAAGCCATGAAACTCCGGGAGTCTCCTGCTCCCCCTGTGATCATCGCTTGCTGGATGTTGTATACATCAAAGCCGTGCATACCCTGCAAGAAAATATTTAGGTCCCAATTTCCAACCGTAACACCATTGTTGAATCCCCAGACAAATTCAGGGGTTCCATTTCCAATCGCTCCAAAAACGATTTCTCCATCTTCATCCCGCAGATATTTTGGATCTCCAGGGGCTCTCCCGAATTCTGCTGCTTGATCAGCTTCCGCAGTTTTCCACGTACCTAAGAAAGTTGAGCCCTGGAATTGACCTAAGGGTTGTCCTACTTCAATGATATTCAACACCCGGCTTTGACCCCCAGGAGAAGTGAATAGACCATTGATCTGCTCTAGGTCATTATAAAGCTTGGTTACTTCGTTCTGCACCCAAGAGGCGGAAAGATTAGCATCCCAAGTAACATTGTCGTTTTGGATGATTGTATATCCCAATCCTAGGTCCACACCGATATTTTGGACTTCTCCAACATTCCGGTTGATGATCCCTCCTCCAAAGGCCGCTGGTACAGGCGTTGCAAGCAGTAGGTCTGTAGTATTTTTCACGAAGAATTCTACTGTAGCATTCGCCCGATCATTTAGAAAGCCAAAATCCAAGCCTATATTAGTTTGTGTGGTGGTCTCCCAGGTAAGGTCTTCATTTTCGAAACTCGTCAGAACGGTCCCGGCTTCAGCAGAAGCAAAGTCGAAGGCATAGGAATTAAACCCTAGTCCTCCAAAAGTACTGTAAGGCCCGACATTTTGGTTACCTACCTGCCCCCAACCTGCTCTAAGTTTCATAGAGGTCAAAAAGTCAGAGTTTCCTACCAGGCTGTTCAAGCTATACCCCACAGCTACCGAAGGGAAGAATCCCCAACGCTGGTCTTCGCGAAAAACAGAAGTACCGTCATAGCGACCTGTTGCAGTTACATATAAGTTGTTGTCGAGGATATATTCGGCGCGTAGCATAAAGGATGATAACTCCCTTTCATTGAAATTGTTGGTAATGGTTTGACCTGCATTAGGCGCAAGTTCCGCAAAATAAAACCCTCTGGGAAGGCTTAAGTCATTTGCATTCCAACCATTTACAATATTCTGGTTGTTCACGAATTCCTGAACACCCGTTAGTTTAATATCGTGTACATCGAATTCCCTCTGCCAGGTCAAAATATTACTGATCTGGAAGGAAGTAGACTTATTGTTGCGGAAGGCGGTATGAGGCAAAAAGTCATCCCCTACTTCGACATCATATGTCTCGTTGTTGAAATTGCGCAACTGCGTACCCGTAGTTAATGTATAAGTAAGGTCGTCTGTAATCTTTACGTCTACATTTAGTGCAGAGGTAAGCAATTCATCTGTAAACTGAGCATCGCTCAAGGTAAGCGTCCGAACAGGGTTGTCATTTAGAGAAGCAATTCCTTTTATAGACCTGAAGTTGAATTCCCCATTGTCATCAAAAACCGGAGTCGTGGGATCCCAAGTTAATGCCTTTGCCACAAGACTCCCTTGGCCATTCCCTGCAAAGCCGAAATCGTTCTGGGTCTTATCCCGATTTGCATAAAGATTTAAACTTACAGTTAAGCGGTCATTCACCTTGGCAGAAAGATTGGATCTCAGAGAAAGCTGGTTGAATCCCGTATTAATCACCGTTCCCTCTTGGTCTCTATAGATACCAGAAATGAAGTAATTAAGCCTTCCTTCGGATCCACTCGCGGAGATTTGAAGGTTGTTGCTAATTCCGGTTTGGAAGATCTCTTCTTGGTAGTTCGTTCCTCCATTTTGCTCCAAGGCAGCAATCTCTGCATCTGTAAAGTTGGGATTACCTCCTACATTAATTCTCCGAAGATTTTCTAATCTTGCAAAATCTGCTGGATTATCTGCTAGCGTCGGGAGGAGATCAGGGACTTCGGAAACCGTCATGAAGTAGTCTACCGCAATTTTTCCAGGGCCAGAGCCCTTTTTAGTTGTTACGATAATTACCCCGTTGGAACCCCGGACTCCATAGATAGCAGTCGCAGATGCATCCTTCAATACATCTATGGTCTCAATGTCATTGGGGTTCAGGCTACTCAAGTCAGCCCCCTGAACACCATCCACTACAATTAGCGGAGAATTGTTACCGGTAATGGAGTTTACTCCACGGATACGCACTTTGAAATTGGCCCCAGGTTGCCCATTGGCACGTGCCACAATCACCCCAGGCGCTCTACCCTGTAAGGCGTCTTCCACACGGGTGAGAGGCTGTGCCTCATAAGAGTCTGCCGTAACCCGGGAAACCGCTCCCGTAAGATCACTTTTCTTGGCTGTACCGTACCCAATTACCACGATCTCATCGAGGGAAGAAGCGGCAACTGCCATAGCGATGCTAAATGCGCGTTCACTCCCAATGGTGATACGCTGGTCAGCGAAGCCGATGTAAGTGATTTTGAGAACCGAGTTTTCATCGGGGGCAGAGAGAGAGAATGATCCATCGGCATCGGTCAAAACACCTACTGTTGTCCCCTCTACAACGATACTTGCACCTTGAAGTGGCGCATTATCTTCATCAGTTACTTTACCAGATATATCCACCTGACCAAGCGCCAAATGAGATATTAGTAAAGCAGAACAAACTAACCAAAGTCGGTTAGTATACATTAAAAATTGTTTCATAGAGTAGTAATTTGGAGATTCAAAAAAATGGTCCTTGTTAGATAGCTTGGTAGAATTTAGAGACGAAATCAAACTTTCACACTTCTGAAACCAGTTTATTTGATTCGTCAAAACGACTTTTACATCTTTAGGTAATTTCCGCCATTTCGAGCCAAAATCAAGCAATTTTGACTGGAAAAAAACTCAACAACCCTCAGGTAAATCTAGACTACAAAGGAACAAAAGCTGTTCAGTCCAAATTAGAAGTGAAGTGATTTTTTTGAAAAGTGAATTTTCCCAGTTTAGACTCAAAACCAAGCGTCTCTTTAAGGAATAAGCGTTTTTAACCCAAGTTTCCTAAGGCTGCTCTCAGTTAAAAGAAACCAAATTATTCAGGGATTTGGGGGTCTATTTTACCATGTACTAACATTATTTTACCTTTTCATTGAGTAGGGATTGGTAAATCTTAGAGCGGGATAAACACAGTATTTCTTCTTCCAAATTAAAGCTAGTACCCTCGGATTGAAGTAAGGATCATTCGCTTTCCTCTACTGGTTTACAAGGGGATAAAACATTTGCGTTACTACCCTGCAGCTTCTGCTCACCATTGACTCAACAATTAGAGAAATACCCATTGGTAAGCTTGACAGTGAGTCCATATTTGGGGGGTAGGATCAGTTACCTAAAAATAGGATTTATTGTAAAATAAACTGAACGAATTGAGTTTTTATTCCTCAACAACGCTTTTTCCAACTTCTCTCTAAAGGAATAACAAACCTTAAAATTAAATGCTCTGAAATTATATTGTCCAATTTTTTCACTATCTTAAAGTAGAAGACTCTCGTGTTTTAACTAGAACTAAACTGAACAATTATACCTTGCTATGTGAAAAGCTTCTGAACAATTTCAAAAATGTTGGAAATTGCAGCCTACTCGTAATTGTTGTGAAAACAAGAATCTATTGAGATGAAACACTTACTACCACACTTCCATCTAGCATGTTTTGTTTGTTTTCCGTTCTTGCTATTAGCCCAACCTAATCCACAAATCGAACTTCCCCTTACAGATGAAAATCGGATATTATTTGAAGCCGCGAAAACCATTCATTTCCAAGATCCAGACAGCGCCATCATTCTTTTGGAACGATGCTACAACAATCTTATCACCAAAGGGGATACATTAAATGCTATTGCAAGCTTAGCACAGCAAGCCCAGACCTATGGACATCAGGCCCATTACAAAGATTCTTATGATAAACTTTGGAAGGGGCTAATGCTTGCCGATCGGGCTAAACTCCATAAGGCAAAAGCTTATTTATATCTAAGAATAGGACGTCATTATAGTTACTACAAAAGGAAGAATAAGGCGTTAGAGTATTTTGACCTCTCGCGGCAGATTATTAAAGAATTGATCCTAGAGGAAAAGGTTGATGCTGCAGCTCTTGGGGATGTGTATTACATTTCTAGCTCTACGTATAGAGAACTAGGGGAACCTTCTTGGGCCAGAATCTATCTGGACAGTTGCTTTACCTACCATTCTCCCTACAAAAGTGAAATTTCTATTGCTTACCTACAATTTGAACGGGCCTTTTTGCTACAAGCAGATAACTTGCTAGACAGCGCGATTGCTACCTATCAGAAAGTATTGCCATGGATGGAAAAATACGACCCAGGATATCAAACCTTGGTTTACACCTATATCGGAGATGTTTATCAGAAAAAGGAAGATTTCAACACGAGTGAACGGTATTACAAAAAAGCCCTAGAAATCTCGGGGATCTACAAAAGTCATATAGATTTTACTCCCCTTGTCCACACTAAATTATCCAACCTGTATTTCAAGAAGGGCGACTTGGCCGCTGCTTATAAACGCCTTACTATGGTGAAAGAATTAGATGGAAAATTCTTTGATAGTCGAAGTGAAAACAACCGGCCTCTACTGGAGATACAGGATGCCTTTCGATTGGAAAAGGCATCCAATATGGAACGATTGAAAGAACAGAAATTAGCTCAGCTTGAGAATGAAGAGAAAGTCCTATTCCTACAACGAACCATCCTTATCGTTTGCCTTATCTTTTTAACAGTAATAGGAGTCATCTTTTTTAATCACGTAAGTGCCAAACACAAAACAGAGAAACAGCTTATTCACAGAAAACAGGAATTGGAAATTCAGAAGGCAAATGAAATTGTCGAATTGAAAAATCGGGAACTCTCCGCTTCTACCCTAAAACTCATCCAAAAAGATGAGTTTATAAGTAGTTTGAAGGCAAAAGTGACTGAAAATGGCGATAAAATGAGTATCCAGGAAATTAAGCGAGCGCTCAATACCATATCTGTGGGAAATGAACAAAATTGGAAAGAGTTTGAGGCAAGGTTTGTGGATGTAAACAAAGATTTCTACGCAAGGTTGAAGGCAAAATTCCCTCATTTAACCCAGGGAGACCTCAAGTTGTGCGCCCTCATTAAATTGAACTTCTCCAGCAAGGATATGGCTAAATTAATGGGAATTTCCGTGGAAAGTGTTCATACTACCCGATATAGGTTGAGAAAGAAGCTCGGACTGTTGCGAAAGGAAAATTTAACGGAATTTATTGCTACGATTTAGCTGTCCTATTATTATCCTTGCAACATTTTTTACCCGATTTGGCAGGCTTCCGGCAAAATCCTGTTAAGTGTGATTCGCACGATACTGTTTGGGCGTATTTCCTATGATTTCCTTGAACTGGCGGTTAAAGTTTGTAATGGATCGGTACCCAACCATATAGCAGATTTCAGAGATGGGCAAATTTTTCTGAACCAAAAGTCGGGCAGCATTTCTTATTCTTACTTCATTTAAAAATTGAGTAAAAGATTTATTGGTAACTCTTTTGAAAAACCTACAAAAGGAATTGGGGGTGAGGCAGGCAATATCCGCTACATCGTTTAAGGTAAGGTAACTATCGTAGTTATCAGAAATAAATTTGAGGACGGTATCTATTCGATGGGCATGTTCA
>JBCCTX010000104.1:0-21918 GCA_039197765.1 Bacteroidota bacterium
GATAGTTGAATAGTCCATAGTCCACAGGTTGGGTTGTTAGTTTAGCGGTTATGAGTTCTGGGTTTTTCAGCGTCCGTCATAATCAAGTCATCCAAAGTCAGTGTCGAAAAGGGTTATGGGTTGGGGAGGTTGGGTAGTCGGTGGTCCGTAGTCCGTGGTAAAAAAAAGAGCTAGTTGGATAGTCCTTAGTTCCTCAGCGTCTCTTAGCATATGCTAAGTCCCCCAAGTCTGCGTTTGTCTGCGTCTAAAATAGATCATAATTACCTATATTAAGGTAATACCCAACTCAAATGCAAATGCATGAAAGCTGCAATAATTCATAAATACGGTTCGCCCGAAGTGCTCAAAGTGGAAGAGGTACCCGAACCCCAGGCAAAGCCCTCAAAAATATTGGTAGAAGTCCATGCGGCAGCCCTTAACCCCAAAGATATCTTGGTACGTAAGGGGAAATTCAGACCTTTTTCAGGGAATAAGTTTCCCATGACCTTGAGCTCTGACTATGCAGGGATCGTCCTAAATCCTGGAAAAAGTACTGTGCTTAAAGAGGGAGACAAGGTATTTGGTATGATGAATGGCATGCGTGTGGGAAGTACCGCTGAAAAGGTCCTCGTCAAGGAAAACGAACTGGCAAAAATGCCTGAAGGGATAAGCTATGAGGAAGCGGCAGGCATACCCCTAGCGGGCTTGACGGCCCTACAGGCTTTGCGAAACTTGGGAAAGTTGTCAGAGGGACATCACGTATGTATCAACGGGGCTTCTGGCGGGGTGGGAACCCTGGCTATCCAAATTGCCAAATGTCTGGGGGCAACTGTAACTAGCGTTTCAAGTGAGCGGAACCTGGCTCTGTGTAAAAGTCTTGGGGCAGACGAACCTATAGCGTATACCCAAGCGAATTGGGTGCAATCCCTTCAAAATTTAGACCTCTTTTTTGACGTGTTTGGGAACTATTCGCTTGCCAAAGTGAGAGCTTCTCTAACCCCCAAAGGAAGATATATCTCTACGTTACCCCGAGTAAGTACGGTAAGAAGCCATGTCTTTACAGGTCTTTCTCCTCAAAAAGGTCTACTGGTCATTGTCAATTCTCGTTCGAGAGACCTCGAATGGTTAGCCCAGCAGGTCTCCAATAATAAAATTCGTCCCATTGTAGATAGTGTATTTTCCTTAGCTGAAATTCGACAAGCACATGAACGCGTGGAAACCAAGCGTTCAAGAGGAAAAGTTATCATCCGAATCAAGCCCTAAAGGGACTTTCCAGGCCCAGAGCAATCATCTTCGCGCATACCGTTAAAAAAAAATTGAAGGTATGGGTAATTTTTTAGGAGAATTAGGTACTAATTCAATGAAAAGATACCCGGACATGTTCAACAACAGAAAGAAGAAGCAGCAATTTCTTGCCGAGATAGAAAGGCATCAAGAAATCTTACACAGCCTGTGTAGGGCCTTCTTTCAGGGTGAACAGGATCGTGAAGATGCGCGTCAGGAAATCCTTTACCAGTTATGGAAATCCTATCCCCAGTTCAGAGGAGAAGCTAAATTCAGTACCTGGATGTACAAAGTTGCACTAAATACCCTGCAAAAGCTAGGCAGAAAGAAGCAGGGGAAGTACGAGACAGACTTCAAAGAAGGGAAAGAAATTTGGGACAACCGTTTCGACCAACCTGCCTGGGAGAATACCCAACTTATTGCTTTCATCTTACAGTCTCTTTCTCCAGAAGATAAATCGCTTGTGATCTTGAAGTGGGAGGGATATTCCTACAAAGAGATAGGAGAAATATTAGGGGTTTCATCGAACGTGATTGGTACACGCTTACATAGAATTAAAAAACACATTCAAAAACATATGGCCTATGTCTAATTTACCTTTATCAGACCAGTGGCAGGCGTTTAAGGAGCAAAGTTTGGAGGAAGGAATGGAGGGAAAAGATTTGGCTTCTTACTTAGAAAAAGGCATCCGTCAGTATAGGAAGGCCTATCTACAACGCTTGTATTCCCAACTGGGTATGTACCTATTTATGGTATTGCTTGTAGGAGGATGTTGAATGCATTGTGATACTTCTGAAGCATGAACCCCCCCTCTTTTTACAAAAAGTCTGTGTGGCTGTAGGTATGCGTGCAGGCTCTTGTTCCCCTGACAACATAAAAATTTTTACATATGCTAAATTTTCCCATTAAATGGGGACCAGATCCTCTATTTTTTGAAATCGGTATACTTAAGCTCGGTTGGTACGGCTTATTTTTCGCCGGAGGAATTGCGGTAGGATACAGGCTCATGGAAACCGCGTTTAAAAAGAAAGGATACCCCGAAGAATATTTCCACCAACTTGCCCTCTATGTAATTTTGGGAATTATAATAGGGGCGCGTGTAGGGCACTGTGTATTTTATGACTGGGCCTATTTTAGCCAGCACCCTTGGGAGATATTTTTACCTGTGAAATTTGAACCCCAGCTAGCATTCATTGGATTTCGAGGACTTGCCAGCCACGGAGGCGCAGTGGGGGTAGCCTCAGCATTGTATGGGTTTTATAGAAGAACACAAGGGAAAGTTTCTATGCCCTTTGTGTTGGATCAGTTAGCCAGAATTGCTCCTATTCCCTGCGCCAGCATTCGGTTGGGCAATTTGATGAATTCCGAGATTATAGGTCTGCCCACTGAGGTACCTTGGGCCTTTGTTTTTACCCGGATAGACGAGGTGCCCCGGCACCCTGCTCAATTGTATGAAGCCTTTGCCTATGTAATGGGGTTCTTCTTGCTACGATGGGTGTACCATAAATCTCTCCACAGGTATCCCCTGTCAACTTTTGCCCTTATGCTCATCTATATGTTTAGTGCTCGGTTCATATTAGAATTTTTCAAAGAGAATCAAATGGCATTTGAATCCATGCTACCCCTGAACATGGGGCAACTACTGAGCCTCCCATTTATCCTTGTAGGAGCTACTCTATGGGTATATGCACGAAGGACTAAGCTACAAACTTGAATTTTTATGGGAGCTTTCTAAAAAAATTTCCAACTTAAGGTAGAATAACCTTAAGCTACTCCTATGTCATATACTCGTCGCTCCTTTTTAGCCGCTTCAGCATTGGGCTTGCCTGCTATTGCACTTACTAGGCCTCACTCTCTCCTCTCAACTCCCTCCTCTCACAACATCAAACTGGGGGTTTCCTCCTATTCTTACTGGCATTTCCGTCCACCCAAGGTGGGTATTGAGGGAGTGATAGATCGCGCTGCAGCTTTGGGGGTTTCAGGGGTAGATATCCTTCACCGCCAAATGGAGTCAGAAGCCCTTCCCTATTTGCGTCATCTCAAGCGACACGCATTTATCAATGGAATTGACCTTATCTGCCTGTCTATCCATCAAGATTTTGTAGATCCCGATCCCGATGAGCGGCAGCGACATATCAACCATACGATACACTGTATGCAGTTGGCGCATGAAATGGGAATACCTTGCATACGCCTCAATTCAGGAAGATGGGGGACTATTAAGAGCTTTGATGGCTTGATGGCAGCACGTGGGGAAGAGCCCGTTTTAGAAGGTTATCGCGAAGATGATGGATTTAAATGGTGTATCGATAGTATCTGGCAATGCATGGACAAGGCACAAGAATATGGGGTAATCCTCGCATTAGAAAACCATTGGGGATTATCCCGAACCCCAGAAGGGATGCTTCGGATAGCCAATGAAGTGGATTCACCCTGGTTTGGCTTGATGATGGATACAGGGAATTTCCTGGAAGACCCCTATGAGAAAATCGAAAAAATTGCGGATAAGCTGGTCTTTGTTCAAGCCAAAACCTACTATGGGGGAGGGGAATGGTATACTTTAGACCTAGACTACAAGCGGATTGCCAAAATTTTGTCGAATGCAAATTATTCGGGATATGTATCACTTGAATTTGAAGGCAAGGAAGCTCCAGATACAGGTGTTGCTAAAAGTATAGAATTGCTAAAGGGGGCTTTTAAGATTTCGTAAGTTCCTGATAGCCAAATTTCTACCTACCTTTAGTGTGGTAGCAAAGAGTCTATAGATATTTCTCTTTATTCACAATTGGGTTTATTTAATATTGATTTAGTCAAAATTAAAATTTTTGAAGATTATTTGGTTTAGTATATTATGTAAATATTTTTATTTTTATATTGCATGATGTTTACTATTTAGGTTAAGCAAATACTCTATCAGCCAAACAAGTAAAAACGATTTCCTACATGAGGTCATACTCCATATTATTCCTTGACGATAATGAACTGAGCCACGACTTCATAGGTGCCCTAATTGATATCGAGGGCCTTCCTATTCTACCCACATTCGAGACCTTTCCTCTGAAAGTATTTGAGGAGCTACAGAACCTACCCGAAAGGGATTTTCCTCAGGCAATCATCTCAGATATTAATATGCCCAAGATGAATGGGTTTGAATTTTTTGAGAAACTCATCAAAACCTTTCCTGAAAGGGAAACCTCTACGGGATTATTTATAATGAGTACAGGAATCCAGGTCGAAGAATATACACAGATCATGCAGACCCCCCATATTGATGCCTACATACCGAAACCGCTTAATAAGGAGAGCTTTTTTGAATATGTATTCCCCGTGTTGAAAGACCTTATTCCAGTGGAAAGAATGTAGATGAAACTTACATCGAAGCATATCCTCACTTTATCGAAGCATATCTCCACTTTGTCTAAAGAAGCCCTTGCCTCGGTTCGATTCTCTCTACTTTCGTATCAATGAAAGAAAACAAAGAATCAATATGAAGCCAATATCTATTCTTATCATTGAGGACAACGAGCTCTCCAACTTTTTTACCCAGAACCTGATCAAGCATTTTCGTCTTCCCATAGACGTCCACTTTGAAACAAGTTCAGAGGCAGGCTTGGGCTACTTAGAAACAAGAGATACAGAGTTCCCAGACTATATTTTATCCGATATTCACCTACCCATGATAGATGGCTTTACATTTATAGAACTGGTTCAGGACTCTTTCCCGCTTTTATCCCTAAATACAGAGTTTCAAATTATGACTACCAATCGATTCAGTCAGTTTTATCAGGAAAAAATGAATGCGCTGAACATTCAAAAATTCCTACATAAGCCCCTACAAGTAAAACACTTCAAAAGCCTACTGCTCAATTCAACACCCGTCTCAATCGCCTAACTACACACAATACTTGTTGCACATTTTAACATACGTATCATGGCTGCTGTAAATATTCTTATCATTGACGACTACTCACTCGGAAATCAACTGACCCAAATTATATTGAGTAGATCTGAAATTCCTGTAAATGTTCTTTTTAAAGAAAGCGCTGAAGAAGGGCTAGCTTATTTAGAAGAAACCGTACATCGGGATTTTCCTGATATTATTATCTCTGATATTCACCTTGTTCAAAGAAATGGGATAGAATTTTTTGAGGAGATATCCCAGAAATATCCCAACTCATGGGATGTGGCCAAGTTTTACATAACTAGTTCCATCGCGCCGGAGAAGGAGCATATCCAGAAGTTTTCAGATGCGCATATCACAGGGTTTATCGAAAAACCTTTTATGGAGGATACCTTTCAGCAAATTTTGGAGAATCTCTAGAATCTAGACAAAGCCTTGAACAAAGAATAGGCGGTGGTTTATTGCTCCACCGCTGTCTTTCTTTTTTATTTCTCTTTCAGTAGGAATGGGATTTTTTGCCTAATTTGAGTATGGGATTGTGAAGGTCCCTTTTTTATTTTTAAGGGGATTCCCCCATAGGTATAAATCTCGAACCCAATGCTCCTATATGAAAGTATTAAGTGTACATCCCAGTGATAATGTTCTTGTAGCTTTATCGCCCATTGATGCAGGCGAACAGATAAGCTATGAAGGGAATCAATATCAAATGGTGGTGCCAGTTCCGGGTAAGCACAAGTTTGTAACGCAAGACCTTCAGCCAGGAGATCCCTTAATTATGTACGGGGTAATGGTGGGAAAAGCTAAGCGGCCCATCGCTAAAGGAGAGTGGATTTCTGTTGAGAATGTTGCGCATGCAACTTCCCAGTATGGAACGAAAAGAGGAAAATTTACCTGGGAGCCTCCAGACGTTTCTCGATGGGAAGGGCGTGAGTTTATGGGGTATAAACGATCTGATGGCCAGGTGGGTACACTCAACAATTGGCTGATAATTCCCTTGGTATTCTGTGAGAACAGGAATGTACAAATACTGCGAGAAGCATTTGAAAAAGAGTTAGGATATGCTCAGCCTGATTTGTATCGACAAAGCGTCAGAGAATTGGTGGATCAGTATACATCGGGTAAATCCATAGCCCATATGCCTCATCAAGCTGTGGTAGATCAGGAAAGGTCTAGTAGTGGGGACGCGTCAAGCAGAGTTTTCCCCTTTTTAGATGGGATCAAATTTCTCACACACGAAGGAGGTTGTGGCGGAACGAGAGAAGACGCCCAATCGCTATGCTCGCTTCTTGCTGGATACTTGCATCATCCTAATGTGGCAGGGGCTACAGTACTTAGTTTGGGATGCCAGAATGCCCAGATTAACATGTTGCAGGAAGAAATTGAAAAGAAAAATCCTGATTTTGATAAACCCCTATTAATTTTTGAACAACAACGTGGGGGATCCGAGACTACCCTGATGAAGCAGGTAATTCGGGAAACCTTCCTAGGATTAATGCAGGCAAATGAACGCAGACGTACACCTGCTCCCTTGAGTGCGCTAACCTTGGGAATGGAGTGTGGAGGATCTGATGGGTTCTCTGGTATTTCTGCCAATCCTACTTTAGGACAGGCGGCAGACTACCTCGTAGCTTTGGGAGGAAAAGTTATCCTTTCTGAATTCCCAGAGTTATGTGGAGTCGAGCAGGAGTTGATTAATCGGTGCATCTCAGATCACGAAGCGGAGCGGTTTGCACAACTTATGCGCACTTACCAGCACCAGGCGGAAGCTGTGGGTTCGGGCTTTGATATGAATCCCTCCCCAGGTAATATCAAGGATGGGCTTATAACCGATGGGATAAAATCTGCAGGTGCGGCAAAGAAAGGAGGGACTTCCCCCGTGCGTCAGGTCCTAGGTTATCCAGAATATGCTACTGAGGCAGGACTTAGCCTACTTTGTACCCCTGGAAATGATGTTGAATCCACTACGGGTCTTGCAGGGGCAGGGGCAAATATTATTCTTTTCACCACAGGATTAGGAACTCCTACAGGAAACCCCATTGCCCCAGTGGTGAAGGTCTCTTCCAATAGCCAACTCGCCCAGCGAATGCCTGATATTATAGACTTCAATACAGGACCGATTATTACGGGTGAGGAGAGTATAGAGCGCATGGGCGAGAAATTACTCGATTACGTAATCGATCTGGCAAGTGGTACTGTACGAACCCATGCTCAAAGACTTGGCCAGGACGATTTTATTCCCTGGAAACGGGGGGTATCGTTGTAAGGTTCTAGGTTTAATAGTTATGAGTTCAGAGATAGACTATATGATTCTTCTAAACGCTGAACCTTTAAACTCTCAATCCAGAACACACAACCCATTGCATCTCTGCCAATATATCCGTAATCTTAGTGAACTAAATCCCTTTACACATGAAATATTTAGCGGTAATCATTGCCATCCTAAGTGTATCTTTCATTTCCCTGGATCCAGGTCCAATTGACAGGGTTAAAGACAATTTAAAGGAAGACCTGCCTTACTTAGTAGAATTTTATAAATCGATGCACCAAAATCCAGAAATTTCTCTACAAGAAGAGGAAACTTCAAAAAAGTTAGCGGAAGAACTTCGTAAAGTAGGTTTTGAGGTAACGGAGAATTTCGGTGGATACGGCGTTGTGGGAATTTTGAAAAATGGAGATGGGCCCACCATCTTGTATCGTACAGATATGGATGCATTGCCGATGGTAGAGAAAACAGAGCTTGACTACGCCAGTACAAAACAAATCAAATATAACGGGATAGAAACTGGGGTAATGCATTCCTGTGGCCATGACATGCATATGACTACTTGGCTGGGCACTGCACGAGCAATGGCTGAAATCAAAGACGAGTGGAGCGGAACATTGATGCTAATCGGCCAACCTGCTGAGGAAATTGGTGCAGGTGCCAAGCTTATGCTGGATGCTGGATTGTATGAAAAGTTTGGCGTTCCAGATTTTGGCCTGGGATTGCACTGTGATCCAACGATCCCTGCGGGACAAATTGGTATTGGGCAAGGCTATACCATGGCGAATACAGAAAGTGTAGATATACATGTCTATGGAGTAGGAGCTCACGGGGCTTCACCCCATATGTCTATCGATCCAGTTGTAATAGCTTCATTGATTGTGATGGACCTACAAACGATTGTAAGCCGTAACCTCAAACCTATCGATGATGCAGTTGTTACAGTCGGAGCTATCAAAGGAGGAACCAAACACAACATCATTCCAGATGAAGTAAAATTAGAACTCACCGTGCGTACTTTCAAAGAAGAGGTCCGTCAGTTGGTTCATCGTCGAATTCAAGAAATTGCAACAGGGATTGCTATGGCTGCAGGGGTTCCTGAAGATAAATACCCAAAAGTGGTCATTCCCGATGAATTTACTCCAGCTAATTATAATCATCCCGAGTTGGTCAACCGCATTAAGGCCTCTGCTGGAACAGCAATTAGCAATGAAAATGTGTTAGTAACTGAGCCGCAGATGGTAGGAGAGGACTTTGCCCGCTATGGACAAACAGAACATAAGGTCCCTACAGCTTTGTATTGGCTTGGGACGGTACCTGAAGTTCGTCAGGAATCGGGAGATATGCCGGGACTCCACTCCCCCTTCTATTATCCCGATCCAGAGTTGTCCATGGCAACAGGCGTAGCGGTAAACGCCCAAATCCTAGTAGACTTGTACAGTGGGAAATTGAGGATAGAGGAATGATTTATTAGTCGGTAGTGGAATGGTCAGTAGTCCGTAGTAACCTTTAAGAATGTGGTCGGTGGTATAGTAGTCGGCTGTCGGTAGTTTGCGAAACCTTTGGTTGGAGAGAATAGTCCACAGCTAAATAGTCCATGATAACCTTTGATCCGAGATCAAAGTACACCATTACCTATTACCTATTACCTATTACCTATTACCTATTACCTATTACCTATTACCTATTCTTCCCCATGCCTAGCATTTCATACAAACTCCTGCGATTTGTCCTTAGGCGCAGGAACGCCAAAGACCTCTGGAAAGGCCCTGAGGTAAAGCCACAGAGCATGCGGAAGTTGGATGTAAAAAATCCTGCTCCAAGCCTGTATAATGGGTGTACCCTTGATCGTAGGCAGGTTTTGAATACTACAGTCTCCATATTGACCCCTAAAGGAAGCACTACTGATAAGGTAGTGCTCTTTTTCCATGGAGGAGGTTTTGTATTTGGGCCGATGAAGGAGCACTGGCAATCCGCAGCTCAGATCGCAAAGTGGAGCCAAACCCGTGTATGGATGGTAGACTATCCTAAAACCCCCGAGCACCAGCAGCCTGAAGTAATGGAAAATGCGATGGCGGTATATGAGGCTGCCCAAGAAAGCTTCGATCCCTCTCGAATAATTTTTATGGGAGATTCGGCAGGAGGACACATCCTGCTTACCCTTTGTCTCAAATTAAAAGACGCAGGTAGAGCCCTTCCCGCCTGCCTCATTCCGGTATGTCCCTCTGTGGGTTCCGCTCACGAAAAAGATCCCGAAGTCATGGAAGTGAACAAACGGGATTTTATTCTAGATCCAGGAGGACTTCCCAGTATTGGGAGGTGGTATTTTGGGGAAATGAACTCAGATGATCCTATGGTTTCTCCCTGGAAAGCCGATTTAAGGGGCTTACCTCCTATTCATTGTTTTATCGCAAGCGATGACATCCTGATGCCCAGTGAACGAAAGTTTGTTCGCAAGGCACGGGAAGACGGAGTGAAGATAGATGTGTATGAAGGAGAAGGGCTTTGCCATATTTGGGTGATGTTTCCTGTAAAAGAAGGGAGGCAAGCCCGAAAGGAAATAGCAAATATTATCCAGGATGCATAGAAAGTAAGACTCCCCTAGGTTCTTCTTCAAAAACCCCAATAAAAGTAGGTGAATGAACCTAACATGGGCTTATATTCTACAATCCCCTTTTGTCCTACTGCAGAGGAATGTATTAATTTACTGTAAAACCTATTCGCTATGTCGATTCTCGTGTTAAATGCTGCATCCCTTAGGAAGGTACTTAGCTATGAAGAGCTACTAGAGGCAGTAGAGGACGCTATGCTATTATATGATAGTGAAGACTTTATTATGCCGGATCGGCTTCACCTGGATCAAGGGGAGAATACCCTACTATACATGCCGAGTCTATCTGGTGAATATTCTGCAACAAAATTAGTTTCAGTATACCCCGCGAATCCTCAGAAGGGATTACCCGCCATACTAGGTACGGTCATCCTAAGTAGTGCTCAAACCGGCGAAGCACTAGCTATAATGGATGCATCTACCCTCACGGCATTGCGAACAGGAGCGATTGCAGGGGTAGCGAGTCGCTACACCACTCCAACAGATTGTGCTAAGCTAGGTGTTATTGGTGCAGGAATCCAGGGAATAGAAGGCGCGATAAGTATCTGTACTGCCCGTCCTATAACGGAGGTATATGTATACAATAGATCCGCTCCCCCAGCCCTGCGTTTCAAAGAACGGCTAGGGAGCCTATTCCCTCACATTGGTATACACCTACTTTCCTCTAGTAAAGAGATCTTAAGACAATCGAGTATTATTTTTACAGCTACAAATTCTTCAGAGCCCGTATTACCAGATGAGGCCTCACTTCTGGAAGGCAAGCATTTTATTGCAATTGGGTCCTATAAGCCCACCATGCGAGAGTGGCCAGATAGCCTTTTTCCCTTACTAAAGACAGTATACATCGATGTGCATCACGGAATGAAGGAGTCTGGAGACCTAAAGTTGCCAATAGACAAAGGCTGGATTACTCCGGATCAAATTGAAACCCTGGGAAAACGCATTAGTGCCCAGCAAGTTGATCTTGCGACCACCACTGGGTTTAAATCTGTCGGAATGGCACTTTTTGACCTAGCTGTTGCCAGAAAGGCTTACCAGAAGGCTAAAGAGGAAAACTTGGGCGTAGCGCTACCCTTCCCATGACAAAAGTCATAGAGAGCCCTGAGAATCTTATACCTTGATTGCAGATGCTATTGCGAACTTTTGTTCCAGAAAATACACATATATGGAACAAGCAATAGAGATTAATCCAGGGGAGGTAGTTCTCCATTTTGACAAGCCACTAACAGGTAAGATCACACTTGAAGAATTGGGCTTTACGGATAAGCAGCTGTTCTTCGAAGAAGGTAGGATCCGCATGGTATTTGATTTTAATCAGCTAGGACCTCACCAATACTATCGCATGCCCACCCTTGAAATGTCCTATAAAGAGGAGATGGGGGAAACCCACTGGCAGTGCGAGTTCAATGAAGAAACCCTAATCGATAAATACGATCACCACGGTCATTGTACAGTGATCTTGCTCAATAGAGAAAAAATGCAGAAGCTCGAACACCACCATGTCAACCAATTGATTCTACATGCAGAATTTCCGTCTTCTGTACACCTGATTTCAAAAAATTCTTACGTGCATTTTTTCCAGTAAAAAGATTTCATTTTTCTAACCAAATTTCTGAACAGGTGTGATACAAAGGATAGCTCCCAGGGGCTATCCTTGCTCATATTGTAAAAGTTCGGTGACAATCTGAGCCCATTCTTCCTTTTGGCTAACACTTGGGAAGGGCTTAGCTGCCCGCCTATACCAGTACCCCGCATTCCATTTATCCCCTTCTACTCTGTGCAAATAGGCATGAATCCAAGCACCATGCTGGGTTGAATCATGCTCGACTAAGCTATGTGCTTGCTCCCATTTCCCCTTGGCTTCCAGCCACATAGCTTGCAGAAACACAGAGAGTTCTGTAGGCACTTTTTCGAAAGTCAAAGATTTCATGTATTCTGAATAATTCATTTGTCTGCAAATTTTAAAATACTCTTACAATTATTGAAAAATCGTTGAATAATTCCATTTACCTCCCTAAATTTTGCCCTAGTAGCTGTACCAAATCCATTTAAGCCATAAGTTATGAAACATTCACAAAGGTGTTGCCCTCGGTCTTTCCTGAACCTCGTACTTTTTGTATTCCTCCTAAGTATATGTTCCAGCTTCTCTTTTCGGGGAAAAGGGAGTGCAGAGTCCAAGCCAATCCCTGATGAAGTGCTGGAGTCACAAATACAAGGAGCCTGGAAGATGGTGGAGGAGAATACAAGTCCCTGGGAAGATCTTGGAGGGTGGGCCCAGATGAAATTAATCTCAAATGGGTATTTTATGGTTGGGGTTTACGACAGTAAGAAGAAGCAATTTCTCAACGCTGCAGGAGGGACCTATGCGGTGCGAAATGGCAAATATACTGAGTATATTTTGTTCCATACGGTAGATCCCTCTTTGGTGGGGAAATCATTCACATTTCAAATTCGCGTGGATGGCGCTCGACTGATTCAAAATGGAAACGTCCGAATAGATGGTATCAATATGCACCTGAGTGAAGAATATCAGCGGATTGATTACGGTACCGAGTCTCCACTTGCTGGAGCCTGGAGGAAACAAACTGTACAACAGGCTTATGTAAATTCGCAAAAGCGCGAGAGTACGCTAATGCTGACCACCGGCACGCGCTTTCAGCGGGTAAGCTACAATAGTACTACCAAAAGAGTCGGAAATGTAATGGGAGGGACCTACTCCTACCGCAACAATCAATGGGTGGAAACCCACAAATTTAATAAGAACAGTCCTGCGTCTATTAACCGTAGGTTTTCCTATGAGGCGCGCTATGAAGGACGGAAAATGGGTATAAAAAAACGATCGGGATATCGTCCGGATACTTATATCCGATTGGATTAAGTATCCCCAATTAAATTTCTTACTAACTTGTAAGAAATTATTCAAACCCATATTCTCATGAAAATTATATCTTTTCTTGTAGCCCTTTGCGTAGGATTGAGTACTTCCCTATTCTCCCCTAATCATATCCACGACCCCGGTACCGCAGAAAATAGCATCAAAGGTGCCTGGGAGTATGTAAATCCTGAGACGGGAGAAAAAGTAGTGGCCTTAGTAGGAAACTCCTATTCAATGGCAACTGTGTACTCAGGAGAACCCGCTAAATTTATCGGTACGATGGGAGGGCCCTATACAGCCAAGGATGGAGTTCACACCCAGGAATTTGAGTTTCATACCTTAGATAGTACCCTAATTGGGAAAGAGATTTCCTGGGGGTTCCAAATCGAAGGCAACACATTGACTACTACTGACCCAGAAACGGGAGAGACTACAGCATATCAAAGGGTTGATTCAGGAAATGAAACCGATATGGTGGGAGTATGGAGAATATCAGGTAGGGAACGAGGAGGGAAAATGTCTGAAATGAAGTGGGGACCTAGAAAAACCCTGAAAATGATCACGGGAACCCGCTTCCAATGGACGGCTTTCAATCCTGAAACGAAGCAGTTCAGAGGGACAGGGGGAGGTACCTATTCCCTGGAAGATGGAACCTATACAGAGAATATTGAGTTCTTTTCTCGCGACAACTCACGAGTTGGTGCAAGTTTAGAATTTCAGGCAAAAATCAGTGGCAAAGTATGGGATCATTCTGGGCTTAGTAGCAAAGGAACTCCCATACGAGAAATCTGGAAGAATGTAGATTAGTCAAAGGATTCCTTTTGTAAAATAGATTGCCATAATGTCCTTAATCCCCATTTGAATCCGAATATTCAAAAGCTATTGATATATAGTAAAATAGTATCGATTTCATTGAAGGGGATTTATTTACTTAGGTTTTTAGTCAAACGCAATACTCGTGAAGCTACCACTAAGAACCGTATCCCTTATATTTTCCTTTGCAATTCTCAGCATCAATTCAGGAATGGGGCAAACGCTTATTGATCCGAAAGCGACGGATAAAACCCAGGCGCTTTACGAAAACCTAATACATGCCATCGAGCGTGGGGAAATCTTGTTTGGACACCAAGATGCCACAGCATATGGAGTTGGGTGGCGTTCAGAGGAGGAGCGATCAGATGTGAAAGATGTTGTGGGAGACTTTCCCGCAGTCTATGGGTGGAATGTAAGTAAGATTGGGCAGCGATCCATGAATATCGACTCAGTAGACTTTGGGCGGATGAAAGACTTGGTCAAGCAAGCGTATAAGCGTGGAGGAATCAATACGTTCTGCTGGCATGCTGACCATCCTACAACAGGGGGAGATTCTTGGGATACCACGCCTGCGGTGAAGAATATTCTTCCTGGAGGCAGTCATCATGGCTGGCTGACCCATAAATTGGATTTAATTGCCGAGTATTTCGATGACTTGACCGCAGGGTTTTTAATCAAGCACAAGATTCCCATTATTTTTCGGCCCTATCACGAACACACAGGTTCCTGGTTCTGGTGGGGAAAGAAAAATTGTAGCGTCGATGAATTCGTAGCACTATGGCGATTTACCGTTGAGTATCTACGGGATGAAAAAGGGCTTCACCAACTCATTTATGCTTATTCTCCAGATATTGTCCAGAGTAAACAAGAATACCTAGAACGCTATCCAGGAGATGCCTATGTAGATATCATGGGCTTCGATGATTATGAGGATTTTAAATTCGGAAGGAAAAATCGCTTTATCGAGCGGATGCGTTGGGTCGTGGAGTTGGCTGAAGAACATGGTAAGGTTGCGGCGCTGACAGAGACAGGTCTGGAAGCAATTCCTGATTCTACTTGGTGGACACAGCAGTTACTGAAACCCTTAAAGAAGGATCCTATTGCTAGTCGCTTTGCCTATATGGTCCTTTGGAGAAATGCTTGGCCTCATCATCATTATGCTCCCTATCTTGGACAAAAAAGCGCTGAGAACTTCAAAACATTCGTAAAAGACCCCATAATCCTATTGGAAAAAGATCTTCCAGAGATGTATAAATCTTCAAATTAAATTGCCTATTTAACCTATCTTCTCGCTTCTCCTACTTATGGACCTACACCTACTCGATATCATAGCCATTCTGGTTTATATTCTGCTCACAATAGTTATTGGATTCTGGATTTCAAAGAAAGCTTCCAAAAATATCGACAACTATTTCTTGGGGGGAAAAACGATCCCTTGGTACATGTTAGGTCTATCCAATGCTTCTGGAATGTTTGATATCAGTGGAACAATGTGGATGGTGTATCTGCTGTTTATCTATGGATTGAAGAGTGTCTGGATTCCCTGGTTATGGCCCGTATTCAACCAGATCTTTCTCATGATGTATCTGTCTATCTGGTTGCGGCGGTCTAATGTTATGACTGGAGCAGAGTGGATTCGCTTCCGGTTTGGAGAAGGGCAAGGTGCTACCTTATCTCACTTGATTGTGGTGGTATTTGCTTTACTAAATGTCATCGGCTTTCTGGGCTATGGATTCATAGGGATTGGAAAATTTGCAGCTATATTCCTCCCTTGGGAACTTTCTTCTAATCCTCAACACAACATTTACCTATACGGAATTATTCTCACGGGAATTACCACGCTCTATGTGGTAAAGGGGGGAATGTTTAGCGTGGTGTACACGGAAGTACTTCAGTTTTTTATCATGACAATTGCCTGCATTGCGGTGGGTGTCATAGCGATGCAGCAGGTATCGCCGGAAGTCCTGGAGCGTTTTGTTCCAGAGGGGTGGGACAATATCTTTTTTGGGTGGGAACTGGAGTTGGACTGGTCAGAATTGATGGTATCGGCCAATACCAAAATTCAGGAGGATGGCTGGAGCCTATTTGGTATATTTTTTATGATGCTGCTATTCAAGGGAATGCTGCAGAGTATGGCAGGGCCCGCCCCGAATTATGATATGCAACGCGTACTCTCAGCCAAGCGCCCTAAAGAAGCAGCCTGGATGAGTGGATTTGTGAATGTGGTGCTACTCATTCCCCGCTATATGCTAGTGGCAGGACTTACCATCCTTGCTTTGGTCTACTATAGCGAAGAGCTCAATGCCATGGGTGATGCAGTTGATTTCGAATTGATTCTTCCTTTTGCTATGAAAAATTTCATTCCTGCAGGGCTATTAGGAATGCTCATTGCAGGACTGTTAGCCGCCTTTATGTCAACCTTTGCAGCCACCGTAAATGCAGCTCCTGCATACATAGTCAATGATATATACAAGCGCTATATTAATCCAGATGCTTCTGATAAGCGCTATGTGAACATGAGTTACTTTATCTCTCTCGCTGTGGTGCTTGTAGGCAGTGCATTTGGCTTTTTTCTAGGCTCGCTGAATGATATAGTCAATTGGATTGTTGCAGCTTTATACGGAGGATACACGGCTTCCAATTTGTTGAAGTGGCACTGGTGGCGATTCAATGGATATGGATATTTTTGGGGGATGGCCTCAGGAATCCTTGGAGCAATGATTATTCCTGAACTGTTTTCAGATCTCACAGTCATTTATACCTTTCCAATTATTTTGGGTGTTTCCCTGTTTGGGAGCATACTAGGTACCCTACTTACTCCCCCAGACGATATGGAAACCTTAAAAGACTTTTACCTAAAGGTCCGTCCTTGGGGATTTTGGAAGCCTGTAAGGGAAGAATTGGGAACCGTAGAACCCAATCGAAATTTCTCTCTAGATATATTCAATTGCGCCGTTGGAATTATCTGGCAAAGTTCACTCACCGCTTTTCCTATATTTTTGGTTATACAGAACTACCACTACATGGGAATTGCATTGGCAAGCATCATTGTATGTAGCCTTATATTGAAGTTTTCATGGTATGATCGCATTCAGGACTATCCTGAAGGGGTTCAGACAGTGGAAACCACCTGAATTAGTAATACATCCCCTAATAAATTTCTCACTTCTTATATGGAGTTTTCAAACGAGTTTCGGAACCGGTATAAAGCACTTGCTCTTGGATACGAACACCTTTTATCACGTCCCAATAGACCTATATTGCCCGATAATGGGATTTATACCCGATATGAGTACCCTGTGTTGACAGCAGAGCATACCCCCATTTACTGGAGATATGACCTAGATGAGCAACGCAACCCCTATCTCATGCAGCGCCAGGGAATAGGTGCAACCTTTAATGCTGGGGCCATGTTGTGGGAAGGAAAATATCTGATGGTAGTACGGACCGAAGGCTGGGACCGGAAATCCTTCTTCTCTATAGCTGAGAGTCCCAACGGGATCGATCAGTTTCGCTTTTGGCCTTTGCCACTAGAAATACCGGAAACAGATAATCCCGATACCAATGTATACGATATGCGTCTGGTCCATCACGAAGATGGATGGATCTACGGCCTCTTCTGTACAGAGCGTAAAGATCCCAGTGCTTCTCCTGGGGACGAGTCCTCGGCTGTTGCCCAATGTGGAATTGTCCGTACCAAGGACCTGAAAAGCTGGGAACGCTTGCCTGATTTGAAAACCAAAGCCAGCCAACAACGGAATGTTGTTCTACATCCTGAATTTATTAATGGAAAATATGCCTTTTACACCCGTCCACAAGACGGATTTATCAGTGTTGGGGGGGGGGGAGGAATTGGTTGGGGCTTATCAGAGACTATGGAAAATGCTCAGGTAGACGCTGAAGAAATCATAGATGGAAGGGTATATCATACCGTAATGGAAGTGAAAAATGGCCAAGGGCCTGCACCCATCAAGACAGAAAAGGGATGGTTGCACATAGCTCATGGAGTAAGAGGCTGCGCAGCCGGCTTGCGTTATGTCCTTTACATGTTTATGACAGACCTCCAGGAGCCCTGGCGGGTTACGCATCGTCCCGCAGGACACTTTATTGCTCCTTTGGGAGAGGAAAGAGTAGGAGATGTATCCAACGTCGTATTCACAAATGGATGGATTGTAAATGCACAGCAGGAAGTTTTTGTCTATTATGCATCCTGTGATACCCGCATGCACGTGGCTACCTCTACCGTAGATCGCTTAGTAGATTATGTACTGCATACTCCAGAAGATGGGTACAGATCCGCAACTTCGGTAGCAACCCGCAGCGAACTCATCAAGCGCAATTTGGAAATCCTTCCACACCTTGCATAATGACGCGTTACAAAATACCTCTATTGGACACTAAAGATACCCAGGAGTTGACCCTTCGATTGAAGCAAGCTGCTACCCAAGAATTGGAGGATATCCTTTTCTGGTGGTGTGAACATATGGTAGATGAAGAGCATGGAGGCTTCTATGGGAGAATAGATGGAAAGGGAAAACTCCATCCTGATGCGCGTAAAATGGTCATTTTAAATACCCGAATCCTGTGGACCTTTTCTGCTGCTGACAGGCTGCTTCCGAATCAGAAATATAGGAGAATAGCTGATCGAGCCTATCAGTATGTAGTTGAGTATTTTTGGGACACAACCCACAAGGGCTTTTATTGGTGCTTAGATACATTGGGGAATAAAATAGCAGGTAAAAAACAGGTCTATGCCCAGGCCTTTGCTATATATGCACTTTCTGAATATTTCCTTCTTACACAAAACCAAGATGCGCTCGATTTGGCAAACCAAACCTTTTCGTTGATAGAAACCCATAGTAGAGACCAACACCAAGGGGGCTATATGGAAGCCTTCGATGAACAATGGGGACCTCTTGAAGACCTGCGCCTAGGCGAACACGATCAAAATGAGGCCAAAACGATGAATACCCATTTACATATCTTGGAAGCCTATTCAAATCTATTTTTGGCCACGCAGGACCCGCTTCACAAAGAGGCATTAACCTCTCTGCTCCAGCTATTTCTAGACCGCTTTATTTCCCCTCTAACCCTTACCCAGACCCTATTCTTCGACGAGAACTGGCAACCTAAGTCTCAAACGGTTTCTTTTGGACACGACATTGAATGCAGTTGGTTGCTTTGGGAAGGGGTAGAATACCTGAAAGACGAGCTTTGGGACGGAAAAACGCGGGAAATAGTTATCCAGATGGCTCGGGAAGTTCTGATTCACAGCCTCGATCCTGAAGGAGGTATTTTTTACGAAAAAGAGGCGAATGGACATATTTCAATAATGAAGGATTGGTGGCCTCAGGCGGAGGCTGTGGTAGGGTTTGTAAATGCCTTCCAACTTACAAATGAAACCAACTATCTACGGGCAGCAGCTGCTACCTGGAATTTTATCCAATCCCATCTAAAGGACCCCATCCACGGGGAATGGTATTGGGGCACTTTCCCGGATGGAACCCCTAATACCCTTAAGGACAAAGCGGGTCCTTGGAAAGCCCCCTATCACAATGCAAGGGCTTGCATGGAAGTGATGAAGCGTCTGTGAGAATTTGAATTTGGGGTGATTAGAACCATTTCCACCTGCGTATTTGGGGCGATAGACATAAAAAGTTTGGAAAATCTACTTTTTGCTCTATATCTACAGAGCAAGCTTTAATTTAGTAGAGTGGAAGAGATAATCAAGGCAGAAAAACAATTGATGAAATATATCTGGAAGTTGGAGAAGGCCTTCTTCAAAGACCTTAAGTAATTATATCCTGATCCCAAACCAGCTACCACAACGATTAATACTTTGCTAAAAAGGCTGATCGACGAGAAATACATCCATTTCAAAATGTTTGGAAATAGCAGGGAATATTTTCCCCTTGTCAGCAAAAGCCAATACTTTTCTAGACATATTAATGGATGGATTGCTAGCTATTTTAACAACTCTGTAGAGCAGTTTGCTTCCTTCCTTACAAGTGAGATGGACATTTCCGAGAAGGACTTGAAGAAACTTAAGGAAATCGTGGATAAAAAATTAAAAGAGAAAGACGGTGACTGGATATTTGATAGAATCAATCCTATGCTTCGCTGTTTTCTACCTCCTATTTATTGCATGTAAAGGAAATCAAACAGAATCAGAACTTGATTCAACATCTTACTATACCTAATTATTTGCCAGATTAAGAAGTGGAATATGTAGGCTATACGCATCCAGCTACAAACGCTTTTTACGGATTTAGACTTGTGCATCTCCTGGGTATAATCGCACACAAGATTTGTGTTTCAATTGAGTATTTTTTTACTAAGTATCATAATTATGATAAATCAAGTTATTTGGGACACGAGGTCGTTTTGGCTGATCATACAGTTAATCCCTTCACTTTTTTTAACTATATATTTGTAAGTAAGGATGCATACCTACAAGGAAAAGTGGAGGAAGAACTTCTACTGCACGAAGTAGCGCATAAGAAGCAATTACATTCACTTGATGTGGTGTTTATGGAATTGCTACAGATCTTTTTTTGGTACTGACAACTGCCTTTACCAAGAAAAAATATGGTAATGGAGTAACAGGAGGGGCAGTAGAAATTACTACACTCAAGTAAGATGCTGCGCAATTATTTCAGAGTATGCGCAAGAAAAGTGTGTATACGCTACTCAACCTCTTGGGTCTGTCAATTGGCTTAGCTGGTTGTATGTCCTGTAAAAAGCCTTCGCAATAAGTAGGTACAGGTTCGGGAAATGGTAAAGCTCACAACTCCTTGATCCGAATATTGCGAAAACGAAGGACATCCCCATGACCTAAGAACCCAATATGCCCACGGGTCCGCTTGAGTCCAGGGTGATCTCTTCCATCCATTGTCCCTTCCTTACTCGCTTCCAGGAAATCGCCATCCAGGATTACGGTTCCGTTCAAGGTTACTTTCACCTTTGAGCCTTTCACAAACACTTCTTGTTCATTCCATGTCCCCACAGGCGTCTGAAATCCACGTTTGGCGGGAATGATCCCATACACCGACCCGTGGTATTGGTAGGGTTTGAGTGTTGCATATTTTTCGGCTCTATTATCTAAGATCTGGAGCTCTTTTCCCACATAAGCTGCATCCCCTTCCAGAGGTGCATGGATCCCAAGTCCATTGTTGGCTCCAGGCGTAAGTTGAAACTCAAAACGGAGGATAAAATCGCTGTATTCTTTCTCGGTGTATAAGTTGCCTCCCCCTTCCCCTTTGGGATTGACTAAGATGGTACCCTGATCTACGACATAGGACTGAGTGTTTCCTATCCATCCCATGAGGTTCTCTCCATTGAATAGGGAAATAAATTCTGGTTCATCCCCCTGCTCCAACGGGACAAGCTTTTCTTGGAAATAGTCAACCGCCCACTCATCAGATATTTCTTTCGAAAACTTTACGGCCTCTTGGGTGATGGCTATGGCCTCGTCTTGCTTTTCCATTTTTTCTAGGAGTTCCCCTTTTACCCGGTAGGCGAACAAACTTTTCTCCTTCGCGAGAGAAATATCTACTAATTCCAGGGCTTTGGATAGGTCTTTTCCCATCCATTGGTAGTATTCAGCGGCACCCGTATAGGTTTCTGCGTCATCGGACTCACGAGAAACCAGTTCATCATCAATCGCTTGTTCTGTAAGGGCTTCGGTAAAGGTTTCGATGGGAAAATGTAGCTGAATGTCTGTCCAGGAAATATACAGCTCTGCTGTGTAAGGCTTCACATCCAGGTCTATGGTAAAGGTCTCGTAATAGCGGGCACTGAATTCCGTAGGGACTTCAAATCGCATGACGTCTTTTTCTTCTGTGTAGTCACTAGCCCCATACAGGGTTGTATCCGTATTGATGATCAGGGTCCAAGCCTGAGGCATGGGGATGCTAAGCAAAGAATAGGTACCAGCAGGGATTTCCTTTCCTGCAATCCGCACCTTATCACTGAAACGAAGTTTGGTAACAGGTCCTGCCCCCGTTCGCCATACCTTTCCGTAAGGGACAAGTCCGCTAAATATTTTCCTACCGCGTGCAGAGGGACGCTCATAAACCACCTCCATCTTGACCATTCCCACCTGCTGGGATAGTTCGGATGCATGACTCAAGGGAGGAAAGTCTATTTGGGAAAAGCAGCTCGCAGAGGCCAAAAGTACCAGGACGAGTAAA
>JBCCTX010000105.1:0-21891 GCA_039197765.1 Bacteroidota bacterium
ATCGCTTGGCTCAGTGGAACGGGAGAAATTTCTGCAGCCTTTTGATCGAGCGCAGCCGTGACTAGCGCACTGGAATAAGCGGATTCATTTCTTAGCTGTAGGAAGTTGATCAACTTATCATTGATATCGGGGAAATGCCGTTTTACCAAATGGGCAATTTGCAGATCTGAGATGTTCTTCGTCCAATTGAACAGTTGAGAAAGTGGCCAAAGGATCATGCTTGCCAATACGCCTAGGAAGACCAGCCCCAATCCCGAAACAATTCCGGTACGGACAGATGAGGAAAAGCCAAAAAGTCCTTCACTCACTAATACTACAAAGGCAATAGAGCTTAGAACAAGTGCTAAAATTAGACTTCCTCTAAGAATCTTGTCCGTGTAGTATTTTTTACGGAACTCAGAAAGTCGCTGGTCTACATGCTGGTGATTGGTTTGCATAATAAGATCTCCCTTAAGTAGTGAATGGTTGTAAGCTAATCCAAAGGTTGGCTCTAGTGTAAACGAAAGTTTTCCACAGAAGTTTAGCTTATTCGATAAGCTAAAACTTTCCCTCTCAGCGTTTTTCGCACAAGTAGTTTACACACAGTATAATCCTAATGTTAATAACGCAACTTGACAGGAAAAATAAAAGGAGAAAATGATGTGCGGGGAGAAAAAAAGGATTGTTAGTCCGTAGTCGGTGGTTGGTAGAGAGCTTCAATTATGGATTAATGCATTTAACCACGGACTACGGACTATTACCTATTTTCCCTACTCAACCACCTTAAATACCCCCCGCATGATCAGGTAATGCCCAGGATAGGTGCACACATAGGTATATTCACCCGGCTCAGTTGGGGCTGTAAAATAAATGCTTTCAGAAATACCGGGCTGAAGCAATTGGGTATGGTGCAGAATATTCACATCTTCAGGGATGTAGCCTAGATTCATTCCTTTTACCCCTAATCCGAGGGCAGCGGTACCTACCGCATCGGCTGTACCTGGCCGAACGACGACTAGGTTGTGAGGCATGTCATCGTCATTATTAAAGGTTAGTTTGATTTTGCTACCAGCTTTTACCGTTACCGTTTTGACATCGAATTGCAGTCCAGGCTCCGTTGCCATAGAAATGGTCTGATCGGGTCCATTGGCCCAGCTTTTGGGCATGCTTATCATACGCTTTTGGTTTTCTGATGGAGCTATTGAGGTAGAGGTCGGGGTAGCCTGAGGCATTGCTTGTTTCTTGGGTTTGGTAACCACAGAAGCCTGGGGATTTACGGATGCCAATGTTGAAATGTCCAACTTGGGTCCATCGGGAATTTCATTTAGGGTATAGTAAGCCGTGGGATGTAGAAGGCTAAGGCCTTGATCGGTAGACTTGACTCCGTTAGCCTGTATCTCATGGATAAACTTGCGTCGAAGCTTATCCACTACAATTCGAGCTTTGAGTCCATCTTCGGATACTTTGACTCCTTTGATAAGGCAAGTTTCATCTCTAACTACAGGACTTCCATACACGGGATGATATTTGTAAATGAAGCTCATGACTTGGTAGGAGGCGGGATTTGAAGCCGTAGCTTTGTCCACCGGTAAGGTGAACTCGATTTCGAACCCATCAGGCATAGCTTTCACCGTTTTCATTTCAAAGGGAGTTTCTCCTGACCAGACAACGCGCTGAAGGGCGTAGGCTTCAGGACCTGTTGAGCCCCACCCTCGGTTGGTTTGGCCTACAAACAAAGATCCGTCCTTGCCCCAAGTCATACGTAGAACGCCCGATCGAAAGCCTTCTACAAAACCAAAGGCTACACCTTGATACACGTTATTTACTTTTTCCAGGCTTACGCGTGCAATTTTGCTTTGTCCCTGATCGCCAATTAGGATTTGCCCTTCAAAGGGACCAAAGTTGGGGTTGTTTTCAATGGGAAGAATTTGAGAAGTAGATATACCCAATACAGAGTGAGGAAGCCAAATAGCAGGCGTTTTAATTCCCTCCAGTTCTTCTTCTAGCTCAAAAAAAGTATTGGGACGCTCAGATGCATCATATTCTGGCTTGATAGGCATTTCGCCAGGCTTTGCCATTTTGGGATCTACTCGGCTGTAAATGTCTTCGGTCGTAATCTTTACAGGGGACTCTGGCAGTTCGGACCAACGAAGTCCCGCGGGATGACCAACGAAGTCTCCTTTTTCAATGTGTACGAGTGCCCCTGAACCAATCCAGTCTCCCTGATTATCTGCATAGAATAGGTCTCCATCAATAATTCCCAAGCCACAAGGGGACCTTACGCCTGTTGCCCAAGGCTCGAAGGTGCCATCTGGTTGGATTCGAGAGATCCAACCTCTCCAGGGTACACGGCTTTCTCCACGCCACCACTCTACATCCCCAAAGGCTACATTTCCGGAGACAAACATATTGCCATCTTCTCCAATAACAGGTCCATAGGAATATTCGTGGTAGTGCCCTGAAAGAGGCCATGCATGCACTGATTCGTAAAAATCTGCCTCTCCATCGCCATTTTTATCCCATAAGCGCGTTAGTTCGCCTCGTTGTGCTACATAAAAGGTTCCATTTTTATAGGCTATTCCCAAGGGTTCATGTAGACCCATGGCAAATTTGCGATAGTGAGGGGCTTGTCCATTCTCCATGTAGGGATTTTCGACGATATAAATGTCTCCGCGTCGTGCGGCAAGTCCCAGGTTTCCATCTGGCATAGTTACCAGGCCTCCTCCTTCTAAGTTCAAACCCTCAGGAATGGGTAGGGTCATAATGGGATAGTAATCACTTTCTGTTACTACCTCTCCAGCATTTTGTGCAGAGAGGGAGAAAGGGATTAGGCAAAACAGTAGGATATATTTAATAAGGTTATTCATTGTTTGGATAATTTGAATTACGTCATCAGTGGGTTTACATGGGGCATTACCAAATGATGGAATAGGATATCACAGGTTTATCAAGTCCTTCTACTGGTATTAATAACTCTTGTCTAGCACCCTGTGTTCTGATCTGAGCTTTTCCTTTTGACGTCTCTATATAATAAGTCTGGTCTACTAAAAAGCGTTGAGGGCTTATCTCTTTGATTTTGTCTGCGGAGGCTAGGCGAACGTAGTAGGTTCCTGCTGGATTCTTGGAAAAGCTCAAGGTACGTGAGAAAGCAGGAGAATTCTCCATAGGCATAATTTGATCGCTAATAGAAACCCCAGCTAGTTCATATTCAAAGTTGGGAATTCCTGCACTGTTTAGGCTGTACCCAACAAATTTATAGGTGTCATCTATTTTTTCTCCCCAGGCTTCTTCCATTGAGCTGAGTTTTCCAAGTGTATGTTCTGCGCCTAAGGGAAGACTCAGGCCTACAGGGCGCGAACTACCATCCCCCCGATTGTCCCACATGGGAGTAGCATCCAGAAAAGCCCCTCTCCAAACCAAAGCCAGATTTGCCCTGTCAGGATCGTACGTATAGCTTATTCCTGAAGGAAAGCCTACGTTTATCGCGTGCACAATGCGCATTTCTCGACTGGCACCCGCTTCAGGATAGTCGATGAAGCAGCGTACAATCCTGGGTTCTCGGTCTAAGTCAATGCCAATGGGGTTGGTGGGCGCATCAAGAGGAACCGAACTCAACGCATGGAGAGGCTGTCGCCTAACGAAGGGCCCCTCGATCTCTAAGCCTAAGCCATTGGGATACCAGGCATCCCGCTTGTGATAAATAGCCTCAAAGTTATGGGTTCCTTTTTCCAAGTCTATGGTCCCTGGGCGTACCCACAGTCCATAGGGTACAATTTCTTTTCCATCTACGAGGAGTGTGCCATGTCCAGAAGTCCCTAAGTATAAGGTGTAAGGTCCGGAATGAGGCACATCAATCTCCCCTTTTACACGGAAAATAAATTTCTCGTTCTCCCTGACAACTTCCTGGCTGAGCTTATCCAATTTGCCTTCATAGGCTACTTCTACCTGATCCCAAACGGGTAATTCTTCAAACTTGCCTTGATATACTTCATAAGAAAGAGATGTCGCTGTTAGTTCAAGTGGATCAAAACTTTGGTAGCGAATATTTCGGAAAGCTACCGGGCCGTGATCTCCTTGGATCATCAATGGACCTTTTGAAGCCTCTTCAGGGAAGCTTGAACCGCGGGTGGGCCCTGTCATATCCAGGTTTTCGTGGAGTACCCTCCCATTGAGTTCAAGACGAAGGATTCGGGCATTTTGGATTTTGACTCCTTTGCTATTGAATCGAGGTGCCTGGAAGGAAATGACCATTTTCTGCCAAAGACCAGGTGCCAGTGCAGCGTTCTCTCGGGGGGCCTTTCCTTCAAAGCCTTTTTCCCCCTCAGGCTGGCTTTCATCCCAACGCTGATACACTCCGCCCAGGTCGCCAAAATAGGGTTGGGTTTTCCCCCAACTGTCCAATAGTTGAATCTCATACCTGCCTTGTAGGTATATCCCCGAGTTTGAGTGCCGGGCCATCATAAATTCTAATTCTAGATCGATATCCCCGTGTTCCATTTGGGTAAACAGATTAGACTTTGCTTTGTCGGTTGGGAGGTTAACTAATACTCCTGTACCTGGCTCGGTAGTGAGTGCATAGTCTGTATCCAGATCTGCATCAACTGAACCTGCAATTTGCCAGTTAGCTTCTAAACCTGTAAAGGCCGAAAGGTCTGTTAGGGATATTTCTTGATACAAAGATTTCTCCTGTGCATGGGTAAAATGCATTCCTACAGCACAGAGGAAGAGTAGGTTCAAAAATTTTCGCATAGTTAGTGTTTGATGGAGTAGTACAAAAAATATCGAACTCAAATAATTAAGGCGGAAATTTTCACAAAAGATTCAAAAATGCCTAATGATCCCCATAAATATTTCTCTTGATTATGCTGTAGAAAAGGAAAGTGCGAGCAGATTTGAACTTTTCGATCTATCCGAAATTTGTACATGAGATATCAAAATGAATGGCCGTCAAGATTCACCAAATAAGTATCGAAAAGAAACAGCTCTTTAGATAGAAATAGGGCTCTTCATGCTCATTTCGGGTAATTTCGACAGATAGCTATTTCGATTTTTCGTCAAAGCATTGAACGGTTCACGCAAAAAAAATGACAAAAAATATTGATTTTTTTACCGTTCGTAAGAAAAATTTTATTATGTTTGTATTGATGTGCAGCTAATTACTAAGAAAAGTCTCCTATCTCCCCGGTAGGGGCTTTTTGCTTTTTGGAGCAGCGTGTTTTTTTCCTCCCACTTCTTTTTTTGAATCAATCAAAAGCCCAAAAATTTTCTACCTTGTGCAGAAGAATTTGTGCTTGAAGTATGGATCGTTTAAATCAATTTCTCAATTTTTCCCTGCTTGAAATAGATAACCAGGAACTGAAGGTGTATGAAGTTCTAGGGATTATATTGATCCTGGTTCTTGCCCGATTTAGTATTTGGCTCATACGGAAATTGATCAATCGAAATCTAGCTAAAAAACGCCTTACAGATGAGGGCCGGCGCTATGCGGTAGTTCAGATTTCTCGGTACTTCATTTATATCACAGCTATCTTGTTGTGCTTGGAATTGCTCAATGTTCCGCTTACTTGGGTGGTAACGAGCTCAACCGCCCTCTTAGTAGGTATTGGATTTGGTCTCCAAGATACCTTTCGGGATTTCCTCAGCGGAATCATATTGCTTTTTGAAGCTTCTATAGGGGTAAATGATGTTGTGCAAATTGGGGACTTGATCGGACAGGTACGGCAAATAGGGATTCGAACTACAGAAGTACAAACCCGTGAGGGAATAAAAGTAATTGTTCCCAATGCTAAGCTGACCAACGACAATATTATCAATTGGAGTCATGGAAACCGTATTGCCCGCTTTTCCATATTTATAGGGGTGGCGTACGGTTCGAATGTTCAATTGGTCATGGAAACGCTGGAAACTTGTGCCCAAGGCCATAATAAGGTCCTTAATACCCCTAATCCCCAGGCTCGATTTCTCGATTTTGGGGACTCCGCCCTAAATTTTGAAGTGTTGTTTTGGACGAGAGATCCTTTCCATGTAGAATTTACCAAGAGCGATATTCGCGTAGCAATCGACGCGGCATTCCGAGAGAATGAGATCAATATTCCTTTTCCTCAAAGGGATTTACATATTAAGTCAGACGATAGAAATGGTAAAACTTCTCATAAGGAAATCGGATAACCCGCTACAAGCAGGAAATGCACCGGGAACCCTCGAGTACATCGGTATTTCAAGGGAGGAAGCTCCAAAGGTGGAATGGATTGTCTTCTCACCAGAGTTTATTGAGGAAGAAACAGCAATAAGGTTTGAACGAAATAGCATACGAGAAGGAATACTTTGGCTCAATCTCCAAGGGGTACATCAGGTAGATGTAGTTCAAGATATTTCTAGGCAATTTGGGTTACATGTACTAACCCAGGAAGAGATTGTAAATACTGAACAGCGGCCTAAACTTGAGTTTTTTGAACCTTATATATTTATGCCGCTGAAAATGATTTATCCTAGTGTCAAGAGCGATAGTTTTATTGTAGAACATTTAAGCTTGGTATTGGGCGAAAATTTTGTACTGACCTTTCAAGAGCAATCTCGAGACGTTTTCCATCCTATTAGAGAGCGACTCAAAGACGTTAAATCTCGTATTCGAAATCGCGGTACAGATTACCTATTTTACGCATTGGTAGATGCAGTTATCAGCAATTACTTTGCGTATGCAGATCGTGTCGAGGAACAAGTCGCCGCTTTGGAAGTAGAAATTTATGCTAAGACGAATTCACTACAACTCAAGCAAATACAACAACTGCAATCTGATGTGAATCAGATTTTACGGTATCTGCTATCGCTGAGAGAGTTTTCCACCTTCTTTTTGCGGTCAGATAGTACTTTGATTCAGGAGGAAACACACATTTTTGTTAGAGACCTAGCAGATGACATAGCTACTTTGAAAGAACAAATGGAAACCAATCGGGAGCAACTGCGCAACCTCAGGGACCTATACCTGGCTTTGGTAAACCATCGGATGAACGAAGTAGTCAAGACTTTGACGATAATTTCTACCATTTTTATTCCCTTGACGTTTCTTTCAGGAATTTATGGGATGAACTTTTCCTACATACCAGAGCTTCAATTCAGGTATGGCTATTTCTATCTCTTGGGAATCATGATTGTGATGGTTCTTGGAATGATGGTATATTTCCGTTATAGAAAATGGATATGAATGAGTCTTTTCTTTCCTGGCTTGGTATCAATAGTTGGGTACCTCTAGCGGGGGGAGTTTCCATCCTGTTGATAACCGTTGCCTTATCCTGGCTAGTCAATCGAATCTTCAAGCGCTACATTAGAAAGTCTGCGGATGATGTTATAAGTACGACCAACTATAAATTTCTGCGTCGTGCATTTACTTCCTTGATTTACATCGTAGGGATTAGCCTGGCTGCCTTGCAAGCGTTACCAGGATTGAGAGACTTGGCTCAGTCCTTTCTAGCAGGGGCAGGAATCTTAGCCCTAGCTGTAGGCTTTGCTTCCCAGGAAGCCCTTTCCAATATAGTTGCGGGTGTATTTATTGTCACCTTCAAGCCGTATCGAGTGCATGACCGGATCATTGTAAAGAATGATTTGGAAGGCATAGTAGAAGATATCACCCTCAGGCACACCATCATCCGAAATTTGGAAAACCGGCGTATAATCATTCCTAATGCGATCATGTCTCGAGAGGTGGTAATCAACTCCGATTTGGAAGATAGAATGATATGTAAATGGGTAGAAATTTCCATTAGCTATGAATCTTCTATTGATCGAGCACGAGAAATCATGCAGGAAGAGACCATGAAGCACCCTCTTTGGGCGGATAGAAGGAAGGAAGCTGAAAAACTAGCGGGTGCTATACCTGTTATGGTCCATGTGATTGGCTTGGATGATTATGCCGTCCGCCTGCGAACCTGGGCTTGGGCAAGAAACCAAGCCGATGCCATGATTCTGGGCTTCGAATTACTAGAGAATATAAAAAAGCGCTTTGAGAAGGAAGGCATTGAAATCCCTTACCCTATTCAGACGATTGTAAAGAAGACCGAATAGCGGGAGAAATGGGATTCAAGAAGAAAGCGGGAAATGGTGAAATAATCGACTTTCTCACATCTTACTACTCTTTTCTGGCTTCTTATTGTTAACTCGCAGTTAACTTTTCGGGCTTGGCAAATACTTCCTTTGGAGAAGTTTCAGGAGAGAAGCTCACCCCAGAAAAAGTTTTTATGTACCGCACATCCCCAATTTCTTCCTTTTCTGCGTCCCACTTGTGACTGGTCATCTTCGCGGGAACCATTAGTCCGTTTACCTCCTGCCATTCTTCATATACCGCTGCATTGTACTTAGTTGCGTTTTCTGCATTGAAATAGGTTACAGAATAAAGTAGGAGTTTAAGCATATGAGAATCGGGGTCAAGGTATAAGAAGTACTGGTCATCAGAAGCTGTTCCTACACCGGATTGGTAGGTGATTTTTACTACGTTGTATGCTTTTCCCTGAAAATTTCGCTGCCCAAGGTCTTCATAATTTATCCCCGGATCTCCAAGAACGAAGGGAAGGGCAAAGAAATAAAATTGAAGATTGACATAAAATTTGGGGTCGGGATGATCCTCTGGGATGGAGTCCGCATGGTACCAATATTCACTTCCGTCATACCCAATCTCATAGGTAGGATATAAGATGCGCTCATAGCGATGTTGCAGGTCAATTACGGAGTGTTCTGTTTTGGCGTCTTCTCCTCTTTGAACCTCCAGGTCGTATTTTAGGGTCTTGTAAGACTGCCAACGATCCAGTCCGCCATGAGCTTCTAACGCCATTTCCAGGTTGAGGGGCATATCTGGTGGTACCTGTTCTTCTACTGCATGAGAAGAGTCCTCAACCGATGGATTGGAGGTTGTATTTGGCTGTTGGCAAGCGAAGAAGAATGTCGCAGCGAGGAAATATAGAAAAGAATACTTGTGCATGAGTGGGTCAACTTTCCAGCAAAGTTACACAAGAGTTTTGGGAATAAAGTAAGGAATAGGACAAATGAAGGAGGACTATGAAAAGGAGATTTCTTCGCCTAGGATATTGGTGAAAAAACCGTATACATCTTTAATAAGAGCGGGAATGTGGAATTCGAATTTCCAAGGGTTCCCATTCTCCATATTTTTTCTGTATATGGACTTTTCCCGAACGGTCTTTTCTCAGTACAGACTCAATTTGAAGTAGGTAGATTCCGGTATGGCTAGGTGAAAAATCCTCCAGAGAAAGCGGAATTTTGGGTATAGAACTCCATGAAGAACTTCGGTCCCAGCTTTTTCTATCTCCTGTGAGGGTTTCCCCAAATTCAATCACTTTTACCCCTCTTATCTGGTACATTTGCTCGTTGGGGTACTCCTTTACAAAGGTTGGACTTGGGAGTAAGGAAAGTTCTAAGGTGGAGTTAGTACCAATCAAGTCTCCCTCATGATACACTTCACCATCTACAAGCAATACAATTCTGGGAAATCCATATCTCCCTCCAGACAAGGTATCAGAATCTGCAAAGAACATTTTGAAGGGAATTGAATTCCAGGTGGAAATGTTGCGGAGATACTCAGAGTCTCTTGGAAACCTTCTTCCCTTACTGTCCACACGATAGAGTTCATGAAACTGAATGACAAAGTCTCCTCCGACTAATTCCTTATGTAGTTTGTGAAAGGGAACTTTTATTGCCAGTGAGTTTGCTGTTGAATGTTCAAAGGAAGAATCAACTAAAATGGGAGTTCTTTCCCAAAGATTTAAATGTCTGTTTCGTTCAGAAGAAAAATCCCGATCGATGGTTACGCCCTTTACGTACAATTGAAATTCTCCAGGAAACTGTTTTTCATAGGGAAAGGAGAATTTTACCCATACATAATCATATCTCCCACTGTTAATAAGTTCAGGCTGTATAGTGAGTATGTCTGAGCCTTTTCTCTCTCCTTCAAAGCTAAAAGCTACTTCAATGGGAAATATATATCCCCGCAACTCCATCCGAGCCAGGCTATCGGCAAGATCATTTGCTGGAAAATCTCCCACTTTCATCCCCCAGTCTGTAGGTACCCATCTTTTATCAAACAGAAGATGGGGCCCCATTTCTGAGGAAAAGCTCCCCTCCAAATCAAAGGGATCATTTTGGGTGAATCCTTCTATGCAGGTAGATATAATTCCTGCGAACAAGAGAATCCTGGCGACATATTTCATGTCCTAAATTAACTATTTCTTGTTATATATAAAATAGGATAGATATGCATTTTCTAAAAATTATCGCTATCATAAGTGGACTTTAACTAATTCCACAGACCTACTCGCATGAACCTCAGCCTCCAAGCCTTATGGGCTTTCCTTCCCATATTATCTGCTGGTATTTTGCTGATTGGTATTCGCTGGGCAGCAAGTCGGGCTATGCCTGTCATATTTGCTATGACAGCGCTTATCGCGTATTTCGTTTGGGATGTATCCATTCCCCTTATTGCTGCGGCATCCATTCAAGGCTTGTTCGTTAGTTTCGACATCTTATTCATCATTTTTGGGGCTATTTTACTATTGACAACCCTAGAATTATCGGGAGCAGTAGCATCTATACGGCAGAGCTTTACCCAGATCAGCCCTGATAGGCGGGTTCAGGTGGTGATTATCGTCTGGCTTTTCGGCGCCTTTATAGAAGGGGCTTCTGGCTTTGGTACACCCGCAGCGATGGTTGCACCCCTTTTGGTTGCCCTGGGTTTTCCTGCAATGGCAGCTGTTATGCTAGGAATGATGGTGCAAAGCACCCCTGTAACGTTTGGAGCGGTGGGTACCCCAATTCTGGTAGGGGTTCGCGGAGGAGTAGATAGCCCGGAATTGCAGCAACGTCTATCAGAGGCAGGAATAAACATGGAATCCTTTCTCCATTATGTCGGAATGGAGGCAGCTATCCTACATGCAATTGTAGGTACTTTTATTCCCGTTCTGATGGTCATGATGATGACCCGCTTCTTTGGGGAAAGAAAATCCTGGTGGGAAGGCCTATCAATCTTCCCATTTGCCTTATTTGGGGGATTGGCGTTCACCCTCCCTTACGTATTGACAGGGATATTCCTCGGTCCAGAGTTTCCTTCACTCATGGGAGGTATTGTTGGAATGGTAGGGGTTACCTATGCTGCAAGAAAAGGCTTTCTCCTTCCCAAAGATCATTGGGATTTTCCTCCCAGTTCTTCCTGGCCCTCAACCTGGTTTGGTAAATTGGTCGTTGCGAATCCAGAAGATTCTAGTGTATTTCCCACGATGAACCCCAAGAAAGCATGGATGCCCTATGCATGGGTAGCTATCTTACTGGTTATGAGTCGGCTTCCCCTACTTCCCTTGGGAACTTGGTTGAAGGGGTTGAAGCTTTCTTGGGTACAAATACTGGGAACCGAAATTTCCGCTTCTAGTACGCCGTTGTATTTACCAGGGGCTATTTTCTTGGTTGTGGTTGTATGTACCTATTTCTACCAAAGAATGCCTAAAGGGAGTTTATCAAAGGCCTTTGCACGTTCGGGAAGAATGACCCTAAATGCAGGCTTCGTGTTGATTTTTACCATTCCTATGGTTCGGATATACATCAACTCCGGATTGAATGAATCGGGTATGCTTAGCATGCCTATAGCCATGGCTCAATGGGTAGCTGAAAATGTGGGAGGAATATGGCCTCTTTTTGCCCCTACTGTGGGTGCTTTAGGGGCATTTATTGCAGGAAGCAATACAGTGAGTAATCTCATGTTTAGCCAGTTTCAGTTAGGAATTGCAGAAAGCCTAGCCATGTCTGGCGCCTTCATCGTTGCGCTACAGTCCGTAGGAGCTGCCGCAGGCAATATGATCGCGATCCACAACGTAGTAGCTGCTTCCGCCACAGTAGGATTTCTAGGGAAGGAGGGGGCTGTTTTGAAGAAGACCCTCTTACCTACATTGTATTATGTGCTTTTTGTGGGATTGTTAGGCCTGATGGCTATTTATGTATGGGGTGTTGCCGATCCTTTGGGTTTGTGAGGAGAAAAAAGGTCCATATCCCCTAAGTAGCGACTGTACCATTAGCATTCATAACGCTTTCCAACTAGCTCAGTTTAGGTTTAGGGATACAAACTGTAAGTTGCCTGGCTTTGTATCGGGGTATTTTTCTTTGAGCATATCATCGTATTTATCGGCATAGTTACCAACTCGGAGGAGGGTGGAGAACGCCTCACTTATATCTAGGCCCTCTGCCTCGCGGACGCTTTTTAAGTAGACTCGGTCATTGTATATGACGTAGGCTACTCCAAACAACTCATTGTTGAGTTTGAGTAATTCGATGGCTAATTCTCCCGTTTTGGTAGCTGGTACTTCCATGATTGGGGCAACTACTTGAAAGTAAACCCGATTTTGGAAGGTGTACAACTCTACCCAAATTTGAACAGAACCTTTCTTTAGGGTCCACTGATTTTCTTCTACTTTAGCTGTATCCGGATTGAGTCCAATCTGAGCGATGGCTTTTTCAATTACCTGAATATAATAGGAAATAGAGTCCATGGGGTTGACAATGGGAAAGTTGCTTGTTGTTCTACTACTCCGGATAAAATACGCAATTTTTTCCCCGATAGGAAACCCAGATTCTACTCGGCTAAAGAAATGAACTACTCTCATAACAAAAAAGGAACAAAGGGGGCCTTTCGACCTGATCCTTTGTTCCTTACTGTAGTTGTTAGCAATTCCGAGATTCTAATACCCCGAATTCTTAGAGTCTTTTAGCCAGCATTTCCAATGCCTGTTTTACGCCTTCACCATATCCAGTGTCCGCCTTGTAAAAGTGAACCAATTGGCGTTCTATTATTTTCTTAGGAACCCCGTGCATCGATGTGGCTATATTTGCGAAAAGACGATTTCTTTGGCTTTCATTTAAAAGGCGGAAAAGATTTCCAGCCTGCGAATAGTCATCCCAATCTTCGTTCTTATAACGCCCTGCCTCTCCAAATGTTCTTAAAGGAGGTTCTTCCACACTTTGATCTGCTTTTGGCCCTCCAAAAGAATTAGGTTCGTAGTACGTATCGGGACTCTTTTCATTATTCTCAAAGAAACGCATAGATCCATCTTTATGATAATGACTTCGGGGGGACTTGGGTGCATTTACGGGTAAAGCCTCATAATGCGTTCCCAAACGGTATCTATGTGCATCTGCATAAGCAAAAATTCTAGCTTGAAGGACCTTGTCTGGAGAAAATCCAATTCCTGGTACTACATTGGAGGGAGAAAAGGCTACTTGCTCAATTTCTGCGAAATAGTTTGCTGGATTTTCATTGAGAACGAATTCTCCAACTTCTTGCAAGGGAAAGTCTCCATGGGGCCATACCTTGGTTAGATCGAAAGGGTTGTAAGGAGTCCTTTCGGCTTCTTGCTCAGTCATTACCTGTATGTAAAACCTCCATTTGGGAAATTCCCTTTTCTCAATGGAATGAAAAAGCGCTTCCTGGTAACTTTCACGTGTCTGCCCAATAACTGTTGCTGCCTCTGCATCGGTAAAATGCCTATGGCCTTGCAAGGTTTTAAAGTGAAATTTTACCCAGAACCTTTCTCTTTTTTCGTTCCAGAACGAGTAGGTGTGCGAACCGTATCCATTCATATATTGAGGACCTGCAGGGATCCCTCGATCGGACATAAGAATAGTTACCTGGTGTAGGCTTTCAGGTACAAGGGATAAAAAATCCCACATGGCTTGTGCAGAGCGAAGGTTTGTACGGGGGTGTCGCTTTTGCGACCGAATCAAATCGGGAAACTTATACCCATCGCGTATGAAATACACAGGGGTATTGTTTCCAACCATGTCCCAATTACCCTCTTCTGTATAAAATTTCAGGGCAAAGCCTCGTACATCCCGCTCTGCATCTGCAGATCCCATTTCCCCTGCAACGGTCGAAAATCGGGCAATTAAAGGGGTTTGTTTGCCTACTTCTTCGAACACCTTTGCCGATGTATATTGCCTAATATCCTTAGTTACCGTGAAGATTCCCTTGGCACCCCAGCCCTTAGCGTGGACGATACGCTCTGGGATGCGTTCTCGATTGTGATGTGCTAGTTTTTCAATCAACTGATAATCCTGTAGCAATACAGGTCCTCGACTCCCAACTGTGAGAGAATTCTGATTATTTCCAACGGGTGCACCTGCGGAGGTAGTGAGACGTTCTTGGGGATCTGGCATATTGAGGGGCTTTGAAATTTCCAGGAGTTCGATGTATGTAATTACTACGTAAAACCTGAAGAATAATTATATCTTAGAGAGATCAACTCACTACTTAAGCTAAATGACCAAAGTAACGGTGAACTATCCACCATGAAATTACCTTTATGACACTCCAACAGTTGGTCTATATTGTCGCCATCGATACCCATAGGCATTTTGCCAAGGCTGCCGAAGCATGCTTTGTGTCTCAGCCAACCCTGAGTATGATGGTGCAAAAACTCGAATCTGAGTGGGAGGTTAAAATTTTTGATAGGAGTAAACAGCCCGTTATACCTACACAAATTGGGGAAAGAATTATCGCTCAGGCACGTACGGTATTGCAAGCTGTAGGGGATTTGGAGCAAATGGTTCAGGCCGAGAAAGACTCTCTAGAAGGAGAATTGGAAGTAGGGGTAATACCCACATTGGCACCGTATATCATTCCGTTATTTATCAATGAATTTATCAAGGCTTATCCCAATGTAAAACTCAAAATTCGGGAAAGAATGACCAAAGGTATCGTTGATAACTTAAAGCAAGGGACGATGGATGTGGGAATATTGGTAACCCCTCTGGAAGAAAAGGGATTGCAGGCCTATACCTTATTTTACGAAGAGTTTATGGTGTATTCTTCCCATTCGTATAATAAAGCCTATCTCGTTCCCGAGGATATAGATCCCAATGAATTGTGGTTGCTAGAGGAAGGACACTGTTTCCGGTCTCAAATCATGAACTTATGTGAGTTGCAGCGTAAAGCTCATCCTCAAATAGAGTACCAGTCTGGTAGCATAGAAACCTTGATTCGGTTGGTGGAACGACAGAAAGGGATCACAATTATTCCTGAACTTGCTTTGATGCATCTTTCTTCTGATCAGAAGAAAAAAATCAAATCTTTTCAGTCCCCTGCCCCCACTCGACAGGTAAGTCTACTGACTTATAGACATTCCCTAAAGATTCGGCTTGTGCAGGCCTTGCGGGAGGTCATTTTGGCAAACCTTCCCCCTTCCCTGTTAGGTCGGTCGGGGAAAAATTTGGTTAAAATTACCTAAGCCAGTTTTTCCGCATACATCTGCCGAAATTTCTGCAGTTTGGGAGAGATTACCACTCGGCAATACCCCTGCCCGGAGTTATCATTATAGTAGTTCTGGTGATAGTCTTCCGCATCGTAGAATGTAGAAAACTCAGATAGCTCAGTAACGATGGGATTATCGAAGTGAGGAGCCATTTCTACCAATACTTTTTCAGCAATTTCCTTCTGCTCCGCATCGTGGTAAAAGATAACCGATCGATACTGAGTGCCGGTATCTGCACCCTGGCGATTGAGGGTAGTCGGATCGTGAGTGGTAAGGAAAATTTTCAGCAAATCCGCATAGGAAAGCTGCACAGGATCAAAATGCACCTGAATGACCTCAGCATGCCCGGTAAGTCCCGAACATACCTCCTTGTAAGTGGGATTGGGAACTTTGCCCCCACTGTAGCCAGAGACCACCTTATCTACCCCTCTAAGATTTTGGAAGATTGCTTCTACACACCAGAAGCAGCCACCACCAATTGTAGCGATAGGTAAATTAGACGAGTTCATCTTGAATGAGTTTTATTGATTCAGAATTAATACAGAAACGCAAGCCGCTAGGCTCCGGTCCATCAGGAAATACATGTCCTAAATGACCATCACAGGTATTACACATTACTTCAATGCGATGCATCCCATAGGAATGATCGTTTTCATATTTGATCGCATTTTCCTTAATAGGCTCTGTAAAACTAGGCCAGCCTGAGTGAGAGTTATATTTAAGACTAGAATCAAATAGTAAGGTACCACAGCAAATACACGCATATTTCCCCGCATTATATATATTGCACAACTCACCTGAAAAAGCCCTTTCAGTTCCTTTCTTCCGGGTTATTCGGTATTGCTCTGGAGTCAATTGTGCGCGCCATTCTGCTTCCGTTTTCTCTACCCTGCGATCGGGGATTGGATTTCCATTCTTGGCGTAATTCAGTACATCGTTCCAGTTCATATCAATTGCAATTTCAATTAGGTTTCATGCTGAATAACCTAGCATGTGAGTACTTTGTTACCACACGCAAAGATATAGGATCTACCAGCGAGAAAATAGCAGGACTATGACAACGTCTGATAGAGGACACAAAAGCTGAAAGGGTCTCTGGAGAAAAAATAGATTTTCCCCTAAAAAATGCGGATATTAAGCTTATTCGGTTGGTTTGTCCAACCACTTCTCGGACGTATACACCATGTTGAGCCTCAATTCAACCTCCAAACTCCTGATAGCATGCAGTTTTTGTATGTGTTATGGGGGGCACTTATTTTCCCAAATTGATTGGAGTTCTCCCATTCTTTCTATCGATGAAAGAGATGGCCTTCCTTCCACTTATATAAGAAACTTTGTAGAAGATGAATGGGGCTTTATCTGGCTTTCCTCCTTTAAAAGTGTTTGTCGCTTTGATGGAAGCCAGCTAGAAGTCCTGAATTCAGAGGAATTGCCTTCGGAAGGCTACTCGGAGATCGCCTATGATAAGCGAAGAAAGGTCTTATGGATCGGCCATTTTACGGGACTATACTCCTATCACATCCCTACGGGAAAAGTGGGGAAACATACCCATAGTGCAGCGGCAGGGCACAACCAAATTCAAAGTATTTCATTGGATAGTGAGGGAGGGGTTTGGGTTGTTGCACGCAGTCGTTTTGCTCGTTTGGCTCCCTCGGAAGACTCCCTGGAAACCATTCATGTGAAGCTTCCAGGTGTATTGGAATCCTCAGCCAATGAACTTTTTCACATACGGGTAGATCCTGTAAAAGAAAATAGGATTTGGATTGCTTCACAGGCGGGTCTCCTCACCTATAACACATCTACAGGGGAATTCCAGAATGCCCATGAATGGCTTAATCCTTCTACCTTACAATCGGTCAGAGAAATTGCAGTTAGTCCCTTTTCTCAGCGAATATATGTAGGTTTTCTGGGCGCTCCAGACCTTTCAAACGACCAGACGCATTACAACTATGCAGTTTTTGATTCTGAACAAGACGCGTTTATAGATGCCTTTTCAATAGACAGAAGTTGGGCTAATTCAAGTATATGCGCTTGGAAGGATAGTACGATGCTATTAAGCAGCTCCAATGGTCTGGCCTTTTATGACGAAGCGTCGGAAGAACTGGTACAAGTCCTTCAAAATGAGGCTACTCGTGGACAAACCTATAGAGCCGACTTTGTTGATTCTCAGAAAAATATCTGGGCATTTACTGTGGAGGGAATCAAGGTGTACCGTACCGCTAACCAAGCGGTGGAAAGCCATTTTTATCCGACAGATAATCCCGGGTGGTATCATATCCCCATCGACCTGCATTATGACAGAAAAGAGAATAGCCTATTTATGGCAGTTATAGGAGGAGAAGGTTTATACCAATTTCCCCTGGAGGATAACAAGTGGAAACTTTACCCTTACAAAGATGGAGAAGGGAAGGTTAAAAAGACAAGTTTTTCCCATATAACCCGATCCAGAAATAGAAGTCTTACGGTAGTAGGCCTAAGGGGTATATATGAAGTAAGCAATAGCGGAGAAGTCAAAGAAATTTCCCAGCGCGAAGAATATGTTATTTCGGGTGGACAGTCCTATTGGGATAGCCAGGGAATCTTATGGACGACCCGTGGCAATGAGGTTTTTACCTTCCACCCAAAGCAACAACTACGAAAAGAAATTACTGAATTTACCCATTTTTGTGAATCCTATTCAGGTGAAAGCCACTATTTGGAAGACAGCAAAACAAATATATGGATCGGGGGATTTTGTGGCGGCTTTGATCGCTACGATAGAAAGACAGATACCTTTCAATCTTTCGAGATTGGTCCCCAAGTTGAAGGCGTTTCCGTTACGAGCTTCAATGAATACGGAGATTATATCTGGGTACAGTCAGAAACAGGAGACATTTACAAAATTGAAACCGCGGCACCTGAAAAAGGGATTGTACAGACCATTAAGTTGTTCGAAGGCATCCAGGAAGGGGAAATTATCTCTAGAGGCCAAATACCCAATCCTCAAGGTTATTTTCGTTCTGGGGAAATGGATCGCTGGGGGAGACTTTGGTTTTTTACCGACAATGGCCTCTTTGGATTTGATCCCGAAAATAGCGAAGTCATAGGTTTCGATGAATCGGTGGGTTTACCCCTCAGAGACCTGGATCTGAAGGTATTTACAGCTACGTTGATTACCCAACTTCCCGATGGGAGAATGGCTTTTGCGACCCGGAAAGGTATAGGGATATTTGATCCACGAATATTGATTCTCCCAGCAGCGTTACCTACCCCCTATATTCGAAACTTATTGGTGAACAATGAGCCAGTTGTTTCAGATTCCTCGGCCTTCTTTGCTACACAATATAGGTTGGGCCCCCGCGAAAACTTTCTGGGAATAGATTTTTCTTCCGTAGACTTCCACAATCCCTCTGGTGTATCCTATTTGTATAAGTTGGAAGAAGTAGATGAGGAATGGAAAGATCCAGGAGATAGACGATTTATTTCCTATTCAGAGGTAAAGGGGGGAGACTATACCTTTCGGCTCAAAGCGGCAAACTCTTCCGGGAATTGGTCTCCTAGAGAAGCTGTTTTTCACGTCCATATCGATAAATTCTGGTACCAGACCCTTTGGGCCAAGATTCTCTTTGTACTCACTGGTATGGGCTTAATTGCAGGGATTTACTTTTATCGCCTACGACAGGCCATCAAAAAAGAGCAAGAAAAGAACAAATACGAAAAGAATTTAGCTGAGATAAAGATGCAAGCCCTAACCGCCCAAATGAATCCCCACTTTATTTTTAACAGCCTAAATTCAATAGACTTTTACATTATTAAGAACAACACAAAAAAGGCTTCAAAGTACCTGAATAGCTTCTCTCGATTGATGCGCTTAATCTTATCAAATTCCCGGTCCAACTATGTCAGTCTAGCAGACGACTTAGAAGCCTTAAAATTATACCTCGAGATTGAAGCCCTTCGTTTTAACCACCGCTTTTCTTATGAAGTTACGTTAGATGACACTATAGACGTAGATTTTCTCGAAATTCCCCCTATGTTGATCCAGCCTTATGTAGAAAATTCGATTTGGCATGGTCTGTTGCACAAAAAGGACAATGGGAAAATAACGATTCATTACAGGTATGATGAAGCAGAGGAGGTCCTTACTTGTACTGTGGAGGATAATGGGATTGGGCGAAAGAAGTCCATGGAGCTCAAAACCCAGAAAGAATCTGATAGGGGGCGAAAGTCTTTTGGAATGAATATTACCAAGGATAAGATTGAGGCCATGAAATTTTTGCATGGAATAGATGCAAAGGTAGAAGTCAAAGATTTGTATGACCCCCAGGAAAATAGCATGGGGACGAAGGTAGAATTGATGATCCCAGTGTAGGGAAATTGTATATGGCCAATATTTTTCCTCCTTTGATGAGGGATAAGAGTGTAAAGCTGTGGATCGTCGACCATGGACTAACAAACCAAACCCCATGATCAAATCCGTAATTATAGATGATGAGCAACACTCTATTGAAACCTTGGAGTGGAAGCTTGAAAACTATACCCCTAATGTATCCGTTTTAGCACGCTTTACAGATCCCAAAGAAGGACTGAAGTACTTGTCGACGCATTCGGTTGATCTGCTGTTTCTAGACATAGAAATGCCTGAAATGACAGGGTTTCAATTACTGCAGACCTTACACCCCGTGCAATTTGATGTGATATTTACCACAGCTTATCACGAGTATGGAATAAAGGCGATTAAGTACAGCGCCTTGGATTACTTACTCAAGCCGGTACAGGTAGAGGAGCTTCAGACGGCTATTTCCAAACACATCGAGAAGAAGAGTCGATTCATCGTACCTGCTCAACTGGAGGTATTGTTACAAAATATGGGGCGAGAACATAAAGATAGTCAGCGAATCGCCCTTGCCACCAAAGAAAGTATAGAACTGGTATATCCCAGAGACATTGTCCTCTGTCAATCAGATAATAATTACACCTTTGTTTATTTCCAGGATAGACGCAAAAAGCTCATTTCTAAAACCTTGAAGGATTTTGAAGAGATCTTGTTAGAGCACGATTTTCTCCGGGTTCATCAGTCATTTCTCATCAATACACAGCACGTGGTAGAGTATCTCAGGAAGGATGGAGGATATATTATCATGCGCAATGATATGAAGGTACCTGTTGCGAGAAGAAAAAAAGATGAGTTGATGGCCTTATTTGAGTGAGGAAGTTTTAGCGTTAAGCGTCTACGATACCTAAGGATTCTAATCAATTTTGTTAACGGTAGCCTATCGACTATTATCTAATCAACCGTTACCAAATTCTCACCTACCCCTACCGGATTCTTCTTCCCCCTTGCAGGAGTTTTCTAGATTCTCCTAATTGAAATTGTTATTTCATCTAGAAAATTCCTAAACTATGAATAGTACCTAACAATCCCTGCTATGAAATATCGGATTACTTATGCAAGCATTGGCTACGAGGCTGAAGTAACAGATGATTATTCCTCCTTACTCGATATTTCTATAGACAATCAGATACCGCATACCCATGAATGTGGAGGTCATGGAAGGTGTACAACCTGTAGGGTGCGGGTATTGGAGGGACATGGCAACTTGAGCGCTCCGACCAATACTGAGAAAAGCACAGCATTTGCACGGAAATGGGATCCCTCGATCCGATTGGCTTGTCAGGCATATCCCAAAGGAGATGTAACCTTGCAGCGCTTGATCTGGTCTAGTGCAGAGATCAATAAGCTCCAGATCGAAATGGCCCCTGAGGGAAGGGCAGAAGAGAGACCTGTGGCGATCCTTTTTTGTGATTTGAGGAACTTTACTTCCATGTCTTCACAGAATATGAACTTCGATATCGCGTATTTACTCAATAAATTCTATACAGCGCTAGGAGAGCCTATTTTAATGAACAATGGTATTATCTATCAATATGTGGGAGATGAAATCGTAGGGGTGTTTGGAACGGCAGGAGGGACAAAGGAAAAAAATTGTATGGATGCCATCCGTGCTGCGATTACCATGCAATATGCTTTAGAACGATTGAATCGAATTGAACTAAGTGAATTGGATATAAAATTGAAATCTGGCATCGGGGTGAATTTTGGAAAGGCATACGTAGGACATTTAGGCCACCCTACACATAGACAGTTTTCTGTTATAGGAGATCCAGTGAATGTAGCAAGCAGGGTCCAGTCTCAAACTAAGAAAACCGGAGCGGACATTTTGATTTCTGAATCTGTCTATAAAAGCGTAAATCACTCTTTATTGAAACTGGGAAATGCTTTTAGTTCTCAGGTTGCGGGTAAAGAGGAGCGAATTGAATTGTACGAAGTATTGGGTTTCAAAGGCATGGATTTGCAACTGGAATTACAAGCTTCCATTAACCACCTGCTTAAGGAGGAAGAAAAGTTTGCCGCGCTATTCTATGACAAAGTTTTCGAAAGGGCCCCCCAAGCAAGGTCTATGTTTCGAAATAGTATGGCTAATCAGGGTAAAATGCTTACCCATATGCTAGGAAGTATTGTATATTCCCTCTCCAGGCCAGAACACTTGACTTTGGGATTAAAAAAACTTGGAAAAAGTCATGTGAAATACGGAGTAGAGGCCGCACACTATCCAGTGGTGAAGGAAGCCATGCTAGAGAC
>JBCCTX010000106.1:0-21806 GCA_039197765.1 Bacteroidota bacterium
GAACTAGCCTTGTGGTATGGGGTGGCAAAGTCGGACTTGGTTACGCTATTTCCCAACATCGGGAATTTTTACTCGCCTTTCTCCGAAAATCCCCCAATAGGTTTTATGGACCAGAGTTAAGCACCTAAGCTAAAAGAAGGAGTATCAATTAACAAAGCGCACACATCTACTTTTAATACGAGAATAATGAGAAAAACGAATAGAATATACCACAACTGGATTTTAGGGTTAATCATCCTGGGACTGCATTCCCTCCAAGCACAAGATTTTACGCCAGATGCACAAATCTGGAGAAATACGTGGGCCTCTTGTAGTATGTCGGCCAATCCAATCAATACCTATGGGATGAGTCATTGGATCCAATATGATTTTGGGGAAGTAAGGCGACTCTCAAAGACATGGGTTTGGAATGCAAACGAGCCCTCAAAACTCAACCAGGGGTTCAAAAGCGTAAAGGTAGATTACTCTATAAACGGTAGAGATTGGACGCATTGGGGAGAAATTGATTTTCCCAAAGGTACTGGTGAGGCTGTCTATGGAGGCTTTCCAGGACCAGATATGATAGATCTAGAAGCGCGTTATGTACTTCTTACAGTCGTTTCTACTCACGGAGATCCCTCCTGTGCAGGCATTGCCGAAATCAAGTTCAATCTCCTGCCAAATAAGGTGGGTAATCCCCAATACGATAATTATATCTGTAAAGACTTTGCCAAGGAAATCAATCACCAAGTTGAGGGAACGGTAGCCACAATCAGTTGGACACCAGCTGGAAACCGGGATTTATACCGGGTGAGCTATCGAAAGGTCGTTGATGGAATTTCGCAACTGGCATTTACCGAAAGTCCCTCGCTTACCCTAAATAACCTAGAACCTAATACAGAATATGAGTATTTCATAGGAGTCGAATGTTTGGAGGAAGATGAGTTTGAATGGAGTGAAGGACGTTACTTTACAACGACCCTAGCAACTTCTACTCAAAATCCCCTTAACCCACAGGAATCCGTTGTGCGGCTTACCCCCAATCCTACCGATGGAAATTTTGAAGTAGCCTATTACGCTTCCACTCCAGAGCAAGTATCTATTTCCATCCTAGATGTACAAGGAAGAACGGTGTATCAATCTACTGCTCAACTTCGTTCAGGTCCCAATGTCATTCCCGTCCAGCTATCGCGCCAAGCATCGGGTATTTACTTCTTAAATGCTTTAGGAGAGCGTACACAGAAAAAACATTCTCTGAAGGTGTTGCTGATTCATCCTAAGTAGACCAAAGAACATTGAATACAAGAAAAATAGAAAGATGATTGATTCCTATAAATATACCCTCTATGCCCTTTTTCTCTTGCCACTTTTCATTATGGCCTGTAAAACGGTTCAAATGGGAGGAGACCTAAGTCCCCTATTACCTGAAAAGCAGTATCGGGTTACCTACGAGTTTACCTTTGATAGTGCCAAAGAGGAAATCTTTGTCAAGGCATTCATCCCACAAAGTAATGAACATCAAAATATTCAGATGCTGGAATCCCAATATTCCCAGTTTCCCCTTCGGATTAAAAAAGGGAGAAATGGGCATCTGGCTCGATGGGAATATGTTCACTCATCTAGTGATACGATGGTTCAGATTTCTCCTGAGATAGATACAGATGCCAAAATCCGATATACATTTTCCTATGTAGGAAGGGAGCTGCGCTATAATTTGGGCGATAAATTACCCTTTCACAAGGAAATTCCAGATTCCCTATTGGCATATCTGGAACCTAGTGAGCATATCCAATCCGAAGATCCAGAAATCCAGGAAAAAGCGCGCCAAGTCAGTGGGGGAACACAAAACCTGACAACTGTACTCCGAAGATTGTATTCCTACACCTACAAAATCCCCCGAATAAAGTCCTCGGAACTGATGGATGCAAAAACCTGTATGAAGGATAGGCAAGCATCTTGTAACGGCCGTAGCAGACTGTTCGTAGCAATGGCACGTAGCTTGGATATTCCCGCAAGGCTAGTAGGGGGGATCATTTTAGAAGAGGGTAGCAAGCGTACTTCGCATCAATGGGTAGAAGCCTATGTAGAGGGTAATTGGGTGCCCTTTGATGCGCTCAATGGTCATTACGCTAGTTTACCAGCCCATTATATGGAATTGTACAAAGGAGATGAGTTTCTCATTCGCCATACGCCCAGGATCAATTTCGACTGGATTTTTCATATAGAAGAAGAAATCCTTTCTTCTCAAAGGGCCAAAGCTCAGAACCCTTTGATGAAAAACCCTTTTCAGGACCCTATTTTGATCAGGCTATCAGCATTAGGGATGTCCATTGGCTTTATTAAAATTCTGTTACTCTTACCTGTTCTGGGTTTGGTGGTAGTTCTCTGTAAAAACGTGGTAGGGTTGAAGACCATTGGAACTTTCTTGCCTGCTATTTTGGGAATTTCGCTCCATTATAGTGGCCTCTTATATGGAATCCTTATGCTGGGAGTGGTTATGCTCTGGGTTCGCCTTATGTATAAGCCACTAGAAAAATGGGGCCTTCTACAAAGCCCCAAATTAGTTGTACTGCTTACTGGGGTCGTATGTATCATTATGCTGATCTCTCTCCTGGGAATTTCCGGTAACTCCGGCGGAGACTCGACGGCAACCTTTTTTCCTATAGTCATCCTGACCTTTCTTTCTGAGCGATTTGCTAGGAAGATGGATGAAGAGGGAATCATAGATGCAGGAAAATTGTTGGGGCAGACGCTTTTGGTAGCCTTAGCTTGCTACATCGTCTTCTCCGCTTCTTTTTTAGAATCGCTACTCATGCTATTTCCCGAACTGTTGCTTGTTGTGATGGGAGTAACCCTATTGGTAGGAAAATGGATCGGCTTGCGGTTACTAGAATATGTACGCTTCCGAAACCTACTGGCAGATAAATTGACCAAGGTATACAAATGAAAAGAACGATTTTCCAACAGTGGACCAAGCAGGAGCTTTCTCAGAGTATCCTGGGAATGAATGAGCGAAATAGCGAATGGGTCTACAAAGCAAATCCCCGAAAACATTTTAAGTGGGCCAATGACAAAATTCTGACAAAGTCCCGCTTGGAGCAACTGGAGATAGCCTGTGCCTCGACCTATGGGATCGTCGAACGTATGATAGATGTTGAAACGGTTTGGGAGCAAGTTTCCGAATATCCCGCACTTGCGATAAAACCTGCAAAAGGCTTAGGAGGTGGAGGAATAATGGTCCTGAAAAAGGACGCAAACGGAAATTGGAAGAAAGGCTCAAAGGAGGTAGAACCTTCAGATGTCTTCATGCACATAGCCAATATCCTCCAAGGAATTTATTCCATGGGGGACGAAGATCGAGCACTCATAGAGTATTGCATCCATCCCCATCCCTTTTTTCTAGAAATTTATCCAGATGGAGTCGCGGACTTTCGAGTGATCTTGTACCGAGACAAACCGATCATGGCAATGCTGCGTGTTCCGACCGACCAGTCTGGCGGAAAAGCTAACCTACACCAAGGAGGCCTGGGAATTGGAGTAGATATGGAATGGGGCTGTCTGACCCAAGGCTTCAATGGGAGCGAATATTTCGATTCCCACCCAGACAGTGGATTCAATATCCTCGGCTGTGAAATTCCTTATTGGAAGGAAATCCTAGAACTTTCTATACAGTGCTCTCAAGGCTTTCCCGAACTCAATTATCTGGGAGTAGATATTGTTATAGATGAAGAACTAGGTCCTTTGGTCATGGAGATCAATGTCCGGCCGGGACTTGCCATCCAACTCGTCAACCACACAGGCTTAAAGCCCGCCTTAAGGAAAAATTCCTGATTCCTTCAGGGTAATTGTGTCATTAGCTGTTCTATTAATAAAATTCAATGAAGCTATATCGTTCTCCTTTACCCTTGCTGGGCGTCTTAGTATTCTTGGTCGTTGCTATTCCCCTTATGGATCATATACTGCTGGGAATTCAGCAGGCTCCTGTGGAAAAAACCCTTACGGCTCCAACTCCTGTTTATGCAAGTACGCAAGAGCCATGTAACAATGAGAAAAGTGAGCAGGAGCTTGCTAAGCTGCCATGTGAATAGAAAGCCAGATTCAGAAGCTCCATTTTAGTACAAATACCTAGAAACATGACAGAAAATGAAATTCTCTAGATACTCCCTTGTAGAGTTGGAATTGGGAGTTAGAGAAAGGGGTTGGCGTATAACACGGAAATAGAGTAACAATCATTATTCTGATGTTTTGTCAGGTACTGGTAACAAGCCCAAACTAAACCGCAGTCTTTTTTTCCAAATTTAGCCTTTTACAAAAATGAGATTCCTCTTATTTATCAGTTTATTCTTTGTTCTATCCCTTTCATTCGCCCAAATCCGTAAATTAGAGTTATCCGCAGAGTCTGGATTTCAAGACAACGTTTTCAAAAGTCCAACGCTCATCAGGCAGCCAGACTCATTCCTTCATGCGATAGAAAGCGACTTCTTTCTGGGACTATCTGGAGAGTTTGATGTCCGGCTTCAATGGGGAGCACCTGTTAGGCGGAATATTCAACGGCATCAGGTAGACCTATACCATACCTTAAGTACCCACCAGTTTCCTCAACTTTTGGATGCCTCCACTATATGGGGAGATGTCCAGGGAAGCTATCGCTATCGATTTTCTCAATCCTTATCCTTCCTCGCAGAAGGAGGCTATACACATTTTCATACTCCAGAAGACCTAAAAACCCCGGATCGGAATATTGTATCCTTTGGATTCCGGCGGTGGGAAGCAGGCACTGGGGTGGAGGTTAAAGGAGGAAGAAACCATGTGAGTAGGATTACGGTTTCTTACAGAAATAAGGACTATTTGTATCAAAACAGCCTGGATAGGAAGGAATATGAAGGAAGGTATTATGCCCGGCAGCGTTTTCGTGATGCCTTTGGAAGGGTAAGTTACTTGCGATGGAACAGCAATGTCCACTACCGTACTTACGATAATACCCGTGGAACAGGAGTCGATGAAGAAGGCTTTGAAGTGCTTACAGGTAAGCGAAGATTTCTTCAGGTACAGACGGATCTTTCTTTTGAATACCCTTTGAGGGAATTGCTTCGCATAAAACCTGGAATTCAGTTCCGCTACCGAGAGGATATATTCCCCAATCGTTTTGACTATTACCATCTACGTCCCTATTTGGACCTTCAACTTGAATATGGGAGCTTAGAGATGGATGTCAATGCAAGTTATACCCTTCGAAATTATAAGGATTTTAATCCTGGGGAAGGTTCTTCCGACCACCTTCAATACCAATACCTAATTCTCCGCTGGGAGGGTGTGTATTCGCCCAAAAAGAATAGTAAGATATGCCCCTACTGGCGCGTAGACTGGAATTCCCGGTCTAGTTCACATGAGAACCTTTCTCGCCTTACTTTTCGGGGCTATGAGAGTTGGGCGGTGCGTTTAGGCTTAAGAATGAAGTGGGAGTAGAAGGGAAATCTGTTGATTCAAAAGGAAAATGCTATCTTTAAGTAGATACGAATCTACTACACGCGAATCAATTGAAGTTAGCATCTCTATTTGGCATGCTCCTAGTAGCTACCATATGGGTATCTTGCCAATACCCAGATAATCCTTCTAAGGGTTACGATCCGGGGCGTTTCCAGTTTGAAGACTTAGTGTCCAATCTCAATGAGCCGATGGAGTTGGACTTCCTCCCCGATGGAAGAATACTTTTTATCGAGCGTAGAGGCTTGTTAAAACTCTATGACCCACAAACGCACATCACCCGTGTAGTGGGAGAGATTCCGGTAAACTATATCAATGAAAATGGCTTGCTGGGAATGGCGATAGATCCCCATTTTGAAGATAATTCTTGGATATTTTTCTTTTATACGGATCCAGCTAGAAAGGCCTATCAGCAGGTATCGCGATTTGACTTTGTAGAAGATCAACTGGTTCTTGAATCAGAAAAGAAAGTATTGGATTTTTATATTGACTATGAAAATTGTTGTCACTTTGGAGGAAGTCTAGCTTTTGGGCCTGAAGGGGATCTATTCATTTCTTCAGGAGACAATGTAGGGGGGAAAGACTACGCCCCAATCGATGAGCGCCCTGGACGAGAACTCCATGACTCCCAACGCTCTTCGGGGAATAGCAACGACCTTCGAGGGGCCATTCTTCGCATCAAACCTGAGGCAGATGGAACCTATAGCATACCTGAGGGAAACTTATTTCCAGTAGGTACTCCCCAAACTAGGCCCGAGATTTATGTAATGGGTACGCGCAATCCGCTGAAAATAGAGGTAGACCCTATGACTGGTTGGTTGTATTGGGGGGATGTGGGGCCCAATCCTGGCTGGAAGTATAAAGATTGGGGACCTCCTAGTTATGAAGAGGTTAATCAGGCCCAGGAGGCAGGTAATTATGGATGGCCCTATCTCCTTGGGGATAACCAGGCTTTTCGAGATCTGGATTTTGCAACTCAATCAGTAGGTGAATTCTTTGATCCCCTTCATTTGATCAATAATTCTCCAAATAACACAGGGATTCGGGAACTTCCCGTAGCTCAAAAGGCATTGATTTGGTATCCTAATACAGCTTCCGATAGTTTTCCACTGGTAGGAGCAGGGGGAGGAACGGTTTGTGCAGGCCCCATCTATCACTTTCAGTCAGAGATAAAGTCTGCTGGAAAATGGCCTTCCCACTTTGACAAGAAACTGTTCATCTTTGAGTGGATGAGAAGTTGGGTATTAGCGGTCGAGCTCGATGAGCAAGGAGCATACCGAGGCATGGAAAATCCCTTTGGGAGCAATCCCTTTAAAAAGCCTATCGACGTTTCCTTTGGTCCAGATGGTGCAATGTACGTTCTTGACTATGGAAGTAATTGGTATGCCCAAAACGCTGATGCTCGACTCACGCGGGTATCCTATATATACGGGAATAGAGCTCCAGTAGCTCGTATAAAAGCTAGTCAATTGGAAGGTGCTGTGCCCTTGGAAGTACAGTTTTCCGCAGCTACATCCACAGATATAGATACGGTTGACCAGCTCAGTTATTCATGGAGTTTCGAGAATTCTACTTATACTTCTTCAGAATCATTTCCTACTCATACATTTCAAAGTCCCGGAATCCATAAAGTTCGCTTAATTGTGAGGGATAATGAGGGGCTTTCAGACACAGCATATACCTCCATTCGGATTGGGAATGAGCCTCCGGATATTCAGGTTTACCTAGGAGGTAACCAGACCTTCTTTCGTTCGGGAAAGCCTATACCTTATTCTGTTAGGGTTCAAGATCTGGAGGATGGCAGCACCTCAGATGGAAGCATTGGGGAGGAAAGGGTTCAGGTCCGGCTGAGGCAGCTTAAAAGCACTACAAATGTAGCAACAGTGAAGGAAGTAAGTTCTCTAGAATCCTCAACTCTTTCATTCCTCCGGGGAAAACAGCTTATGGAAGGTAGCGACTGCTACGCTTGTCACGCGCGCGAAGGTCAGTCTGTTGGACCCAGCTTTCGGCAGGTGTCTGAAAAGTATCAAAAAGATACGATGGCCCTTAAACAATTGAGTCAGAAAATCCTACTTGGTGGATCTGGAATTTGGGGAGAAAAACAAATGCCGGCCCATCCCCAGCACAGCCTTTCAGACGTGAAGGAGATGGTACAATATATTCTGTCCTTGAGTCAGGCTCCAATAAAGGGGGAGCCGATTCCTCTAAAGGGTTCACTCTCTACCCGAACCTTAGGAATAAAACACTTACTTCTCCTTACAAGTAGCTATATAGACCAAGGAGGTGGTGGACAGGCACCCATTTCACGAGAAGTTCGAACCCTACTTCGACCAACACTCGTTCCTGCGGTAGCCTTTGATGAGGCTAGGCGTATCAAAGCCAAACCCATCAATGAGCAGGGAGACTTATATGCTGAAGTAGCTCTGAACGGCTGTTATGCAGGATTTTATCAAATAGATCTCACCGGCGTACAAACCGTTAGAGCTAAGATTCGAAGTACTTCTGATTGGGTAGCCGTAGAAATGCGTCAGGGAAGCCCAGCAGGAAGACTCTTGGATAAACAACGCAAAGAGTTGGGTTTCAAGGAAAATAAATGGGCCCCCTACAAGGAGGAAGATTGGTTTTACATGGACCTTACAGTTCCTGAGAATTCTGGTAAAGAGGACCTGTACTTTGTGTTTTCTTCTAGCAAACTCCCTTCAGAATACATTTATTATGACATCTGCCAGGTATATTCTTTTGAATTTCTGTTTGAGAACACGACTTTATAAACCCTATTAAGGCAACCTAGTTTTTTACCGCGAATTTAATCTTTTCTTATGGACTACTCTGCTCAATTTAAATACCCTATTTCCAGACGAAATTTTGTAAAAACTACGGGATTAGCCTCTTTGGCCCTTCCTGGAAATTTTATTCAGGCTCAAAACCTTGATAAACCCGAAGCTGGTCCCACCATTTCTCAAATTTCTGTTTTTTCTGGAAGTGGTTCTTTTTACCGATATATTGGCCCCAATTCCTATGACGATAAACCTAAGGGTATCCAAGGCCACACCCGAAGAACCGTGTTAGTGGAACTGTCTGATGGTACTAAGGGTTTGGGAACAGTGGGCTATCGGGCGTTCAATCAAGAGGCATTGAAGCAGGTAAGAAATTTACTGGGTAAGGACATATTTTCCCTCTATCAGTGGAAGGATGAGCTTATCGTCGGAGTTAGTTCAATGGCCGAACGCTACATATATAATACACTTTATTCCTGGGTAGAAAGTGCTTTGTTAGATGCTTTGGGAAAGGTGAAACAGGTTCCAGTATATAAATTATTTGGAGAAAGTATAAAACAAGGGATTGACCCCTACGATGGGACTCTGTATTTCGCTGAAATCGCTCAGAAAAGGAGTGTGGAACTCATCGCCCAAATTGGGAAGCGAATCAAGAAGGATGGATATCAAGCTATAAAGATGAAAGTGGGTCGCCCTGATAAATGGCTTCCAGGAGAGGCCGGTGTACAGAGAGATATTGATGCTTTTATCGCTTTACGTGAAGCAGTTGGGACAAATTTTAGCATAATGACCGATGCAAATAACGGCTACAAGAATCAAATGGAATGGGCTTTGAAATTCTTGAAAGCTTGTGCTCCCTATAACATGTACTTTATGGAAGAATTAATTCCTGACGATACAGAACAGTATCTCAGAATCCGGGAGGAACTCCATAAGGAAAATCTTCACATCCCCATAGCAGATGGGGAAAGTATATGGGATACAGATATGATGGAAATCTTCCAAAGTTACTGTGAGTCTGGAGTATATGCCTACATTCAGCCAGACATACCTACCTGTGGGTTTACCAATATTCTACGTATTGCCCGAATGGCAGAACAATATCCACATGTCAAGTTGATTCCCCATGTGTGGCAAAGCCAAATGGGGTTATTGATGAGTGCCCACGTGGCCAAGATCCAAAAAAACATTCCTCTAATCGAAGACTCTCGATACAACGAACACGTCATGTTGGCTCCTGGTTATTCCTTTGATCAGGGGCAATGGTTTGTTCCCGAGGAACCAGGTTGGGGGGTATATTTAGTACCGGGATATGAAGAATTTCTTGAAGGGGATCCTGTGATATTAAAGTGAGGTATAGGGCAATTTTGTAGTCCCTGATCTACATAATTATGGTATTTCTGCGTCTTTTTTGTGTAAACCCTGTCACAAGGAGAAATTGTGAATACCCAAAATCACCTAACATGAAAAAAGCACTCCCATTTCTCTTTCTCCTTTTCTTGTGGATCAGTAGCTCTCATCAACTTTTGGCTCAAATTCAAATTGCTTCTATACATCCTTTAGCAAAAGTGAAAAATCATTACCAGGAACTTCAGCAATTGGATGCAGCCCCTCGCACAGACCATGCTTGGATGGATACGCTTGCCTATCCTCCTGAATTATATACTGGCTATACGCTTTTATTCACACAGGTTAAACCGCATTACCTTAGCGAATCCCAAGTAGAATTTCTGGTAGAGTCGGTACAGTTTCCAGCGAATAGCTCGCAGCAAACGCGAGCAGAACTCGACTGGCTATTGGAATTACAAGAAAAACGAACGGATTTACAGTCTCAGGCAGTAATGGAAATCGCCAGTATTGGATACTGGCCAGATGCCAATCTCCTTCCGAGTAATCCAAGATACCGGGAAAACTTAACAGAGCTATTTTACGAAGGGCAGGAAATACTAGGTCCTGATTGTACAGCTGAGAACTACCCCATGACAGCGAAGCTTCTTCAGGGAGTCATGCTCGATATGCGTCTGATGGAGTTTGCGGTAAAATATCACCTGTTGCGTGCTCGTCCTTACCAACTAGATCCTAGAATCGAACCTTTGCGGGAGATTAGGTCTCCTTCCTTTGCGAGTGGACACACCCTTTGGGCCTACATCCAAGCTTATACCTGGGGAGAATTGTTACCAGAAAAGCGTTCAGAATTTGTAGACTTGGCCTATGAGATCGCCCTTTCCCGGGAGATTATGGGGGTACATTATCCCAGTGATGAGGAAGCTGCCAGGCAACTTGCGCATCGCATGTTGCTTCTGATGTGGCACACCGCTGACTTCCAGAGGGATTTTGCGGTAGCAAAGGCTGAATGGAAATAGATAAGGAAGCTGCCGATTGGTGTCAATGCCTAGACAAAGATGAAAAGTTCCTCATTTCCAGAAAACGAAGACTTTCGTTCCTACTATCGCTTGCAGGATGAAATGCGGACTAGCGTCATTAAGGAAGATGTATCACCGGGGTTACCATCGAGGGTTGCTGGGGCAGATGTAGCCTATGATGAAGTCTCTCAGAAAATGTTTGGTGCCCTTGTTGTATTGGATTTCCAAGAACGAAAAATTGTGGACCAAGCTTGGCATGTCATGGATATTAATTTTCCCTACATTCCGGGATTATTTTCTTTTCGGGAGGTTCCGTCCCTTGTGGCAGCATTTGATAAATTGGAAACCAAACCCGATCTGATCATTTGCGATGGACATGGCATTGCACATCCCCGCCAGGTAGGAATGGCTACCCACCTAGGGATCGAGTTGGATATACCTACCGTTGGATGTGGCAAAAGCCGCTTGGTGGGAGAGTGGGATCAAAGTCGCTTAGGGAACCAAAGGGGGAGTACGACCCCTCTCACCTGGAAAGGAGTACAGGTAGGTACTGTGCTAAGATCACAAGAGGCAATTAAGCCCTTGTTTGTTAGTATTGGGCATAAGGTCAGTTTAAGGACAGCTATTTCCCTTACGTTACATATGTGCTCCGCTTATAGGTTACCCGAAACTACACGCAAGGCGGACCAATTGGTGAATCAATTGATGAAGGAGTATAAAACCTAAAGACATATCTTAGGAGTAGCTAATTTCTTTTCTACCGCTCAAAACCTAGGGTAAAACAAACACCTTTACCGGGATGGTTCTGGTACGTAATTGTGCCATTGTGTAGGTGCATAATGTGTTTGCACAGACTTAGACCAATGCCAGAACCCTCAGTCTTTGTAGTGAAAAATGGCAAGAAGATTTTCTCTTCCAAATGAGGGGGAATTCCCCCCGCCTCATCGCACACTTTAATCTGATTTTGTAATTCCCCCACAGTAGCATGGAGGAAAATATGTGAACCAGGATTTTTTCCTTGAGCTTCAAGTGCATTTCGAATGAGGTTGATCAATACTTGTTCCAGGAGTTTAGAATCGGCTAAGAGCTTAAGATCTTGGGGAGAAACGTGGATATCAAGCTGAACTCCCGTTTCCCTGAGCTGTGAACCCAAGAGGGTACGTAGCCCTTCAAAAAAGGGAGTAAGTGCGATAGGTTCCTTCTGGGGAATCGGAACGTGGGCAAGGTCCTTATACCGCCGAGTGAAATCCATGAGACCTTTACTGCGCTTTTCTATAGCTTGTATACCGGTTTGTAGGTCTAGCTGGTCTTCCTCACTGAGTGCCTCTTCTGCCTCCAATAGGCTATGTAGGCTTTCGGAAAGAGAGGCTATGGGTGTTACAGAATTCATGATCTCGTGCGTAAGAACTCGGATGAGTTTTTCCCAGGACTGGAGCTCTTGGGCTTCAAGTTCAGAACGGATATTTTTAAGGGAAGCAACTGTAAGCTGTTGATCACCTGTGGTTATTCTCGACGCCTTTACCCACACGTCTAATTGGGTATCTGCCTGGTTCCAGGATAATATCCTGCTATTCCAATTATGGGATTGAGTAAGGTATTGGTACAAGGGAAGAGAGAGGTGCTGGATTCCTTCTAACGTTGCTAAATAGGGTTTGTTGAGAAGCCTCTGAGCCGCTTTGTTGAATACCAGGATTTCCCCTGAATCGGCAAAGCAAATGATACCTACGTCTACCTGCTCTACTAGCGTATCCAATAGATAGGATTGAGCCGCTTTTTCGCGCCGAATGTTTTGAAACTGGGAAGAGATTTCTTTGAACAAATGGGCATAGCGATGAAAAGCAGCCCCTTCTTGGTACACATGGACTTGTGAGCTGAAGTCCCGCTCTTTAATTTCAGCAAGGAAATTGCCTAGATCCCGGTTGGTTTTGGTAACCTGATGATACAGATTGACGCCTAGCGCAATTCCAATTCCTGTAAATATAAGTGGAAAAACAATGAGCTGACGGCTAAACAGACAGTAGGCTGCGATCACAGCCGCAAGGAAAATTCCTGCTATCCGAATGGCGAGTGTAAAGCGAAAGTCCCTTTCCATAGATACGCATAAGTTGTCCAGACTAACTTTTGATAGGATAGTCCACAGTTAAATGGTCCATAGTCCATAGTAACCTTTGATCAGAGATCAAAGTACCCTTTTCAAACCTCAAACCTCAAACCTCAAACCTCAAACCTCAAACCTCAAACCCTTTTGCCCCTTTCATCACCCTTTCTAAAGGATTACAGGGGAGCTACGTTGGGATTCCCCCATTTCCCTATAAATTAAACTTTTCCATCCTTCGATATAGAGCAGCTCGAGTGAGTCCCAATTCTTCGGCCGCTCGGGTGATATTACCCTGGTGTTTCTTTAGCGCTTGACGCACAGCCATCTCTGTAAGCTTTTCTAAATTAAGGGTTTCCAGTTTATCAGGAGTACTTTCAGCTGGTGAACCCAAAGCCAAATATTCGGACTCAATCGTAGTGCTTTCAGATAAGATCACTACCCGTTCCAGGCTGTGCATTAATTCGCGTACATTTCCGGGCCATGTATGCTGAGTGAGTTGGGTTTGCGCTCTAGCAGAAAGCTCCATTTTCCCTTTGTTGTATTTCTGGGTAAAGAAGTCGAGAAAATGATCAGCCAACAGAAGAATATCCTCCGTACGATCTCGAAGTGGAGGTACATATATTTCCACCGTATTGATCCGATATAACAGGTCTTGTCGGAACGTCTTTTGCTGTACGCGTTGATGAATATCTGCATTGGTTGCACATATAAGGCGAATATCTACAGGCTTCTCTTTATTCGACCCCAAGGGGCGAATTTTTCGACTTTGTAAGGCAGTCAGCAACTTTGCTTGCTGAGCTAAGGGGAGATTGCCAATTTCATCTAAAAATAAGGTACCCTTATGGGCGACAGAAAATTTTCCTTCCCGATCCTCCTTAGCATCAGTAAAGGCTCCCTTTTGGTACCCAAATAATTCGCTCTCAAATAGGGTTACAGGCAAGGCTCCTAAGTCTACTGTTACAAGAGACTGATCCTTTCGTAAGGATTGTTGGTGTAAAGAATGTGCAATGAGTTCTTTTCCCGTTCCATTTTCCCCTAAAATGAGAACATTGGCATTGGTAGGACCTATTTTTTGAATGAGGGCGTTGAGCTTCCTCATGGGTTCAGAACTTCCGATTAGGAGGATTTCCTCCTCATGGCGGTTTATTACGGGTATACGATCAGGTTTTGGGGGGGAGGAATCCTTTGGCGGGTTCCTAGGGAAATCGCGAGCTTTTCGAGCGGTTGCGAGTAATTTTTGGTTTTCCCAGGGTTTACTAATGAAGTCTGAAGCCCCTGCCTTCATCGCATTTACGGCCATCTCAATATGCCCATAAGCGGTAATAGCTACTATCGCTGTTTCAGGAGTGATTGACCGAATCTTTTTTATCCATTTGATCCCCTCACGCCCGTCGGTTTCCCCCTGAGAAAAGTTCAAATCCAGGAGCACAACCTGATACCTATTTTCTTTGAGGTGATTGAGAATTCTTTGTGGGTTTCGTTCCGTTTTTACCTGTTGGAACTCCCGCTTTAGTACCATCTTCGCACTCAAAAGTACCTCGGGATCATCATCTACGATCAATACTGCACCAGTTTTTTTTGCCATTTAGCGATTCTTCCAATAAGATGTACAACAAAATTTACCCAATTTCCTCTGTGGGAAAAAATACGGGAAGGTAAGTGGGTAAAAGCTTCCTCGTAGTGAAATAGGGACATAGGATATGCCATGTTTAGTAATAAATTGATTATCAATTAGTTATGTAGAATATTTAAACTTTCTAAGAAAAATCGTTCGTTTTTGAACGGTTCATTGTGCAGTATTGAACATCTGAAAGGGTAAGACGAAACAAAACATCGAATAAGTAATTGATAATGAGTAATATATGCAAAAAGGCACAAGGATTGGCATAGGGTATACCTATACCACTTAATGTACCTCCACTATGATCTTCAGTTATCTCAAATCTACCTTAAGAGCCTTAAGCAGGAGAAAGGCCTACGCAATTATCAACATCTTGGGATTGGCCATCGGCATCTGTGCTTGTATACTGATTGGTACCTACGTATACCACGAAAGCACCTACGATACCTTTCATAGGGACCACAAACAGATTTACCGAGTCCTACAACGATCAAAGGATTTTGGGACTCCTCTAAGTGGTGGACCTATGGGTCCTACCTTAGTCAAAGACATTCCCGGGATCCTCAACTCTGTGAGCATGCACTTTTCGCCTTGCCTATTTGCAAATGAACAGCTTCCTACCCCTATACGATTTCAAGAGAGTGATGGGGCGGCCTTTGTAGGTCCCTCCTTTTTTGAAGTCTTTTCTTACCCTCTGCTAGAAGGAGATCCCCAATCCGCACTTGCTGCTCCCTTTCAAATTGTGCTCACCCCAGCGTCTGCCAAAAAGTATTTTGGGACAGAACCTGCTTTGGGAAAGGTGCTTCGATTAGACAATCGCTTTGATTTGCAGGTTACCGGAATCATGGATTCCCCCCCCTCAAATTCTCACTTGCAATTTGAATTTCTAGTTTCTTATGAGACTTTGTACACCGTTTATGGGCAGGAACAATTTGACAGTTGGTGGTGGCCCTCTTTCGATGTATATGTGAAAGTTTTACCTGGAACTGACATTGCCCACTTAAACGAAACAGCATTACCTGAGTTTGCCCGACGCTACCGAGAGGAAGACATAGCAAAAAAATGGATACCCTATCTACAACCCATTTCCGAAGTACATACGCTAGGTGTTTTAGGAGATGATGGGGTGCAAGCCTTTCTGTATATTTTTGGAGTTATTGCCTTGTTTGTCTTGCTTATTGCCTGTGTAAACTTCACCAACTTAGCTACCGTGTGGGCATCAAGACGCTCCCGAGAGGTAGGGATCCGAAAAGTTGCTGGAGCCATCAAAGGTCAACTGATAACCCAGTATCTCACAGAAGCTTTTGTTATTACCCTATTTGCAATTGTGCTTGGAACAGGCCTGGCAGAATTTCTTCTACCAGCCTTTAATTCCCTGTCGGGTGTGGAGGTACATATGCCGTGGGAAAAGGGGGGCTTTTGGCTGGCCCTGGTTGTATTGACCTTCTTTACCAGTTTGCTAGCAGGGAGCTACCCTGCATTTATACTATCTGATTTTCAGCCCGTAAAAGTATTGAAAACACACCTTAAAAATGCTGGGAAGGGAGGAGGACTTCGTAGGGCCCTGGTAGTCTTCCAGTTTGTAATTACCATTGTCCTACTGATTTGTACGGCCATTATTTATTCACAGTATGAGTTTCTTCGCAAGCAGTCTACCGGCTATGATACGGATCGAATCATTGCGATAAGAATGCGAGAGGCGCGTATTCGTTCGGGATATGAGGCCTTTAAAGAATCTCTCTATAGCCTTCCCGATGTAAAATCTGTTTCGGCAGCAAGTTGGATTCCAGGGATGGGGCAGTACATCTCGTTTCCAGCAGAAATACGCCGCTCAGAAGAAGAAAAGGATAACTTTCAACCAGGCATTCTCTATGTGGATGATAATTTTTTGGAAACAATGGGAATTGGAATTGAGTCTGGTCGAAACTTCCAGGCAGACTTTCGGACTGATAGAGAAGAAGCATTTTTGGTAAATGCAGCAACCTTGGAAGACTTAGAGTTGGACTCTGTACTCAATTTTCCCGCGCGAATTTTTTACGGGGAATTTGGTAAGACCATATACGAGAAAAAAGGACGCGTGATTGGTGTGGTAAAAGACTTTCAGTTGGTAGACGCCCGATCTGCCGTGAGGCCTACGGTAATCACCTTAGATGAAAATAACAGTCGAATTACTGCCTGTATTGTGCGAATTGGGGAGGGAGACCTAAGATTCACCCTAAACCGCTTTGAAGAAACCTGGAAGAAGCATTTCCCCCAAAATCCCTTCGAAATTATCTTTCCCGATGCCCAACTAGAAGCTGCCTATAAGCAGGAGATACGGCTATCTCGAATTCTGGGAATTTTTGCAGGGCTCAGCATCTTTATTGCCTGCCTAGGATTACTGGGCTTAGCAGCATTCACTGCCCAGCAGCGTACCAAAGAATTGGGGATTCGCAAGGTATTGGGAGCGGGTGTAGGACAATTGGTAGGTTTACTCAATAGAGAGTTCTTGTTATTAGTCTTACTTGCGGGCTTCCTAGCGGTTCCAATTGGGTATGGAATTATGAATTACTGGCTGGAAGATTATCCCTACAAGATTACGCCGGGTCCCCTACCCGGGATATTTGCCTGTCTTACCGTAGCGGGAATAACCTGGGCTACGGTAAGTTGGCTTGCCTATCGGGCGGCATCCATGGATCCTGTGGACAGCTTGCGGTATGAGTAGGTGAGAAAATGGGGAATAGGAAGATTTATGTATATATTATACGAATTGGAGAGCGGACCCTTGAGCAACTGTAGACCGTTAAGATGGGCGCAAATGAGATTTTGGCTCATTTAACCTTCCCAATCCCCTATAGCTATATCCCCATGATCCCAATTACCCGCAAGCGATTTCTCACCCAGGCTAGCCTTATGGGAGCCTCCCTCGTCTTGTTCAACAACTGCCAGCCTGACCTAAGTCAGGTGGTGAATCGAGGAATCCACTTGGATAAGATTCGGAAAGGAGAAGATGTATTCGCGTATATTCTTCGAAAAAAGGGGAAATGGGACCTTACCCTTTATCGGCAAGTGATCGGGGCAGCAAATGCCTTCAAAGAGGGAGACTTGACCTTGGGAGTAGCAGCAGATTCTGAGGCTTCACGGCAGAATGCGAGGGAACTTTTGACCCATACCACCCTCAAAGACCTTATGGACCATAATCTGTACGAGGATGAGATTGAACAACTTATTCGACGTACCACGGTCGATAATCCTGAGGTTCACTCTTGGACCATGGGGGAGCTCAAAAACTTCGTATTGGAGCAGCCTGAACCTGATATCAAGGCTATTATGCCTGCGCTGACTAGCGATAGTATTGCCTGCTTGGTCAAGCTTATGAGTAATGGGGAATTGATCCGGGTAGGGCAAAAGATATTCAATCCCCTACCTGGAACTAAGATTGGGAGCAAAGGCTACATGAGTGCGCGTATCCAACCCAATTCCCCTACAGATAACATCGAAGACATAACCTGGCAGGTATTTGATGCATGGTCATATGCAGTAGGAGACTTGGTGTTAGGGACGAATCCCGTTTCTAGCGAACCCCAGTCGGTAGCCCGCATAGAGGCAGCGTTATTTGATATCCTAAGTACCTTTGAACTGCAAGAAGCACTTCCCAATTGTGTGCTTTCCCATATTGATATACAGGCAGAAGTAGAAGATATGCAGCCAGGAACTACAGGCATCTGGTTTCAAAGTCTGGCCGGGACGGTCAATGCCAACCAGACCTTTGATGTAACCGTAGAAAAAATGTTCTCCCACGCTGCCCAGCGTTTAGGACCTTATGGCCTCTATGCCGAAACTGGACAGGGAGCGGATTTCACCAACGGACACGGAGAGGGCTTCGACATGGTTGTTCATGAATCTCGGAAATATGGCTTTCTACGTGCCTTGAAGCAAGAGATGTCCGCAGGGAAACCCCTGGCAGAACAGCCCTGGGTTCATGTAAACGATGTCGCAGGATTCATTGGCCCAGAGGTATTTCGGAGCCGAGAGCAATTGGTGCGTTGCTGCCTGGAAGATACGGTAATGGGTAAACTGCATGGCCTGACCATAGGCTTGGATATCTGCTCCACCTTACACATGGACGTCGACCTGGATGACCTAGACTGGTGCATAGAGCAGGTGATGCCTGCCAACCCTGCATACCTCATGGCCTTGCCTACTAAAAATGATCCTATGCTGAGCTACCTGACTACCGCTTACCACGACCATGTGCGTATCCGAGAGAAGTTTGGGTACAAAGTTAACGATGTCATGTGGGAATTTTTTCAAGACTTGGAGGTAGTCGATTCCAATGGGAAACCCACTGAACACTTTGGCGACCCTATTTGGGTCTACTATAAATACCGCAAGGCAAAAGGCGATTCCAGAAGTGAGGCAGAAATATATGTGGAAGGGAAGCAAGCTATTGAATCCATAAGGGGGAGAGGCGTTCCGATAGCTGAGGGATATGGTGCATATCCCTGGGAGATGCACCCTGATCTAGCAGAGAAGGTACGCTACCTTTATAAAGATGCAAAGGAAAGCCTTTGGACAGAAATGGATCCGGCCTTTCAAGCCTCCATACCCGAGGGGATTTTGCTAAGCTCACAAGCCACTGACCGCAAGGACTATATCTACCACCCAGAATCAGGAGAAACGCTAAGCCGTGAGGCTTTGAAAGCGCTTCAGAACCTTCGTAAGCGCTGGGCTAACACCCCACCGGATGTTCAAATTGTTATTTCAGATGGACTCAATGCCCGCGCCTTAATGGATGAAGGACACCTCATCCCCTTTTTAGAAGAATTAGAAGTCCAGCTAAAAGACCAAGGCTATCGCTTGGCAAAAGAAAAACTGGTCTTTACCTACGGTCGCGTTCGGACGGGCTATGCCACTGGAGAGCAGTTGTTTGGTTCAGGTAATGAATCTAATAACCGAAAAGGCATCATTCACATAATTGGGGAGCGGCCGGGCTCTGGGCACCACAATTTCTCAGTTTACCTCACCGTAGCTACACAAGGTAGCTGGGGACAGAAAGGCAAGGTAGACCACAACATTTCACGTGTCATTTCGGGGATCTCTGATACGGCTTTGAGGCCAGAGGAAGCCGTACTCGAAACGGTAAATATCTTTAAGAAGCTTTGGGAGATAGCAAGTAGTTAGCTGGACAATCATTTCAATATAAAATTGTAAGCACTGGTAAAATGGCTATTTATTGAATAGAAACCTATATTTCTCTTTCTCTTAGAGCCAAAGTTAGGGAAAGAGCAAATTATTGCTGCGAGTATTGCTTGGCATTCGAAGGATATTCCTATTCTTGTTTCTTCTGCAATAGCTACAAAGGGACAGATATTGGTTCAATCGTAGAAGAAAAAGATTTTGTGAGATTCTTTAATCCCAGAAAGGACTTATGGAAGGAACATTTTTACTTATCTGGTCATGAGATAATTCCCAAAAGCCTTATCGGAAAAGCCACGATTAGGATCCTAAAACTCAATGATTCAGAAAGGCTAACAGAAAGGTTGGCACTCATGGAAGTGAGACAATTTCCCCATCAAAATATTAGAGAAAAAATTAGATGAATTTATTCAGGTAAAGAGCTAAACAAACTATACCCTAATCCCTCCACTATCCCCGTGCCAGCACCTTCTCTGTATACGGTTCTGGATTCTGCTCAAAGGTGTGTTTACACCCATCACAACAAAAATACACCTTTGCCCCCTTGTACTCCAGCACATGCTTAGCTGTACTCTTTTTGACGGGAACCTCGCATACGGGATTGATATAAATATCAGAATTCGAATCTATAGTTGGTGTAGCCACAGCCTCTTCTTCCTTTTCACTACGAAGTTCTTGAACAATTTGTGCCAAAATACTCAAGGCTACCTCCTCCGGGATTTTAGCTCCGATATCCATGCCTGCAGGGGTGCGTACCTGTTGTAGACGTTCAATGGGGATTTTTACGTCTCTGAGGTATTTGAAAATTGCGTTCGCCTTACGTCGACTTGAAACAAAAGCCACATAGGGTATAGGGGATCGCAAGGCTGCTTCCATCATGATTTCATCCTGCTCTCCTTGCGTACATACCACGATGAAGGTCTGTGGCAAAAGAATCTCCTCTGTCAATGGTCCTGTAGGGTAGTAATGGTCTGCTGTTGGGAAACTCACCGGGTCAGCATCTGCTGCCATGGCAGATACCGTATAGCCCATAGCTTTGGCGAGCTTTGCCAAAGCCATGGCCACATGGGAACGTCCCATGATCAATATATGTGGTTTGGGTAGCACAGGTTCGATGTAAATTTTGACCATGCCTCCACTGTGGCAAGTCATGTTGTAGGGAATAACACCAGATTCTTCAATTTTTTCCCCCTCAGGACTGATGTGTACCAAGCGGGGCTTACCATCTTGGATAGCAGCCTGTGCCTCTTTGATGACAATTCCTTGCGTGCAGCCACCCCCAATCCAGCCTTCCACGTTTCCATCGGAAGTAATCACGGCCTTATCCCCTGGCTTTCCAGAAGAAGGAATTTGTCGGTTTACAACAAAGGCCATAGCAAAGGGCTCTTGCTTCAATTCCTTTTCTCTTGCGATATGAAAAAATGTATCAGACATGTTGTAAAAAATCTTCAAGTTCAAGAAGGCTGTCTAGGTTGTGGGCGGAGTGGAATACGTCCAAATGGGGAAGTGCAACTTCCATTCCTCGTGCTGTAGGAGCATATCCCTTCATTCCTTTTAACGGATTTAACCAGATAAGTTTGCTGCAGCGCAGGCGAATTTTATTCAATTCTAGCGCGAGGATTTCAGGTTCTCCAGTATCCAAGCCGTCACTGAGTATAACGACAGTGGTTTGGCCTGCCATACATTGCTTGGCAAACTGCTCATTGAATTCCCGAAAGCATGTACCGATGGTCGTTCCACTTGACCAGTTGTTGGCCTTGATAGATAATAAAGAAAGGGTAGTGGCGATATTTTGCGCTTGCAGCGGATTGGTAATGCGCACCAATTGGGTACTGAATAAAAAGGCTTCGATGGATTTGAAATGTTCTTTGAGGGCGCAAAGAAAACGCAGGAGAAAGAAACTATACTTATCCATAGATCCACTCACATCGAGCAAGATTACCAGGCGTTGCTTACGCTTTTTCTTCTGTTTAAAAACGGGACGAATGGGATCTCCTCCCTGGCCAATACTTCTCCGAATCGTCTTGCGCAGATCAAACATTCCTTGTTTTTCACTGGATTTCATCCTTCTTTTCAGCCGTAGGCTCATTTGTTTCCAAAGGCGCTTAGCCAAGTCTTCCAGGTAATCACTGTCAATTTGGGCTACTTTGGAGAAATCCGTTTTGCGTAGGCGCTGTACCTCATTGGCACCGCTGGTTTCCTGACTTTCTTTACCATCTTCACTGCTTTTACCCATTCCCAGCATTACGATAGAGGCAGGCACATTGGTTCGCTGTAGGACTCCTTTGCGCGTCACTGTCCCCCGA
>JBCCTX010000107.1:0-21773 GCA_039197765.1 Bacteroidota bacterium
AGTTGGGTAATAGGTAATAGGTAATAGGTAATAGGTAATAGGTAATAGGTAATAGTGTACTTTGATCTCGGATCAAAGGTTACCATGGACTGTGGACTATTTAACTACCGACCACCCTACTACGGACTAACAGCACTCTCCCCTTACTCCTCAATAACCCCCATCTCTACAAATTGTGCGGCTGCATGAAGAAAATGGGCGGTTATCCAAAATACGGTCCAAGTCTCAAAATATCCACCTCGGTATCCAAATACATCCTGGTCTCTATCCTTGGGGTTTTGTGAGTAATTGGTCTGTTGAATCTGTTCTCCCTGACTACCAAATGGGTCGATGAGTTGGCCACAGGTACGGTACATCACAAGGGCTAAATCCTTAAGCTCCTCCCGGCCAGTAAGCTCTCCCAAGCGATATATAGCTGGAGTCGTAACGACGCCATATACATCCAAGTGATGGTTTTGCACCGAAACCGATGTCCAGCCCAAAGAGGCAAAATGGTGATTGGACATCCTACCAGGGGGCATAGCTACATTCCAGACGAACGTATAGGTAAGCATGACTTCACAGGCGTGCTCTGCCCAGGCAAGGTACTTCATGTCTCCTGTATACTCGAAAGCAGCCAAGAATGCCTGAAATGCTGCCCAAGCACCTTCTTTATCTTCTGCACGGGCATCCAATGTCCCGCCCCAATAGGGCTCGTACATATCTATATGCCGCTCGCCATAATGTTCTGTAGCTTTGAGGGCGGCTTCTTCAAAATGGGGGCTGTCAAACAATTTTGCCGCGCGAAATAAGGGGGAAATTAAGAATGCCTCATTGGTAGAAACGGGGTTCCAATCCGAGGATAAAATCCTTTTGCTTTGGTAGGCCAAGGCAGTCTCTACAAATTCTTCCCAAGACTTTGTATCCAAGCTTCCCCGACCTTTCTCAATGGCACGGGTAAAGCTTTCTAACGCTTGCCCTTGGGAGAGATAGTCCGGACGGCTCCATTCCTTCTTTTCATAATTATAGCGTACAGGGAATCCCTTATCCGGATCGTCTAGAGGAGCCGTTGCAAGAAAATCCAAGGTTTTTTGGGCCATAGACAGGGCAGTCGTATCTCCCACATAATCCGATAGTACCTGAAAGGCATAACCCGGTGTTTCAGACTGTCCTGCCCAGCCCATTACCAAGAAGGGACGGTCGTGATACATCCGAAACCCCTGACCTTCTTCAAACGTTTCCCACCTCGTTTTGGCAAAGCGATATTTATCTTCGATAATCTCCCGAAATGAGGGAAAAGTCTCCGTCCCATAGGGTTGAAAAATTTCCAGCGAAGTACCAAGGGCGGGCTGAAAGCCTGCTCCCTCTCTATCTACAGAGTAGATTTCCAGAAAAAAGGTCTTTTCGATAATGGTTCCTGGTTCTATTCTCAACCAGGTATTGGGATAGGCCTTGGAGTCCTTTTGCAAAAATTTTACGGTACTTGGCATCCCGTTAACCGTACAGGGTCCGGATAGTAGCTGAAGTTCTGTGAAGGAAACATCGGCTTTCACCCCCATAGACCACCATTGGTCTGGTTGGTTTGCCTGAGGGACGGGACTGGGAAGGCTATGAAGTGCGGCACCGTACAGGTTTCCATACGCCTCTGTACTTTCCTTCCATTCTGTAGTTACAAATGGCATCGGGAAGCGATGTTCCTCTACTAACAACGCTTCTCCAGGGGTTCCATGGTAATAGGGAACGAAACCGAATTGGGTTTTCTCTGCCGAAGGATTTCCATAATACAAAACCCCTGGTAGCAAAGCCCTTGCCCCAGGGGCTACCTGCCACCGAACCGAAAGGGTAATACTATCTAAGGCTTGATCCCCTATCCATTCCCAGCGTCGGACGACTTGAATATAGTCCCCGCGATTGCGATAGGCGTCTCGAATATGCAAGCTGTCTCCTCCAATCACTAAGGCCCCAGATACTAAGGTCCAGGGCCCTTCTACTTGAGTTTGCTGAATAGCTATGTGTTTCCAATTTCCTGGCCATTGGTCTTTCCAAGCTGTAGCTACACTCCACAAGCCTTCAGCTGGAGATTGCAAAATGGCCTCTTCATCCTGCTTCAGGGAAACGCGCCCGCTGTCAATGGAAAATTGAGCGGAGAGAGTGAGACCAGTGAAAAATAGGGGGAGTAAAGCGAGTAGTGGTTTCATTGTTGGTCGGTGGTCGGTAAAGGTGTACTTTTATGCTCTATCAAAGGTTGCTAGGAACTACTCTACTATCGATAGATAGCGATCACTCTTGAGTAAGGCGATAGTTGGAGTAGGAATAGTCCGCACGGAGGTACAATCTATTTCCCAGGCTATCCACTCGGTAGCTTTCGCGGTCCTTGACAAAGGTAAATCCTTGGACAGTGGTATCATTGAGGTTAATCACATAGCTGTAATGGTCGGCATGCTGTACCATGTATCCTACCAACTTGTAGCTCTCCTGGTCAAAATACAACTTCCAAATATCCTTAGTTGTGTGATTAGCGTGGTTATTGGGATCGTAAACCGCTTGGAGCACTTCTACTGCCTGTTCAGTATCCAAGGTGTCTTTTCCCAGATAGCTCAGGGAAACTCCTTCATCAAGGAGATTATAGGGCAGGCTAGCGACAAATGTAGAACTAAACAGGGCGGATTCTATAGAAGAAGGAGAACTTCTGGTGTCAGGTGTTCCATTGATGGTTTTTTTTACTTTCGCTCCATCGTACGTAATTTCTTGCTCTGCATCATCCTGGGACCATTCGATTCGAATAAACGTCTCGGGAATAAACTGATAGGTATGTCCCTGTAGCGTACTCTGTTCAATAGCTCCGTCTTCCTTATACAGGGTGAATTCTTTCTGGAAACTCAGGGTTTCAATGGAATTCCACGCGTCGAGCCCCCCCATACTTTCTAGGGCTTTTTCCAATAGTTCCTTGGCTTCTGAATCTTCGATATTAGCCATGGGATCTTCTGTAGCTATAGGTAAAGATTCTTGCTGGGGGGGATTGGTCTTACATCCCACCAAAAGCAATATAAGGAATAAGAAAGGGGAGAAGGTTTTTACCATTTGTATGTACGCGGCAGACAAATTCATAGAAAAATTTTGGAATTCAATTAGGTAGGTATGGTTTCAGGAAAAAGGGTCAACAGTTCTTTTGGATCTGTAAGGAGACAAGTCGGGGTATGGGATTCCAGTAAGGCCTGAGAATTAAACCCCCAAGTGACTGCCACAGAATCCACTGCCGCTTTATGTGCGGCCTCGGTATCCCTCACTTCGTCTCCTATCATGACGATCTCAGCATGGGGAACGGCAAGGGTCCTTTGTATTTCTTTGAGGCGTTTGGCTTTCCCAAATAAGGATTTCGGCGCATGAATAAATTCAAACAACTCCAGTCCGTGATCAGCTAGAAACGTTTCTACATTTTCCCGGGTATTAGACGTCAGAATCCCCATGCGATATCCCCTTTTGCTGAGGGTAGATAAAATTTCTGGCATTCCATTTACGGGGACTACATCTGCTATGCGCTTCTTGAAGTGATCGCGTGTCCGTTTTACCAGGGCAGGAAGTTGGATCCAAGAGAGACCAGAAATCCGCATCAGTTCGGGGATACTCTTCCCACGGTAATACACAAACTCTTCTCTAGTAACGGATTGAAAGCTAAACTCCACACTCATTTCATTTACAATGTCTACTGCCACATCCAGGGTATCCGCTATCGTACCGTCAAAATCAAATATGAGGAGTGTTTTTTTCATCTGGGTCTGCATTTTTCAATATCGCGACGCATTGCATTGCGTTATTACGACGAAAATAAGTCTTTACGACCAATTTGCGAACAAATCGGGCATTCTCTTGGCCTATGTCCTCTCGCGGGGCAATGCTCCCTTCCAAAAAAGATAATTTGTAAGTGGAGAGAATTCCACTTGGATTCCGGAAATAAACGCTTGGCATCTTTTTCGGTTTGAACCACGTTTTTCCCATTGGATAGGGTCCACCGATGCATTAGGCGATGGATATGGGTATCGACAGGAAAGGCGGGAAATCCGAAGGCCTGAGACATGACTACTGAGGCTGTCTTATGACCTACTCCTGGCAAACTTTCCAAGGCCTCATAGGAAGATGGAACCTTTCCCTCATAAGAGTCTATAAGTATATGAGATAATTCAGAAATGGCCTTGGATTTGCGGGGAGATAAACCACAAGGTCTTATTATTTGTTTGATTTCCTCTACAGGCACTTTAGCCATCTCCTGTGGGGAAGCTGCACGCTCAAATAAAAACGGTGTGATCTTGTTCACACGCTGGTCTGTACATTGAGCAGAAAGTAAAACGGCTATCAGTAAGGTATAAGGATCTGAGTGCTGCAAAGGGATAGGTGTCTGAGGATAAAGCTTTTCCAAAGTGCTTATGACAAACTCTACCTTTGCTCGTTTCTTCAGTTTTAATTGAGGGAAAGCTTCGGACATTGTTGAATTACTTAAGACGTAAGTTTGAAAAATTTTGTTCAATAAACCAAACCATCACCAACCGTCAGTTTCTTATCCTGATCCGTTAGTTGATCCGAATGACCTGACATAATTTGTTTATTCACTGTAATATATGAAATTGAAATAAATAAATACTTAACTTATTGATCATCAGGTATTTATTTATGTTTCTTCCTTAAATATTTTAGCTAAAAAATCATTATTACGAAGTGTTGAATATCTATTTCAAAGTCATTATCGTACTTTTGTAATGGGTTTTTAACATGGCTTAACGAACTACTTCTTCTTACATTTTGTAAGTTAGATCTGAAGAAAATTACTCATGAGAAGAATTGCCTTCATATTGTTATATTCTTGTTTGGGATTGTATATAGCATGGGACAATACTGTTTTGTTTCCCTCAAATTTATACACTCCTGAAAAACAGGCAATCCTCATTCCCCCCAACGAACCTTCGGCCTTCGACCTTGAATTTATTCAGGCAAGTTATCCTGAAGATATAAATATTCAGTCAAGGCTTGCTTCAGAAAATATTTCTTTAGTTAGAAATGACAGCCTACTCATTCCTTTTCGGAACCTGGACACCAAGCGCTTTTTCCTAATGACCTTAGGACCTGAACTCAAAGTCTTTGAAGAATACTTAAGCTATTATGCGAATATTCTTACAGATGAAATTGTTTCGGTTGAAGAAGCAAACTTGACCTATTTGGGATATTATGATCCTGTTATTTTTGCCCTTAATCAACCGTTAGAGGAAGATTCACTTACTACCTCATTCATCGAAAAGCTATCCAAGCGTACACAGGTAGTTCTTATCAATTTTCAGCCTGCTGAAAATCTTTCTCGATTTGAAGATCTCTCCCATATACTCCAAGCAAAAGATTCAAGGCCACTTAGCCAATCTCTAGCAGCACAAACCTTATTTGGAGGGGTTTCGGCAGAGGGAAAGATCACCCTAAAAAATAGGGAAGGCAATACAGATACTTTGGGAATCCAAACTCCTATCATTCGGCTTTCCTATGGTATCCCCGAAATGCGAGGCCTTGCCTCTGATCAGTTTGCTGCGATTGACAGTATAGCGCTATCTGGCATTCGAGATTCGGCAATGCCAGGTTGTCAAATTCTCGTTGCGCATAAGGGGATGGTGGTCTATCACAAAGCCATTGGCCACCACACTTACCAAAAAACGAATCCTGTCAAGAAGGAAGATCTCTATGATATCGCTTCTGTAACCAAAATTACAGCAACAACCCTTGCCGCCATGCGGCAGTACGAGCAAGGGAATTTGAAATTGGATTTACCTCTCTACAAATACTTTACCTACCAGTTATTACCAGAACCGATAAGGGTATGGGATACGGTAAGCTATGAGGATTTTATGATCAGTTGGGAGGCTTCCTCTGTACCTATGGTCATCGCTCCAGAGGATACCCTAAGGTATCAAGACAGTTTATTGATTGTCGGGAAATGGGAGAGTATCGGAGAGCCCAAAATCCCTTCACTATTCCAAGTGACTTCCAGGGATTTACTCTCACATACTTCTGGACTTCCTCCCTCTTTGTCCCTTCCCAATTTATATACCTATGCAGGGTATGGGAAAACAGTCCAAGCCTTCAGGATGCGGTCTCCCTATTTCGCTAGCTATAATCCCTACATCAATCGAAAGGTTTGGCAGACTACGCTCCAGACCCCCGTGGAAGGAGCAGGGTTTAGGTACAGCGATATGAACTTGATGATTATTCGGCGCTTGGTAGATTCTCTTTCCAACGTGCCTTTTCCACGGTACCTCAAAGAAAACTTTTACCAAAGTTTGGGGCTTCAATACACCTTATTCAATCCGAAGGAGAGTTTCAAGCTAAAAGAAATCGTTCCCACTGAGTTCAATCCGAAATTGGATACCTTGATTCACGGAATTGTACACGATCCCGTGGCAGCTGCTATGGGCGGAGTTGCAGGCCACGCAGGTCTATTCTCTAATGCGAATGACTTAGCCATTCTCTTTCAAATGCTTTTAAACCAAGGTACTTATGGAGGCCAAGAATATTTCCAACCACAAACGGTAGAGAGATTTACCTCCCGTCAAGGGAATGCTCGAGGCCTGGGATTTGACATGCCACCTTTGAACCGTGGATACATCATCGCTCGCAGTGCCTCCGAAAACTCTTTCGGACACACGGGATTCACAGGTACCTGTGTATGGGCAGATCCCGAACATGATGTAATTTTTGTCTTCTTATCCAATCGGGTACATCCCAACATGAAGAATCACAAGCTAAGTTCCCTGAGGATTCGCGAACGCATGCACCAGGTGGTATACAAAGCGCTCAATATCCCTTACCGCTCGTATAAAAGAAATAACAATCGATACCCTCAATACTTTACCCGTCTCGCTCCAGAGGAATCGACAGTCATTACCTCTGTCGACGTGATTGAAGGAAGGTAGATTCGGCCTTTTTCATTCTAAACGAAATCATTTGTTACCGCAGGTCGAAATTTTCGAGTAACTTTGTAGCCTACCTAAGAAGTTTCTAGTATAATATACTGCTAGACCTAGAATTTCGTGCCATTAACTAGAGTATCCTCCAAGATGAACCCTTCCTTTCCTCCCTTGGTTTTTGCTATCTATCCAAACGCCTATGAACAGAAACCTTAGAAGGCTCATTCATAAACTTGAGGGTAGTCCTGATGGAAAGTCCCTCCCTCAGTCTCGCCTCTTAATTTTCCGCATAAAATGGGATGTATTTGAAGTACTCACGCCCAAGCATAGGGATACCTTAACAGAAGGATTAGATCCTCAGGCTAAAACCTTGCTCCTAATTCACGGAACATTTTCAACTACCGCTCCCTGGGTAATTGAGCGAGATCCTTCTATGCCTATTGAAGCTGTAGCGTTTCCTCAGCCCCAAAACCAGCACAAAGGATCTTTTGGAGAGTTGCTAGAGCGGCCACAAAATGGCAAGGACATTTCCTTTCTCAAGGAATGGATGCAGGGCCCCAGCAAGTACCAACAGGTGATTGCCTATGACCATTCAACGGTCTTGGAAGATGTACGGGAAAATACCCAAGCCCTAATGAAGCTGTTGAGCGAAATTGGCGGGGAAAGCTTTGCCTTTGAGCAGCCGGTAGACCTTATCACGAGTAGTAGAGGGGGACTCTTAGGCCAATTCCTATCCAATACGCATGGAAGCGAGGAAAACCCAAAAGTTCCAATTGGAAATGCAGTGATCATTGCTAGTCCCAATCGGGGGTCAAACCTATTGGCCTTTGAGCACCTGTCCCCTAAGATTTACCCCGATAAGAAAAAAACCTATGCAAAGGCTCTAGCACGTATTGTAGAGGAGCTAAGTCTACACTGGCTGCTGAAGCTTGCCTTAAAAATGGGTATCCACTTCAACAGAGGATTTATACATGCCCTGTTAGAACAGCCTGGAGTACGCATGCAAAGACCTGGCAGCGACCTCATCAATGAAATAAAGAAGGGAAAGCCCAGCAATCCTCATACCCGTTACCTTCCGGTTATTGGTAAATACGAGGGCTTAGCGGAAGAATTGGAATACATCGGTCCAGAACTTACACAATTGGTACGTAGGATCGGGGAACGCTACGAAAACTTTGCAATCAATTTCTTTTTCATCTTTCGCCTCAAAGCTACCTGGTTCCTCTCTCGGAAAAAACTGGAAGAAAACTTAATGCGGGTACTTACCCTCGACGTACGCCATGTAATTAGGGAACTTCTTTTTCTAGGCGAGGCAGGAGATCTTGTCAACAGCAGTGCCAGCGCCTATGCCCTTCCCAAAAGGCATCTGGCGGAAGGCTTCGATCCCGAAAAGCACCTTTCACAACTCAGCGTTGCCATACACAGTTATTACCTCGATGAGTACTTCAAGCCTTTCCAATTTGATCGGCCTGAAAAGATCAAAGACATCGTCAAGCAGTGGTTGGAAAAGCCTGAAATTGGGAATAGGTTGGCTATTAGTGGGTAAATTTCTGTTGTGACTCAATATTTTAACATTCATCCTCTTCCTAGAAGGGCAAATCCAATCCTTTTTCATGGATTTTTATCAGGACGGATTTCATTTGTTTTCTTACGATGAGCTAGTAACTCCTGAACTTTAGCATCGAAGGATGAATCTGCTTCCGGTTGATCAATAATTTGTAGGAGCTTATTTCGAATTCTATTTTTCTCTACCACTTCCGCCTCCCTCCCCAAATTCATCCTTTGAACGCTCTTTCTCATTTCAGAATATGCTCCAAAAAGTATTACAACATCCGATTCCCTCCTAGGGGCCAATTTATGGATATATTTCTGGGTAATCTTGAGGGCTTCCTCCATCCGATCCTGAGAAATAAGCGTTTTGATAATCTCTTGAATTTCCTGGACGTTGATGCCTTGAAGATCGTTTGGAAGGGGCTTTGGCTCGGATTCCTCCCGTGGAATAGGCTTTACCTCAGGTTTATATTGTTCGAGGATTCTCTGTGCCTCCAATAGCACTTTGCTATTTTCATACCTATCAAGTGCAGATTCTATAAGTTCAGGAATCATCTCTTGGAGCTCCGCTTCTCGCATAATCGCAAACCAATTGTCAGTCGCATTGCTTGCAAAGGGGATATTTCCAGTGGGTATACCCGCTGCTCGTACAACAGACCGAGCAGTCTGCTGCTCAGGAAAGAGTTTCTCCAATTCTTTTCTGAGGCTCCTTTTTTGTTCACGACTGAGTCCAGGCATTTCCTTAAGGGTTATCAAATGGATAAATAAGTACTCGTTAATCGCAAAATACACAATTTCTATGCTACAGAAATAAGTAGAGATATTCCGCTCGAGGATTCTTCGGGTAAAACACATTAAAAGGCCCATTCAGATTGTTAGCTCTTGGGTTAATGTCGCAAACCTTACATCCCCATGAGAAGCTTAATCTACTTACATAGAATAATACCTCCGCATAAACGCTTTCAACGTTTCAGATGCGAGAGAAGAGGCCGTTACGACTGCAACAAATTCTCGTTTCGCCTCGTCATCTAATTTGTCAAAATCATCTACTTCCTCATCTTGTAAAAGTTCTTGCAACGTTGGTTCCTGTTGAATGAGCTGGGTAAGTTCCACATCTAACATCTCATACAAAGCTTGAGAATCGCTTGTACTTTCGAAGCCACCTAACATCCGAGCAAAGGAAAGAATCTTCACGATCTGATCGGGAGCTGTTTCTTTCAAGCCTGTAGGATCGGGAGCTATCTCCAAGGCTTTCCGCGCCTGAAGGATACCCTGGCCAAAGTGTAAGGTAAAATCCTCAGCATCCAACCCTGGGACGCGCTTTCGGGCTGTACTAAATAAAGCATGACGGATAACCTCCACTTGCTGCCATCCGGGAAGCTGCGCCAATTCCTTAAAATATTTCATTCGGTAGAGGGCTGCTGCCATGGCAATTTGGGGCGTAGCGGAAGAAGTCCCTGCACCGGACAAGGAGACAAATTGGCCTGTTCCAGACCTCGCCCAGGGAATATTGGGTGTAAAGGCGGCCATAGCCCAGTCCATGACTTTTCTGGGCCCATAATTTCCCTGCATCTCCGTAAGCTTCTCTAGCAAGCTCATTTTGTATGGCGTAAAGTCATGGGTAATTCCGCATGCTGCAACTACCCGCTTAAAACGAGCGGGATACACCAGCGTCCGGGTAGGTTTCTTGGCAAAATTGTTACCCGCTGCCGTAACGATAAAGATCCCCTTTTCATACGCCTCGTTAACCAATTCCGCCCATACCCGAGAGGCAACGCCTCCCATGCTCATACTCACTACATGAATCCGGGTATTGGGATCGTCGTTTAGGGAAATTATATAGCGCAGGGCATTGGCAAGGACATGCTGCTTGAATAACAAGACTACGCTTTTGGATATGCGAATGGGCACGATCTCCACCTGTCGGTGTAGGCCAAGAGGTCCCTTGAAATTGAATTCTGGAAAATCTACTTCTGCTCCTGCTAGAATACTTAGGGTACCCGTGCCATGCCCTGGCTGCCGCCGAATTCCTCCTTTCTTATCTTTCTCTCGATCATGGGCATTCCCTGTATGTTCCTCTCCTGGGACAAAGCTCTGCTCCAGGTCATGTCGTACCAAGTCCTTAGGAAAGGTAATGTGGTCGGGATCATACCCCGTATCGATATGGGCAATCCGTACCACTCCTCCTGCGTGTTCTACCGCGTGCGCTCGGGCCGAGTCCAGCTGAGAAAAATCGTCATCCAGGTGCCAAATGCGGGGTTTAGGATGTGTCTTGGGCGGCCAATCAGGATCATATTCATTATAGGGAATAAAGGAGCCTAGGCTTTCAAAACCCGAGTCCAAGGCCTTCGATTTGTATTCGTGCAAGAATTTCCCCTCAATATCTGCTTCCAGCATGATTCCCTGTTTTCCCTTTTCCCTCAGCTCTGCATATACGCTGTCCCAGGGATGGGTTCCGGGTTCAGGCAACTGCTTGCCAAAGGATAACTTCCAGCTCTTCTGGGAAGTGGATTCAAAGCCCGCTGCAACAGCGGGAGCAGAGGAGGAAGTAGAAACGACAACATTCCCATTTTCAGGAAGGTCGTCTGGCTCTACTCCGCAAATGATTTCATTGAGGCTTTGTAGTAAATGCGGATCTTGGATAATCCGTTGGTGTTGCTTACCAGTATTGTTCAACCCAGGCCCTTTGCCCATCTGCTCCGACCAAACGAAAGGGAAATCTGCCTTGGCATGGAGATAGGCTTTTACTTCTTTGATGGGAAGGTTCTCGGCTTTGTGTAGCTGAAAGGGGGCTTGACCTTGATAGATACGTTCTAAGCCTAGTAACGGAGTGGCGACTCGCTCTTCTAGGAGTCCAGAAATCAAAAATAAGATGGAATTGCGATAGATTTTGATCACCTGATCCTTCCGTTCCTGGGTATCATTCAGCCCAAATATTCGAACAGATTGAATCCGCTCCCGGCTATCTGTCATGTTTTGGTGAAACTCTTCAACCGTAACGGACGGAACGATGAAGACCGTGTGAAACCTAACCTTGGTATGGATTTTCTGTGCTTCAGCCGCACCCAGGAACTTACTCAACAAAGTAGTACCAGCACTCGTCCCTATGAGAAAAACCTTTCGTTCCCCTCCTTCCTGAAGCCCCTCCCAATGGGTTTCCAACAGGTTGAGTAAAGCAGAACCCGCAAAGATTTCTCGGTCCTCTTCCTTCTCGATGGTAAATAGTTGGTCCATATCTCCCTTCAGGGTAGCCCACCACTGCTGCATCGGGCCTTCTACAAACTGTCGCAATACTTCTTCGATCAGGGTTTCGAAAAAACCATGGTGGGTTCGGTTGATAAAGCGCTTGATCACCCGAATGAGAATATGTACCAACACCCATATCAAATGGATGGGTGCCCCAAGGGACTCAAAGCCCTCAGCATTGTCATATCCGCCCGCTATGGCTTCTGCCTTTACGGCTTCGTCCTCGGCTAGTTCTTTCTTTAACGCCTCAATTTCTTCTGAACGAAAATCTTTTACATAGGGCACTGCCATGTCGAAGAGGGCACTCTCTGAAAATACATCGTCCTCTATCTGATACAAATCCGAAAGGGTATCAATTTTTGCTTCGAAGTTGGCAAACATTCCCTTTGCATGCGTAGCGGATAGGGTACTTTCAAAGCCAGCCGGGGAGAGTAGAGAGCCCGATTGGATTTCCTGCAATACATCCGCTCCTAGTTTCTTGATCACGCGCTTCGCCACAATCTTAAAAAGCCTATTGAACTTTCTAGACTGAGCGACTTGCTTCAACAGACTCGATAAGGCATCAAAGCTTCCATCGAGGGTTTCGGTTCCAACTTGTGCTTGAAAGGCCTCGATTACATTGTTGACGATCACTTCCAGAATACCCGATTGGTACAGCAAGTAAATGGGGAAACAATCCGCTTCCTTAAAGGCAGAAACCGAGAGGTGCTCCCTAATTTGTTGTTCTACTTTTTTCTGACCAATCGCTCCGCCGTGTAAATATATTACGATGGGCTTTTGAGGCGTTTCCTTGTATGAGGTAAATAAAGCATCTAGTTGTGCGTAGGTAGTATTGGTCATTCTACCATTGCGCACATGGATTTGGGTTGAGGACATGGGATAAATAGCTTAGGGCGAATTTTGTCGTAAAAAATTCCCGGGTTGACGATTAAGTGATAGCTTTCATAAAATAATTCTATTCTTCGAAAGTTAAAATGGATTGGATAACATTTTTTGCTTGTCGCACCAAATTTTGTGCTTAGGCGAAAATTCCTCGTAAAAAAGCCCAGAATTTTCCCTTATTTTGGAAAAGTTTTCTTCTTATCTAATTTTCCGCTCTTCATAATCTGATCGCAATGGCTGAACTCTCCCTGGACCAGGAAATAACCTTGAGAAAGACCCTAGCCTACCTGTTTAATTCGGTCCCTAGATCTCGTCTGGTCCTTACGGATGCAGGGATTCCTCAGCGCAACATTAGCTTTTCGGATAGTGCTGCAGATAACTGGTTTATGATTATCGAAGAGGTAAAAAGGCAGGAAATGATGGTGGAATTAGTCCGGGTGGCCCTTACCTTTTATCCCAAAAATGAAGAACTACAAAGCCTACAGGCAGTACTTACTGGAACGCAAGGCAACACCACTTCCCCTTCGGATCCCTCTCAACCCCGGGACACTCCTCCCCCTGTTACGGAAGATATCTCAAGCACTATCACAAAAATCCAGCGCATCATCACCTTGGATGAAGACCTCTCCCTGGCCTTGGAACACATGCTGAATCTGACGCGCGAGGCAGATGCCCTACAACGCATGGAGAACGATGTCATCGCCCTGCTCGGGCGATGGAACTCCCTTAAGCGCCAACGCGATCAGGGGATGCTCACCTCAGATGAGGCCAATCGCCAGACCAATGTACTACGTCATGCCGTACTTGGGACATTGGAGCGGATGGAGACACGGTTGAGTTTTTGAATCCACAATAATTCCCTATGGCTTTCCCCTGAAATGGAGAAGGAAATAAGCCCATAAACCCGCTAGATTTTATTTAGAGAGAAATTTATATAGTATAAAGGGACAGGAAGTATCGATTTGACAAGGTCCCTTATCATTCGATACTTCCTGTCGCTAAGTTGCTGTTCGATGATGGATCTACTAAAGTAAAAGCCTAATTCACACTCGCCCCTTTCTCCACCTCATATTCTGGGTGGAGCAGGTGCAACTGCCCTTCCGTATCCTCGGCAAATAAGATCATACCCTGAGACTCAACCCCTCGGATCTTACGAGGCTTGAGGTTGACCAGGACGGTTACTTGCTTTCCTACCAGTTCTTCTGGCTTGAAGTATTTGGCCACACCGGAAACAATCGTCCGCGTATCAATTCCGGTATCTACCTTGAACTGCAGGAGCTTATCTGCTTTGGGAACCTTGGAGGCTTCCAAGATGGTTCCTATGCGGATGTCCATTTTTTGGAAGTCATCGAATTGGATTTCGTCTTTCTGCGGAGGCAAATTAAGTTCAGGTTTTTCTTCCTTGTTACCTAGTTTGGCAACCTGGGCCTCTATCACCTCGTCTTCGACTTTGCTAAACAATACCTGGGGCTTTCCCTCAAAGGCCTGATGGCCTGGGCTTACCCCGATTTCGGCATTAAGGCTGTCCCAGCCAAAGTCCTCCAGCCCTAGGTTCAGCAAGGCGGCGATCTTCTCTGCTGTATCGGGAAGGAAAATGCGGGAGATTACCCCTAGCTTTTGGATAACCTGCAGGCAGTTGAATAGGATGTCTCCTACTGCCTCGGGATGTTCCTTCCATTTCTTCCAGGGTTCTTCATCTGTCAAATACTTGTTACCTGCACGGGCAATGTTGATATAAGCAGCCTGGGCATCTCGGAAGCGGAAGCTTTCCAGGTTTTGCTCAATTTCTCCAATTTGCTTGCCGACTTCTTTGAACAGGACCTTGGCATTTTCTCCCTTCAAGGCCTTGGCACTGGGCTCGGGAACCACTCCTTTGAAGTATTTGCTGTTCAGGACGATCACTCGGTTCACGAAGTTTCCCAAGATTGCCACCAACTCGTTGTTGTTGCGGGCCTGATAGTCTTTCCAGGTAAACTCACTGTCTTTATTTTCAGGAGAGATTGCAGTTAAGACATAGCGCAGTACGTCTCGCTTTCCGGGGAAATCGTCCAGGTACTCGTGTAGCCAAACGGCCCAGTTGCGGGAAGTAGAAAGCTTGTCTCCTTCCAGGTTGAGGAACTCATTGGCAGGGACATTATCGGGTACTATGTAATCTCCTACGGCATTGAGGATCGAGGGAAAGATCAAGCAGTGAAAGACGATGTTGTCTTTCCCTATAAAGTGAATCAGCCGAGCGTTGTCTACTTCCTTTTTCTGCTTCTTCCAATAGACTTCCCAGTCCTTCCCCTTGTCTGCAGCCCACTGCTTAGTGGCTGAAATATAGCCGATCGGAGCATCCAACCAAACGTACAATTTCTTCCCTTTGGCTTCCTTCAAGGGGACATCCACTCCCCAATCGAGGTCTCGCGTCATGCTGCGCGGCTGGAGTCCTGCTTTAAGCCAAGAGATACACTGCCCATATACGTTGTTTTTCCATTGTCCCTTTTTCCCTTCTTGTAGCCACTCCTCCAACCAGGGCTGGTACTTGTCCAAGGGGAGGTACCAGTGCTTAGTTTTCTTGAGTATAGGCTTCTTCCCACTTAGGGTAGAGACCGGTTTGATCAGCTCGGTAGGACTCAATGAGATTCCACAATTTTCGCATTGATCCCCATACGCCTGTTCGTAACTGCAATTGGGGCAGGTTCCGGTTATATATCTGTCGGCGAGAAACTGCTTGTATTCCTCGTCGTAATATTGCTCGGATTCTTTTACCACAAATTCCCCTGCGTCATTCAGTCGGGTGAAAAATTCCTTGGAGGTCTCGTGATGAATCTCTGCTGAGGTGCGGTGGTAAATGTCAAAAGACATTCCAAAACGCTCAAAGGCTTCCTTGATCTGGGCATGATACTTATCCACAATGGCCTGAGGGGTGGTCCCTTCCTTTTTGGCGCGAAGGGTAATGGCGGCTCCATGCTCATCACTGCCACAGACATATACCACATCGCGCCCTCTCAGCCGAAGGTAACGCACGTAGGTATCGCCGGGAAGATAGGCGCCTGCAATGTGCCCAATATGCAAGGGGCCATTCGCATAGGGCAGGGCAGAAGTAACCGTATAACGAGGGAAAATTTTGTTCATAGCGGTAAAGATAGATAATTGGTTAAATAGTCGACAGTCAGTGGTCCGTAGTATTTTTTAATAGGTATTACTTATTGGGATTGAGCAAAATAGAAAACGGCCGATGCTCGGAAAAAGCATCCGCGACCGAACCCTATATATTCAGGGTTTACAACATGTACATTCGGAAAATCCTCAATTGTGAGCCTATTGGGGATAGGCTTGGGGAGACAAGGACCAGGGGTTTATATGAGGATAAAGTTGTGATACGAACTGTTTATTTGATTGGTATTACGTGGCTTGAAGAAAAATGTTTTCTTTTTTGCGGATAAATACCCCATAATTTAAACTTTTCGATACGTAGTATACCGTAAGGTTGAAGGTTTAGTGCTAAAAGAGCGTCCTACTTGTCTTTCATTTATTCCTAGAAGTACCCTAGGCACTGGTCGTATTTATGGCACCTATTGGTAGCTTATGTTTTTTGATTTAGATGCGGAGGAACACAGAGGGAGAGGGATTTAGCTAGCGGCTAAATGATGCTGGATGTCGGTTGCGATATGGTTAACTCAGGGCTTTATTTCGACGCAGGAAATCGTGGACTATTTGACTCTCCAACTGGCACTTTTACCACGGACTATGGACCATCGACTATCTAACTATTTTTGACACTGACTTGGGATGAACTGGTTATGACGGATGCTGACCGTAGACTATTGACTATTCAACTCGCCAGCTGATTTTTTTTTTTTACCACGGACTACGGACCACCGACCAATTAACCCCTCCCACCCAGAACCCTTTTCGACGCAGAAGGACACAGAATGTTAGGGACTTAGCATATGCTAAGAGATACTGAGGAGCTATGGACTATCCAACTAGCTCTTTTTTTATACTACGGACTACGGACCACTGACTATCTATCCATTTTTAACCCAGACTTAACAACCCAAGCTGTGGACCATGGACTATTCAACTATTTAACCTAGAACCCCTTTTGGTATCACAATGTGCAGATAATTACTAAGGAATATGCGCTGGTCTACCCGACTGGCGCTTATTTTTTTTACCACCGACTATCTAACGATTTTTACTTAACTATCTGCAGAAGCCACTGTAGACTACGTTACTATCAACTTTTCCGATGTATTCATTGAGAAAATAGTTAAGTTTTATCTACTTATTGGTCTTTTTGAATTAAATTCTACAAAGCTCAAAAATCTACTCCTTAGATGAAGAACACATTGCCCCTTATCCTGTCTGCAATACTCTTGGGTATTGTTGCTTGTCAGCCTAGTCCGGATTCTCCCCAACTCGGCCAATTAGCACCGCCTGTGCCTGCGCCCTTTGAGAATTTGGATACCCTCGCTACCAATGATTGGTGGAACAGGAGTTCGAATCCCATCATTGAATTGAAGGTAGATCGGGATTCCGTTGTAGCATTTGGGATGTACACCGTTGCCAATGGGACCTTAAAACTGTCTGCACAGCTATATCCCCTCTATCCAGAGGAAAGTAGGGAGGTGAGACTGGAAATTGATTCGGGATCGGGTTGGGCGGAAGTTCAAACGCAGCGGGTAAATGACTTGGGTTGGTCGGCCTTATTTCGGGTAGAGAATTGGGATGATACCCAGGACATCCCTTACAGAATTCGGCATGGGGCGCAAGCAATGTTCGAAGGCCTGATTCGCAAAGACCCCAAGGATAAAGCCCAAATTGTTCTAGCGGCATTTTCCTGCAACAGCAATAAAGACAGAGGGGACCGGGCAAACTACGTTCGCAATGTAGGCTACCACAATCCTGATCTGCTCTTCTTTGCAGGGGACCAGTCCTATGATCATAAGGAACACACAGCTGCCTGGTTGAAGTTTGGTTTGCAGTTTCGCGATCTATTCCGCGATAGACCCTGTATTTCTATTCCTGATGACCACGACGTTGGTCAGGGAAATTTGTGGGGAGAAGGGGGGAAAATCTCGACGACCCAAGGAGGGAGCGATGGCGGCTATTCCTTTCACCACGAATATGTAAAAATGGTGGAGCGCTGTCAGACAGCACACCTACCTGATCCCTATGATCCTACACCCATCCAGCAGGGTATTAATGTGTATTATACCAACTTAATTGTGGGCGGAGTGGACTTTGCTATCGTTGAAGACCGGAAATTCAAGTCCGGACCCAAGGGAAAGATTCCACAGCAAGGCCCTCGCCCTGATCACATCCGCAATCCTGCATACGATCCTAGCACAATTGACTTATCGGGCTTGGTTCTTCTAGGGGAACGCCAACTCAGCTTCCTAGAAGATTGGGGCGCACGCCAGGATGGCGTTGCCATGAAAGCGGTTCTTTCCCAAACAGGCTTCTGTGGCGCTGCTCATATCCACGGCAAACTCGATAATCGCCTCCACGCTGACCTGGACTCCAACGGCTGGCCGCAGTCGGGCCGTAAGCGTGCCTTAGAAGCCATCAAAGCGGCAAATGCCGTTCATATTGGTGGAGATCAGCACCTGGCTACCGTTGTGCGTCATGGGATTGAGGCATTCGACGATGGCCCCTGGGCATTCGTGGTTCCTGCAATTGTCAATAATTACTACTCTCGCTGGTGGTGGCCTGAAGACGAAAAAGGAGGAAAAAATGCTAATGACTTGCTCCCCTGGACTGGCCAATACCGCGATGGTATGGACAATCGGATTACGATGCACGCCTATGCCAATCCCGATGGTCCTTCAAATGGGGCGGGATATGGCTTGATTCGCTTTGATAAGGCCGATGAGGAAGTTACGTTCGAATGCTGGCCCAGGTTTGGGGACGTAACGGCAGATACTGCGAAGCAGTTTGTGGGGTGGCCAGTAGTGGTGGGGAATTAGAGGATGTATCTTACTCATTAAATCCAGTGTTATTTGACGCAGAAGAACACAGACCAAAGGGGACTTAGCTTAAGCTAAGAGACGCATGTGGATACTAGATTATCAACCAAAAGTGGATATTTTTGACTCCTCTTCCAATTTCAAGGTTATAGCTGGGATCTATCCTCTCTAAGACTACATAGTCATCAATTTTATGAATAGGTATGATTCTTTTGACTATTCTCAGCTCAGTCGTAAATAAAAATTTACTTCAAAAAATCCTTACCCCTCCGCATCATTCTGCATGACCCCCATTATTGTCTGCTGAATCACACGGGAGGCTAAAAGCATTTCAGAGAATAATTTTTAATCCAAAGCAAGAAACAACTTGCTAGGTAATTATTCTCAAAAATACCGTGCAGTATCCACAATAGGCAAACTAGGGCAAGACGTACGCTATCGGGTTAGCGGTATCCACGCTCTTCCATTTTTTTGACAAATTCCTCCCCAATTTTCATTCCCCAACTTTGACCAATTTGCATAGACTCCTGCGTTATCAGAGGGGTCTTCTCTGCAAATTTCTTCCCAACGGGCGTCGAGTAAAACTCAATTACCGCATGCATATCTTCCTCCGTCAAATGCTTGCTGTAAACAGGTACCAACATGTCTACTAACTCATCGAGAGAGGTCTGCATGAATTCTCCTTCCAATTCTGTCCAGATTTCTGGATCTACGTCATTGTACTTTTGTTTGAACATAGAAAATACCTGCGTGATTGCGGCTTTATAGGTGTTTTCTGTACCTGATACCTCAAACATTTCTTTGAGGGTAGAAGCATAGGTGTCGGTTTCTTGAGCGGTACATAAGCTGACATACACAAAAGATAGGAGGACGAAGGTGCTAATTTTTTTCATAGGGGGGAAGTATCTAGTGTTATATTGATAAATAACTGTCCAAGGGACTACTTTATTTGTTTTGAAGTCGTATCCACTGTTCAACTCGATCCCACTCCTCCAACTGGTGCCCCCCATCCACCAGTACAGGCTTAAAATTTTCTTTATTCCTTAGCTTTTCTACCACGTGTTCAGCATGAGAGATATGGACCGTACGATCACTTTTCCCATGGATGAGAAGTAAAGAAGGTTTTAGGAAATCAACAAAATGTAGGGGTGAACTCTTTAGGATTTTTTTTCTAATCTCTTCCTGAACCTGGGTATAACTCAGGAATTGATATTTATACTGCTTTCCATATCTGTAATAAGCTTCCTTGGAAAAAAAGTTGGTAGGTCCAGCTATCGAAACAACTGTCTGAATCGAACTATCTCTGATTCCTGCAAGCAAGGCGACGGTCCCTCCTCTACTCACTCCACAAAAAACTGTACGTCGCGCGTCAATGGATGAATATTCGCTTTTGGCCAAATGCATCAATCTTAACGCATCAGAGCAGGCTCCATCAAATGCATCGCCAAAAAATCCATCTGAGCAATAGCTTTTACCTTGCACCCTTAATTCCTGGCCTCTAAAGGAAGGGATTACCAAAAAATAGTTCCCCAATTTATCAAACAAGGCCTTTCTCAGGGTATTTCTATCTAGATCCACCTGAGGCAGAACCTGGTTAAGTCCATTTGCCCACACCAATAGCGGATATGTTTTCAATTCTGTGTAGGCACTAGGAAAAATGATAGCCCCGTAGTGTTTTTGCTTCCCAGCATGCTGCAAAATTACTTTTCCTTTTCGATGGGTTCCAAAGGAAAAATCTGCTACGAATTTAAATGAGTCACTCTGAAGCTTGAAGGCTTCCCACTGCTTTTGAATATCCAAAAGTTCCCCCTGACTCGGAGGGGCATATAATCGATCTAGGTCGATACCCTCATTTAAATGGATCGTTGAATAGGAAATTCTTTTCTGACATCCGCTTTGGTTCCACCGAGCATACCCGATGAGAAACATAAGGATGAGCGAAAAAATTCCTCCTAGTTTTTGGCTTTTGTTTATTGAATACACATTCTATAGGACTTATCCATTTTAAGATGGTTGGAAGGAATTTCTATACATGACAAAACTCGGGAGAGAAGATTTTCAACCTGTTTTGCTATCACTGTACATCCCCCCCTTCTCCGATGTAAAATTCCAACCCTGCAAGGGGAAATTGGGCAAATTTTACTTTTTGTCATGTACCGAGGGAAAGCATCTAGAAAAGGTCGTGCTGCCTAAAACAACACGACCTATCTTACTGGTGGTTTACTTAGTACCCTGACTTATCCAACCTGATAGAACTTCCTCAAGGCCTGGTGGCCTACCGGGTGGCTGATCTGCTCCACCTCTTTCCACATACTTGCATATCCCGTAGAGGTTTGTACATGTCTTGCGGATTCTTGGGGAAGAATTACAATTTGAATGCTGGTCGCTGAGGCGGGAACTTCCAATTGAAAAGTTTTCATGTTGTATTGGTGTTAAGTTTAAAAATAATTGCTATTGAATAACGGAGCTACAGGAAAATTCGCTGCATGCTCCCATGGATGATTGAATTTAGCCCTCTAATTCTACAGATTGCTTGTTTTTGAGCACGCTGAAGTTGGTAAAAGGAATGAGCATAGGAACCTTGCGCTGGTAGTCTTTGTACAGGGCGCCAAATACCTTCTTCACATCCCTTTCTTCAATCATGAAGGTAGATAGTAAGACGATCAGTGTTCCCAAAAGATAAATTCCAGTAATAACCTGACTCCAAATTCCGGGTTCTACGGACCATACTACCACCTTGATAGGTACCCATTGCCAGTAGAGGAACAGTAATGACAGACTGGATAAAAGTATATAGGTACTCCTCTCCCCCGCTTTCCCGATGATTTTTGTCCACCTCTCCTTAAAAGCTGGACGAGCCATCACACTGTGTTGGATAGCAAATAGCCCCATCAAAAGAGCGTTGATCAGTAGAGCGGGTACTAGGTTCAAGATTCTATAGATAGCTAGGCTATCAACATTCCTATAGATTTTTATAATAGGTGTAAATCATGCTAACTCAGTCTTCAGGGTTTTTCATATGGTCCATAATAAAGCTCAAAGCGGCTTCCCATGCTTTCATCACGTGTTCAGTTTTTTGGTCGTCTAAGGTCTCTGCGATCGTCTCTAGCATGGCTTCCTTCACCACTGGATAGTGTGCGGCCTCTACTCCGTATTTCACATGACTTTTTCCAAGTTTTTTTAATCCCAAAGTCAAGTGTTCTGGCCTGGAGAGGGAATA